>JABDQW010000044.1 GCA_013042055.1 Gammaproteobacteria bacterium | reverse complement strand
GTTTAATAATGCACGGGAATTCTCCGTATGGTTAGGCATGACCCCTAAACAGTATGCCAGTGGCAACAAACTTGTAATGACAGGCATCACAAAAAGGGGGAATCGTTATTTGCGCAAGCAGTTGATACATGGCGCACGCGCACTGATGAGGTACTGTAAGAAACGTAATGACCATTTAAGTCAGTGGCTAAAAGCCATCGAACTGCGTCGTGGTAAAAATAAAGCCTGTGTTGCGCTGGCCAATAAAATGGCCCGGCTTTGTTGGACGTTACTGCAGAAGAATCAGATGTATCGATCTCGGTAAATTTTACTGAGGTTAATATGCTTCTCCATCGTGCACAGAACAAGATGAATAAACGGTTATTCCGCCCTGGCTTAAGCCTGGCTTAGACATGGTTCTTTGAAACCGAGTGGGTGTTTTAGGCGGTCAGGTGCGGATCTCATTTGGGCCCGGAAGTTCACGATAATAAAACTTCCATAAAGAGGCCGGATATATGTCAGCACGACCTGTTTCTTGTCGATGCCGGTGTGTAGCAGTAAAAAGAAGCAATCATTGCGATTGATGCGCAGTGAGGAAGACTATTTGTTGACTTTTTGGGGGCGTCCATATATGTCTTTGTTTTTGAGCTATTTCCCAATAAAAATGCCTTGCACCAACTCTAACATTATGTTCTCTAATGGAAAAATGGCATATGATGATAGTTGGAAATACGAAATTATTCGTAATACTTCGCGAATTATTTCTATCAAAAGGGCGGAAATGAACTTCTAAACAGGTAAATTATTATGACAATGTGCAGATTGTTTAATAATCCGTATAACGGGAACAGTATAGTATGTATTATTAATTACTGGGTTTAGCCATATTCGTTTATGTAGAGCCGGACAAATGCATATATTCTGTATATTGGTTTTCTGGCTATCCCGGTCCTGCGCTGCATTGCCGGACTGGATTGAGCTCAACCACGGCCAATGAATAAAATACAATTGATATTACTGGCCGTAATCATATTAATGGAAGGCCTATGTCCCAGCCTCGCCCATGCACAGGTTGGCAGTAATGGTGTCTATTACCCCCCGGAGGGGGAAACCATCTCCTATCAGTCCATCAAGCAGCCCGCAGAAGTAGGTCTATCTACTACTACGGTCAGTGCGTTACAGTCCGTGATTACCGGGGGCCGGTGGGCACTGTGGCGCCATGGTTACCTGGTGCATATCGAGGGTGATTTCAATTCGAACACAGATGTCGATGCAGTCAGTACCGGCATACACGCAGCAACCGTCGGTGTGGCAGTCGAGCGTAGCTTGATACTGTCGCTCGATGAAAAACTCAGTGTGTGGAATTCTGAGCTCACCGGCATTGATGCCGATGTTACATGGCGTCATGTATTGAGCCAGACCTCAGCCCTCGATGATTCTGCCGCATTGCCTGGCACAGCTTGGGCATACTCTGATGCCAACGCCTACCAGCTTAACAAAGCGCTGTCCCGCATATGGGGCAGGATTGATCTCACGGACAACTATGATGCGGTACTCGCTGATGCCCTGTTTGACCCCATTGGCGCGCAGGGCTGGTCCAGTTCAGTTGCTGCTGACGGGATCAATCTGCACATGGACCTTGAAGATATGGGCAGGATTGGAACACTGCTGATTGCCGGAGGCGTATGGGTTAACAATCGAATACTACCCGAGTGGGTGTTGGACCTGATGGTAACCCGGCAAAGCGATAGCATCCCCGCCATTTATAACAACGCCAACGGTGGTATTACTGGACTTCAGGTTGTGGATTTTCCTGAGAGTCCCTATGGCCTGATGACATGGGTCAACACGGATCAGATTTTGTATCCCGAGGCAGATGCGACCTGGGCCGTAGTACTGGGAGCAGCCAGTCATCTTATCGCCGTGAATCCAGCAAACGGTATCGTGTTGGCAGTTGAGGACGGCAGTTTCTCTCCGGTACAGGGTAATCCTCCGGGATGGCCCACAGTCGTCCGGTCTGCTATCGAAACCATCCAGCAGCAAGTTGTTGGTGCGAACCCACTAGTACCAGAATCGGATTACAACGTATCGAATGATAACAATGCTGTTAAAGCTTTTCCCGGTACCTCCTGGGAATTCAAACAGCCCGAGGAAGTGGGGATGGATTCGACCAAACTTGACAGCCTTCAGTCAGCCATTGGTGGTAACGGGCCAGGCATAGTGATCAAGGACGGTTACTACGTCTATAGCTGGGGTAACCAGGCCGATCACGGCGACTGGGCCTCTGCGTCCAAGGCGATGTTTTCTACATTGCTATTTTTTGCGATCAACGAAGGGAGGCTGAACAGTGTCGATGACCTGATCATTGACCAGAGCTGGGCACTGGATTTACCGGACCAGGGCATGAAGTTCCGCCACCTTGCCAACATGACCAGTGGTTACTCGTTGCCGGATGTTCCGGGTACAAACTGGGCCTACAATGACTATGGCGTAAAGCTCTACGTGCTCACGATTCTGAACAAAGTGTTTGGTATTAACGCAACCAGTGGCGCAGAAATTGATGCCCTGGTTGCAGATAACACCAGGCTGGGACCACTTCAGTTTGAAGACGGTGCGCTGTTTTCAAATCAGCAGAGGGTGACGATGACGCCACGAGATTATGCACGTATTGGCTGGTTCTGGGCGAACCGGGGTGAATGGAACGGGCAGGTCATCCTGCCGCAAAATTATTTTGACGATTACATGCAAACGGGCGTTCCTGACACACTTCCACAAACTCAGGGCACCGGTACCAGTGATTACCTTGGAATTGGTAGCTACGGTGGTGGGAATAATCAAACGGTACAGGGGCCTGGTAAATTCGGATTTATGTGGTGGTTTAATCCGGCGGGACAGACATGGCCGGATGCACCCAATGACACCTTTCAGGTCAATGGTATGTGGAATCGTGATGTCATGACTGTGATCCCCAGCCTTGGCATTGTGGCAGCCTGGCGTGGTGGCAGTGTGTCAGGCTCTGACACATTCAATGTGCCGATGAACACCATCATCGACAAGCTGGTCGATGCGACGACAGTAGATAAACCCAGCCGCTGGGGCGTGCCCTCAGTGCCGTTAAATGCCCGGGCCAGCAACAGTGACAGTCAAATCAATCTGGAATGGGAAGACAATCCTGAAGCAGATCTTGCCGGCTACTTTGTATATCGATCGGAAACCCGTGGAAGTCTTTTTAGCAATGTCTCTGGCCTGGTCAGCGAGAGTTCCTATATCGATAACGGGCTGCAGAATGGCAAGCAGTATTACTACGTGATTAAAGCCGAAGACGTGGCGGGCCAGCATTCACCAGTTTCACCTGAAGTCATCGCCGTGCCCCAGGTGGGGACACTACCAACGGCTCATTGGCGATTGAATGAAGACGGCGGGCTGAATGTAATGGACAGTATTGGTCCCAGTGATGGCATAGTGGTCGGCTCAACCTGGGTGGCGGGAGTCAGCGGATCTGCGCTCGATTTTGACGGTGCCGGTGATCATGTGGCCATACACAATACCCCAGAGCTCGATATCAAGGGAACGCAGCTTACACTCTCAGCCTGGCTATATCCGCACGATGGAGGGACTTCAGGGGGCTCGCGTATTATTTCAAAGCGTACTAATGCCGGAGGATCGGACACCTTTGCCATGTATACGCAAAACAACCGGATAAGATTCCGAATCAACGGGCAGGACATGATCTCGGATTATAGTTTTACACTCAATCAATGGCTGCATGTCACCATGGTCTACGATGGTGTGGACAAACGGATTTATGTGAATGGCATTCTTGACACAGCGCTCCCGCAGCCCAAGACTGATCCAATCGATATGTCGATACGCCGGGTGCACCTCGGAATGCGCGAAGGCGAGATACGTTATTTCAACGGCCTGCTCGATGACATCCGGATCTACGACACAGCATTAACTGCCGTTGAAATTGCAGGAATGGATCAGGATGAGGATGGTCTGACAGATTATCTGGAAGTATCTATGGGAACGAATTTCAGTCTTTCAGATACGGACGATGATGGTCTGTCGGACTATGATGAGGTTAATCGTGATGGTGACCCCACCAGCTACACACCTGGGTTGGATACTGATCCACTGTTATTCGATACGGATGTGGACGGTTATAGTGATGGTGAAGAAATCACCGCAGGCTCAGACCCGCTGGACGATACTTCGGTGCCGATTGTCGCCGATGGCGATATCAATGATGACGGACAAGTAGATGTAGCGGACCTGTTGCTGGCCATACGAATCCTGATGGGGGCGTATTCACCATCAGCAGAAGAACAGGCACGCTGGGATGTTGCACCGCTGGTGAATGGGGTACCTGAGCCGGATTCTCAAAACACACTAGGTGACTTTGTTGTGCTACAGCAGAAGGTATTGGGATTGATAAACTTCTGAAGTGTTGCAGACAAGGATTTATCCAGGTTGTAGAGTACTATGCAACATGAGACACATTCAGATGATTCTTACTTTATTCCTGTATCGCAAGGTGATGTCGCCTGTCCCAACGATTGAGGATTATTAAATTAGTGGGTAAAGTCCAATGGTATGCTCACAGCGTCCCAAGTTGATGACATACATGCGACGAAATACGGTGGTAACCAGCAACACCTCAAACCGAACGCTGGCATTCATGGTTTGAAGGGTAAGTTAAGGTCGATCCTTGCCGTTTAGTCTATTCGCCCAATGAAGTCAGTGCGAATGGCGATCTCTGGCCAAACCAGGAATTTCTTTAGCAATCGGCGACCCTACCGATAAAGCACGCAAAATGATAGTAGATGTTTCAATCCAGATAGTAAGAATTACTGATATGTATGGCTATGGGTGGACTTGAACCACCGACCCCAGCATTATGAATGCTGTGCTCTAACCGACTGAGCTACATAGCCATGTGTGGGCAGGATGCTTCGACAGCGATATCGTCGGAAGGCGGCAAATTTTCGCGGTTTGGAGGCTTTTTGTCAATTACTAGACGTTGAAGCGGAAGTGCATGACATCACCGTCGTGGACGACGTAGTCCTTACCTTCGATACGCAGTTTTCCGGCCTCCTTGGCACCGTGTTCACCGCTGCAGGCGATGTAATCGTCGTAAGCGATGGTTTCGGCGCGAATGAAGCCACGCTCGAAATCGGTGTGGATCACCGCCGCTGCCTTGGGTGCTGTAGCACCCACCGAGACGGTCCAGGCACGGACCTCTTTCTCGCCAGCGGTGAAATAGGTCTGCAGATCGAGCAGTTGATAACCGCCGCGGATCACGCGGTTCAGGCCGGGCTCATCGAGTCCAAGTTCATCGAGGAACTCCTGTTTCTCATCATCGTGGAGTTCGACCAACTCGGCTTCGATGGCGGCACAGATGGGCACCACCACCGCACCCTCCTGCTCAGCGTGCTCGTTGACGGCATCGAGATAGGGATTGTCTTCGAAACCATCTTCATTGACGTTAGCGATGTACATCACCGGTTTCATCGTCAGCAGAAACAAATCTTTGACCTGCTCCGCCTCCTCCGCTGTCAAACCAAGCGCTCTTGCGGGCTTACCTTCGTTCAACTGCTGCTGGATGCGTTGCAGTATGACTAGCTTCGCCTTGGCTTGTTTATCGCCGCTGTTTGCCACGCGGCCAACGCGATTGACTGCTTTCTCAACAGATTCGAGGTCAGCCAGTGCCAGCTCGGTATCGATGACCTCGATATCGCCTTGCGGGTTTATCTTACCGTCGACGTGGACGATGTCGGCGTTTTCAAAACAGCGCACCACATGAGCGATTGCATCGGTCTCCCGAATGTTCGCCAGGAATTGATTACCCAGGCCTTCGCCTTTAGACGCACCCGCGACCAGGCCGGCGATATCGACAAACTCCATAACGGCGGGAATGATTTTTTGTGGTTTGGCGATATCGGCGATATTTTGCAGGCGAGGATCGGGCACTTCGACGATACCGACATTTGGCTCGATCGTGCAGAACGGATAATTTTCAGCCTGAATCCCCGCCTTGGTCAGCGCATTGAACAGGGTCGATTTACCGACGTTGGGCAGGCCGACGATACCGCATTTTATTCCCACTATATAAACCCCAATTGTTGCTGTTAATCGTTATCTATGAAGAGAATACACATTCACTGGTTTCACTGGCGCTTACTGCTATCAGGAACAAGTGCGCCGTGCCTGCGGAGGAACGCCATCCCTGAATTTCGTTGCCAGGGACTGTCATGCAGCGTATTAAGCCACTGAATTTCAACTAAAAACATGCCGAAATGACGATGTTGATAAAGTGTGCATAAATTAAAGTCCTTATCTCGTTGAAACACGGTCAAAGCCGAAATGTATGGCGATTTTAGCTAAGTCATGAGCAGTACGCGAAGCAGTAGGTCTGACCGGAAATGACGTTCTGGTCGCAGACTGCTGCTCACGATTAGCGAAACGCTGCTATATTTACACCGCTATTTGGTGTGCAGTTGATGCATCGCTTTCTCCCACTCACCCGCAGCGACTTTGGGCATTACGCGCAACGCATCGTCGATCGCCTCGTCAATCGCCCGTTGGTCTTGGGCGTCAGGCCGATGTAGTACATAGTCAACAACCATGTGCTTGCTACCAGGATGGTCGACACCGATACGCAGGCGTTGAAAATCCTTGCTCCCGAGGTGCGCGACGATATCGCGCAGGCCGTTGTGACCGCCGTGTCCACCGCCGCTCTTCAAACGTGCGATGCCCGCTTTCAGGTCGATTTCGTCGTGAGCCACCAAAATATTTGCCGGTGCAATTTTATAAAACCCAGCAAGGCTGACGACCGCAAGGCCACTCCGATTCATGAAGGTTTCGGGTTTCAGAAGCCAGATGTCTTTGCCAGACAAATGAATTCTAGCGAGCTCGCCGTGGAATTTTTTCTCCGGTCGAAAGCATTCTCGACACTGTTGTGCCAGTGCCTCTACAAACCAAAACCCGGCGTTGTGCCGGGTTTCAGTATATTTGGAACCGGGATTGCCCAGCCCAACGATCAGCTTGATGTCATATGAACGGGCTGACATCGCGGCTCACCATACGAGAAAACGACACGAATTAGTCTTCTGTCTCACCGCCTTCTTCAGCACCACCGACCTCTTCTTCGGCGCCCGGTTCTGCTTCACCCTTGCGGGCATGGATGTTGGCCACCGCGGTATCGTGTTCCTCTCCTTGCTTAAGTGCGAACACTTCTACACCTGCCGGCATATTCAGATCTGACAAATGCACAATCTCGCCCATGTGCATTTCACTGAGGTCGACGTCGATGAACTCGGGAATGTCTTTTGGCAGACAGACGACTTCCACTTCGGTGATTAGGTGACTGACCGCACCACCTTCCTGTTTCACACCTGGGGCCACATCTTCATTGAGAAAGTGCAACGGCACATTGACGTGGACTTCTTTTTTGGCTTCAACACGTTGAAAGTCGATGTGTAGAATATCCAGCCTGTACGCATGATGCTGCAAATCGCGTAACAGTACATCTTGTTTTTTCCCACCGACATTGAGTTCGAGGATCTGAGTATAAAAGGCCTCGTGCTGCAACTCATGCTGAACATCCTTTTGTAGCAGTGTCAGGTTTTCTGGATCTTTACCGGCGCCATAAACGATCGCCGGAAGTTTGTTTGCGCGACGCAGGCGGCGGCTCGCACCTTTCCCCTTGTCTGTACGCGCTTCTGCATTCAATACTATTGCCATGATTAACTCCGAAATGCGGCTATTGATCAGTATTTTCAGATTCAATCACCGCGTTTACACTCATCCTCCCCGCGACCAGGGAAGACACCTAGCCCGGATGTTGCACGAAGGCGTGCAACATCCGGGTTTGCAAAAAAGCACCGCCAGCGATGCTCTTTTAATTTTCGGCCAGTCAATTGAACCGGCCTGAATCCATCTCGATTAATCGATATACATTTCACTGACCGATTCTTCACTGTGAATGCGACGAATCGTCTCGGCCAGCATGGTCGCAATAGAGACCTGGCGAATGCGTGTGCTTTGCCTGGCCTCTTCGCTCAGTTGTATCGTGTTGGTAACCACCAGTTCGTTCAACACGGAATTATTGATGTTTTCGATGGCATTACCAGACAATACCGGGTGGGTACAGTAGGCCGCCACAGTTTCAGCTCCGGCATCCATCAACGCCGCTGCCGCCTTACACAGGGTTCCGGCCGTATCAACGAGGTCATCGACAATGACGCAGTTCTTGCCTTCGACCTCACCGATGATGTTCATCACTTCCGACTGGTTGGCCTTGGGACGGCGTTTGTCAATGATCGCCAATTCAGCGTCACCCAAGCGCTTGGCCAGCGCACGCGCCCGCACCACACCTCCGACGTCAGGCGAAACGACTAGCAAGTCGGGATAACTTTGTTGCCACACATCCGCCAGCAGAATTGGCGAGGCATAGACATTATCCATCGGGATATCAAAAAATCCCTGGATCTGGTCCGCATGTAGATCGACCGTCAATAAACGATCAAGGTGCACGCTGGTCAACATGTTCGCCACAACTTTGGCGGTGATTGGTACGCGTGCCGAGCGTGGCTTGCGGTCCTGGCGCGAATAACCGAAATAGGGTATGACAGCGGTGACCCGGTGCGTAGATGCGCGACGCATCGCATCGATCATCACAATCAGCTCCATCAGGTGCTCATTGACCGGTGTGCTCGTTGGCTGAATCAGGAAGACATCGCGCCCGCGAACATTCTCCATAACCTCAACACAGGTCTCTCCGTCACTAAAACGCTCAACACCGATCTTGCCGAGGGAAGTATTCAGCCGAGCGGCGATATCGTTTGCAAGCGGCCTGTTGGCATTGCCGCTGAATATAATCATACCGCTTTCGTCATTAGCCACTGTCTATCGCTCGTGTAGTCTAAGTTTTGCTCGAACATTGCCCCGCAGCGCCATCAATCGCCTCACCTTCCGAGCGTTCCAATGTGCTCCAGATAAACTTTATTGAATCCCTGGTCGGTTCTCATTTATACCACTCTAATCCGTATACGCTCGTACACATCAGTGCTCATAAATGGCTGGGCCGGGAGGATTACTCCGGGCTTCCTGCCCTCCGCCCTGCGGGCCGCACTTCGTGCGTTCAAATTTGTTCCCGACAAATTTGTCGAACCTCTTATCGGTTCTCATTTATACCACTCTAATCCGTATACGCTCGTACACATCAGTGCTCATAAATGGCTGGGCCGGGAGGATTCGAACCTCCGAATGCCAGGATCAAAACCTGGTGCCTTACCACTTGGCGACGGCCCAATAAACTCGCATCCTGCTTCATCTCGCGCAAATTCCTGGCATTCGGAACGCCTGCCAGGATCCCATGTTCATAAAATCGGCTGCTGCCTTACCACTTGGCGACGGCCCAATAATATAAATATATCCGCTATAACGTTTTCATAAATGACAACAGTGGCGACTGGTTGCGGCCCTGGCAAATGAAGGTCCGCCAAGCATTGCTCCAATCCTCTGTTGCTAGAAGCCGTTGCCGTAGCTGTTCGGCTTCGTTTTTGCTGGTGAATTGTGCGAAAACCGTTGCACCGGTACCACTCATTCTAGCCTCAGCAAATCCACTCGATAAATTCATCGCCTTAGCGACTTTCGGATAGTGTTTTGTGACAACGGGAACGCACACGTTGTCCCAGCCGATGGTCGAAAGGTCGCATATTTTGATGGCTGGGCAATCCCGTGTCAAATCCGGATCAGCGAATATTTCCGCAGTAGAAACATGCACATCGGGTGTAATCAGCAAATACCAGTGGGGCTCGATCGAAACTGGCTGCAAACGTTCTCCTATACCTTCGGCAAAAGCAGCAAATCCCCGAACGAATACCGGCACGTCAGCGCCCAGGCTTAGCCCGATCGCCGCCAGCCGGTCAACTTCGAAATTCAGTTGCCACAGCCTGTTTAGTGCATGCAGGGTTGTCGCTGCGTCCGAGCTACCGCCACCGAGACCGGCACCGACTGGAATGCGTTTGTTGAGTCGGATCTCAACCCCCAGATCTGTGGCAGAGGCTTTTTGTAAAGCTTTTGCGCTACGCACAACGAGGTCATCGGCCTCTTCGATATCCGCTGGTCCATTCGGTCGGCTGATGCGGCCATCGTGGCGGATATCGAATTGAAGTTCATCACAAAGATCCAGAAACTGGAAAACCGTTTGTATTTCGTGATATCCGTCGGACCTACGTCCGGTTATGTGCAACATCAAGTTGAGCTTGGCGGGTGCCGGCCAAACAGTTGACGATAGCCCGCTTTTCTCACCAGGCGTCGTAGGATACTGGTAAAGCATTTGTCCCTCTGAAGAAAACCTGGATGATCATAATACAGTGTGTATTTCAAGCATGCCTATCTCGGTTCAGGCTGGTCTTCGCGTCCGTAAGCTTGCTCTTCACTCAAACCGTAGCTATTGCTACGCTTTTCGCTCCAGAGCGGCGCTTACGAACACAAATCCTGCGCCTGCTCCCGTGATCCTGGTGAGAAATGCGGGCCAGACTCATGGTTTGGACATCGTCGGTCGCCATTCACGAACCAGTAGACGAACACTCAGTTCGGGCCGGTCTTCGCGTTCGAGGTAGAAGGCGTGGGGCAGCTCAACATCAGTAACGCTTTTGTAGCGGCTCATTTCGATGCGCCAACCGCTTTGTTCGAGCTTGTAGAGCTGACCCTGCTCATTCCAACTGGCATGCTGAATTTTCTCCCCCTCAATCGGCATACCGCGCAACCAGTCTTGCAAACCGGATACCGGTAGTGACAGACCCGTCATTGACGCAAACAGGGCCTCTGCATCCTCGGCGTATTCGCTCTGACCATTGGCAAGATGAATTGTCACCCCGCCATTGTCTCCGGTAATTTGAACAGCACCTTGCCCCAACGGAGCAATAAGACGAATATCATAAGCATCGAGGAGCTGTTGCCAGTTCACATCGAAGCTGCCTCCTTCGTATTCGGTCTGAATACCCAACCTCGCTTTGATGATCCAATTATCGATCTGTTTATGGTGCGCCAGGCGTTGTTCCCAATCAGCAGGCTGTTGTAAGACTTGTTCGGACAAACTGGCGCATGACGTCAGCAACACGACTAGGATCAGGCCAAGGCAATCACGTACGACTTCCAGGTAAGGGTTTACAGGTGACGACAAAGACAATAATCCACAGTGATCAAACTTGATTTTATATTTATCTTTTTACTTCGAGTACAACTGTGGATCAGTCCTTCAGTCTTTTCATGGTTTCCAAAAGCACAGGATGCTCAGCGTTATTCTCGAGACCGATATTCCAGACTTTTTCAGCTTCGGCTTTCCGGTTGGTTTTCCACAGAACCTCACCGTAATGCGCGGCAATTTCGGCATCTTCGAGTTTTTCAAAGGCCATGCCCAACCATTTCAACGCATCCTGCATATTGCCGAGCCGGTAGCTGACCCAACCGAGGCTGTCGAGTATCGCCGGATCGTCGGGGACCAGCTCTGCCGCACGCTTGATGTAGTCGCGGGCCTCTTCCAGCCTTTCTGTTCTGTCAGCCAGTGTATAGCCCAGTGCATTCAGTGCATTGGCATTTTCAGGTTGTGCAGATAGCAGCTTGAGCAAGTCAGCTTCTGTGATATCGATACGATCCACTTTTTCTGCGATCAAAGCTCGAGCGTATAACAAATCGGCATCATCGGGTTTCTGCTGCAAGGCACGGCTGTACATCTCCAGGGCTTCGGCATAACGCTGCTTGCTGGCGAGGATTTCACCTTGAGCGAGATAAACTCGTACTCGGTGAGACCAGGAGGTCTGTTTTTCGGCGAGAACCTCGAGTTGTCGCAGACCTTCATCCACCTTGCCGAGTCGGGCAAACAGGCCAGCGATACGCAGCTTGGAATCAAACAGGTAATCGCCAGACTTGACCTTCAGGTAGTAACTGATGGCGATTTTATGTTCTTCCCGGTTCTGCGCGATTCGCCCCAGATAGTAGTTGGATATGTCCTCTTTCTGACCGATTTCGACCAGATGCTTCAGGTGTTTGGCCGCCTCGTCCAATTCTCCGGTTTCGATATCGAGCAAGCCCATACTCAACAGAATATCTGCATTTTGCGGATCATTTTTCAGCAGCAGGTTGAACTGGGCTTTAGCCTGGTGGAACTGACGTTGTTCAACCAACATGCGCGCATACTGTAGTCGCAGATGGTCATTTTCCGGCTGCTCCAGCAGCACCAAGGCCACCAAAGCCATGGCCTGCTCCTGTTTGCCCTGTGCTGCAAGGATTTGTGCCTTAATGATATGTACATCTGCCTGCTTGGGATCAATTTCGAGCACGCGATCGAGCAAGATCAGAGCGTCATCGAATTTCTCCAACTGTGCTGCATAACGCGCTTGCAATATCAGCATATGCTGATTTTCCGGTCCAGACGTGTTCAACGTATCCAACACGATCAGGCCGTCTTCAACATTCGATTCCTTCGCTAGCAGACGCTTGACCGCAAGTGCTTTCTCATGACCGTTGTCTTCGACACCGTCGAGGATACTTTGTATGTAGGTCGCCGCAGACACCGGTTGTCCAAGCTTGAGGTAAGTCGTCGCGTACATTCGAGCAATATCAGCGTCAGTGGGGTCCAGTGTTTCCCAGCGTTTTAGCAGGTCCAACGCTTTTTCGTATTGCTCGCTGTAGACAGCGATATAGGTCGCCCGTGCTGCGACCCGCGCATCATTGGTAATTAACGCAGCACGATCGTACGATTCCACAGCGAGCGCCATATCGCCGGCATTGCCGGCGAACTCGCCGACCAATAACTCATACAGCAAATCCCCGCTCAGTTCTGATTCGGCCTGGGCAGCATCCAAATCCTCAGCAGAGCCCAATGATTGCAACGTAGTGCAGGCATTCATCGCCAGCACAACCATCACCAGCAGACACATCCATAACTGCGTCGGACGGAACTCTTTGGATTTCAAATTGCTCAATTTCATATGAATGACTATAACCCATTTTTCGTTTAATTTCGGCACGCTTGAGTTCAGCTCTGGCATGCCGCAAAATTACACGTTTTCTCGCCATGCAGTCGCCAGCTATGTCCTTGATAACATTAGGCCTAAACCACAAGACCACGCCATTGGAGTTGCGTGAGAAGCTGGCTTTTACCCCGCAAAACCTGCGCGAAGCGCTGAACAGCCTGGTTAAAGTTAGTGGCATCTCTGAAGCTGCAATTCTATCTACTTGCAATCGTACTGAATTATATTGCGCCTTGCACGCAGAGAATCACGCTGATCAGAGCACTGTTAACTCTGATGACCAGCAGCTAATTGAATGGTTCAGCAGCTTCCATGGTTTAAAAGCGGCTGAGCTGCGGGGGCATTTGTACATACACGGTCACAAGCAGACAATCCGTCATGCGATGGAAGTAGCAAGCGGTCTCGATTCGATGATACTCGGCGAGCCCCAAATCGCAGGTCAAATGAAACAGGCGTACATCACGGCCAGCCATGAAGGCACCATTGGCCAGCTGCTTAGCAGACTGTTTCAGCATTCGTTTTCAGTGGCCAAGCAAGTGCGAACCGACACTGCCATAGGCTCCAGCCCAGTATCGGTTGCCTTTGCCGCGACCAGTTTGGCTCGACAGATTTTTGGCGACTTGAATGATTCGACCGCCATGATGATCGGTGCGGGCGAAACCATCGAACTCGCGGCGAGACATCTGCAATCCCAGCAGATGAAAAACATCATCGTTGCGAACCGCAGTCTAGAGCGCGCACAGACACTGGCGCAGGAATTTGATGGTCAAGCAATCAATCTACAACACATCGGCGACTTTCTTCATCAAGCCGATATTGTCATTGCCTCGACCGCCAGCCCTTTGCCAATCCTGGGCAAGGGTACCGTTGAACGTGCCTTGAAAAAGCGCAAACATGCGCCCATTTTCATGGTTGATCTTGCAGTACCCCGGGATATAGAGCCCGAAGTCGCTTCACTGGATGACATCTATCTGTATTCTGTCGATGACCTGCAGGAGGTGATCAATGAAAACCTGCAAAACCGCCAACAAGCTGCGGAACAAGCCCATGAAATCATAGATGAAAAAGTGGAACACTATCTCGACTGGCAACGCTCTTTGGTTGCTGTCGACGTCATTTCCGAACTGCGCTCATGCGCAATGGACTTCAGTGACCAAGTACTACAAAAATCCTTGAAGCAACTCACAGCGGGTCAAAACCCTGAGGATATTTTGACCTATCTGGCGCACACGCTCACCAATAAATTCCTGCATCAACCCTGTACCGAGCTGCGCAAGGCTGGCGAGGAGGAACGCCACGATCTGATCCAGGCAGCCCGTCGTCTATTCATCGATAAAAGCCCTGGCCGTAAAAACAACTGATTCAATATCGCTGTGAAAGATTCAATATTTAATAAACTCAATAACCTAATCGATCGATATCAGGAAATTGCCGGCCTGCTCGCCGACCCGGAGGTAATTGCCGACCAGCACCAGTTCCGCGATCTTTCGATGGAATATGCCCAGCTGGAGCCGGTTGTCAACTGCTACCAGGATTACAACTTGGCCAAAGACAATCTGAAAAGCGCAAATGAGATGCTCAGCGATACTGATCCGGACATCCGTGAAATGGCCGGTGAAGAGAAAGCAACGGCTTCAGCGCAGCTTGGCCATCTGGAAATCGAGTTACAAAAGCTGCTATTACCCAAAGACCCGCACGATAAAAGCAACATTTTTCTTGAGATACGCGCTGGCACCGGCGGCGATGAGGCCGCCATTTTCGCGGGTGATTTGTTCCGCATGTATTGCCGTTATGCCGAAGTACGCCGTTGGACAGTCGAAATATTGAGTCAAAACGAAGGCGAACACGGCGGTTATAAGGAGATCATCGCACGCATCATAGGTGCAGGAGCCTATTCCCGCCTGAAATTTGAATCCGGCGCACACCGCGTCCAACGAGTACCCGAGACCGAATCCCAGGGCCGCGTACACACCTCAGCGGCCACAGTCGCGATCATGCCGGAGCTTGATGAAATCGAGCAAATCGAGATTAACCCTGCCGACCTCCGCGTAGACACATTCCGCGCCTCTGGTGCGGGTGGACAGCACGTCAATAAAACCGATTCTGCTGTTAGACTGACTCATATACCGACTGGTATGGTGGTTGAATGCCAAGACGAGCGCTCGCAGCACAAAAATAAAGCACGAGCGATGTCGCTGCTGCAAGCACGTATTATGGATAGCGAACTCGAAAAGCAGCGCAAACAAGAAGCGCAAACACGTAAAAGCCTGGTGGGTAGCGGCGACCGCTCTGAAAGGATACGTACCTACAATTTCCCCCAGGGACGCGTCACGGATCACCGCATCAACCTGACCCTGTACAAGCTCGACGAATTTGTGCAAGGCAGCCTGGATCAGGTCATCGATCCATTGATCAATGAATACCAGGCCGAACAACTGGCATCACTGGCCGACTAATGCCCAGCCTGAACACGATTAATCACAACCTGAACGACGCCTGTCAACTGTTACAAACCGTCAGCCCAAGCCCTGCTGCCGATGCCAGCCGCTTGCTCTGCTTTGTTCTCGATTGTAACAGCGCTCATTTGATTGCCTGGCCAGAAAAGGAATTGACACCGCAACAGGCAGCAGGGTTCGCCGAGCTTCTGAAGCGACGCCTGATCGGAGAACCGATCGCCTACATTACCGGTGCCAGGGAGTTCTGGTCATTGCCGCTCAAAGTCAACCAAGATGTATTGATTCCACGGCCTGAAACCGAAACCCTGGTCGAGTTCGTGGTGGATCGATTTGCCGAGCGAGACGGTATAAAAACTGCCGATCTGGGTACAGGCAGTGGCGCTATCGCCTGCGCCTTGGCCACCGAGCGTCCGCAGTGGGATATCGTCGCTACCGATATCTCTCACGCAGCGCTCCAAATTGCGCGCAGTAACGCCAACATGCTCAAGCTCGATAACATACGCTTCTGCCAGGGCAACTGGTTCGAAGCCATCGCCGGCGATGTTTTTGATCTGATCATCAGCAATCCGCCATATGTCGCCGACGATGACCACCATCTAGCTGAAGGTGATGTACGCTTTGAACCTGAGCTTGCGCTCACGGCGGGTGCCCAAGGTCTGGATGCCATACAAATTCTGACCCGACAGGCAGGCGACTACCTTACAGCAGACGGCTGGCTGATTGTCGAACACGGCTACGACCAGCGATCGGCAGTGCAAGATTGCTTCCTACAAGGCGGATTTGAAGAAATCGTTCAGCTAACCGATCTGGCCTCGCTTGCAAGAGTAACAGCTGGCCGTTCACCAGGATCGCAGGAGCAGGCGCAGAAAGAGCCCGCCTGGTGAGAAATGCAGGTTTGGGGCTTGAATTCAACACGCATCTGTCCTAGATTGGTGTAATGCCCTTATGCAATGACATCATCAAGAATCGCATAATACGCTTCGAGCTGTCGACACCTGACCAGGCCAGCAAGGCCGCACAATTACTGGCCGATGTACCGGGAATACAGCAGACAAGAGTGGTTGATCCGGATCACCTGCGGATCCACTACAACGTAGAGGAGCTTACCCTGCAGATGATTGAATCTGCACTGCGCGATGTCGGCTTTGACCTCAGTGAAGATCTCATCATCAACTTCAAACGCGCCGTCTATTCCTATTGTGAAGATGCATTACGCGCCAGCATCGGTGTTGACCAGCACGCGCACGACAATCAACCCTCAATCTCACTACGGCACTCCTCGCTCAAGGACCCGCGCCCACATAACTGGCGCAAATTCGTCTGAACGAGGCGTCAGCGCTGCCAGGCTGATCGCACCACCCGCCGACGATCTCTGAGTTATCATTGCATCTATGAACGATCAGCAACTGCTTCGCTACAATCGGCAAATCATGCTGCCGCAGATAGATATAGCCGGTCAGCAAAAAATAGCCGAAGCACATGTGGTGATAATCGGCGTGGGCGGGCTCGGATCTCCCGCTGCGATTTATCTGACTGCGGCAGGCGTGGGTACGCTGACCCTGGTCGATTTTGACAGAGTCGAACTGACCAACCTGCAACGTCAGATTGTTCATCACAACGATGATATTGACACACCCAAGGTCAAATCGGCCAGGCGAAATCTACTCGCGATAAATCCTGATGTACGCATCAACACCCTGGATCAGAAACCAGAACAAGCCACTCTGAACAATCTCGCTCAAAGCGCCGATGTCGTTATCGACGCCAGCGATAATTACGAGACGCGCTTCTCGATAAACCGCGCCTGCGTGGCACAACGGACGCCGTTGGTATCGGGTGCAGCGACCCGTTTCGAAGGCCAGGTCAGCGTGTTCGATAAACGTGAGCATAGTAGCCCATGCTACCAATGCTTGTATCCACAAACCGGCGATGAAGCCGAAACGTGCAGTGAGGCAGGTGTCCTGGCACCGGTCGTCGGTGTTATCGGAAGTGTGCAGGCGCTTGAAGCAATTAAATTGATTTGCGGCATTGGCGAGCCGTTGATCGGGCGATTGTTGATTCTTGACGCGCTAACGATGAAATGGCACAGCCTGCAATTGAGACAAGACCCCGCCTGCCCGGTGTGTGGTGATGCTAGCCCGCATTTCTCACCATAGGCCTGCTCAAAAAACACACGGTAACTCCGACCATACGAGCTTGATTAAATGGGCCGATACCTTATCAGTATTCTCCGCCGCATGGTGAGAAATGCGGGCTAACCCGGATCCCTACTCTGCCCAAGCGAACTTTTTCACTTTGGAATTCGCCAGCATTTTTGCATCAGTGGCGCTATTAGCGGCTGAATAGTAGACGTTCGAAACAGCGCCTTTGCGTTGTTTCTCGCTAAATGCCGCGGTCGGTTTCCAGACATTACCGCTATGAGCCTTCTTGTCGGCAGGTGCTGTAAATCCAATCTCCGCATTGCTCAACGCTGCGGTGGGCGCCCATATATTGCCGTTATCTGCTTTCGGCGCCGCTGCCGATAGAATAGAACGCTGCTTCTCCCTCAAGTACGAGAATAGATATTTAGTCGCATCGGCTAGCTGGATTTCCCCGTCGGAATGCAGGCGCCAGATTTTCGTGTACTGATCTGGCATCGTTGAGGACAGTTTAAGCGTATCCGTAGCCACCGGTAAGTTCGATCGGAAGGGCGCAAAGCTGGGAGCCAACGTCGGATTACGCTTAGTCGGACTTAGCGTCGAAATCGGTATCAGCGAATTCCAAATAGCGCTACGTTGCTCAGATGCCGGTTCCGCGACGCTGGCAACCTGCTGATGACGGTGAAATTGTCCCAGCGACGACTCGTGCTGTTGAATTTGACGCAGTGTCTTCGCTGATTTCGATGTGGTGGCATTCGTCAAACGTGGTATTTTAACGATCGGCAAATTTGAGCGGTCAGCAGAATCCACAGCCGTCACCTGCGGCGCATCGCCAGCCACTGCGTGTGCTTTATTGTGGTACACACTGGCTTCACGAACCTTGGCTGTGTCGCTCTCTTCCTGGCCTGCTGCAGATCTAGCACCCGGGCTCCACAATGGCGATTTTTCACCCCAATTCGACTTTAAGCCCGCACTATCGGATTGCTGGTCATGGTAGGCCGCTAGCGAGCCAAAGGCCAAATCAGACACGCCGCCAGGATAAGGCGTTAATCCGGTAGCGTTATCAGGCCCTGGCGCTAACTTAGATGCGAATGGTGAAGCCGAACCCGTTTGATAACTCGAAGGCGAAGCGTAGAGCTCGCTAGCAAGTTGCGATTGTTGCATCAACGGCGTGCGTTGGAATGTACGCGTCTTGCCATTCCGGCTGATGGTATAGAGCTCGTTACCCACGACACGGTAGTGCATACTCAGCTCCCTCCGAGTGCCCGCGCGCGTCACTTTCAGCGTGGTTGGCGATGATCGCAAGGTGCCATTCGCATACCTATCCCTGCCGTCATACCAAAGGAAATTGTCGCCGCGTATTCCGAGCATTTCGCCACTATCACCTATCCACAAACCATTGAGTCGCCGATTATTGGTACCCTCGGCACGGTTCTGTTTACTGGCGCTGGGCCGACGCTCGGGACCAGCACTGCTGTTAAATGATATATTGTTGATACTAAACGAGTTACCCTTTGAGACGTCAGGCTCTAACGGCGCGCCTCGTGAGTAGCTATCATTGCTGAAAGATGATGTTCCACTATTACCGTAGTTATAAGACGGGGTGTTGCCGGGGAGATATCCTGGCGTGTAGCCCGGTGAGACCAGGTTACCCGGATATCCCGGCGTCGCGGTACCAAGGCCAGTACCAGCCAGCGGATTTACGAAGGGATTCACCATCGTATTGGATAGCGGGCTCGCCCACAGGTTATTTCCCTCACCGCCCCAGGGATAATTCCAGCTATTGGCCCACGGCGAATTTAGTCGATTGCCCCACGGGCTGGTCCAGGGTGAATTCAGTTGACCGCCATAGGCGCTACTCCACGGATTGCCCCACGTCGAATTCCATGGGCTAGTCCATTGAGGATTGTTCCAAGGATCACCCCATGTTGAATTCCATGGACTGGACAACTGAGGAACAGACCGGGGGTCACTCGCCCACTGCCTGCCCCATGGGTTGTTCCAGTTGCTATAACCGTCGCCATAGCCATACGGATAACCATGAGTACCAGAATAATAATTACTCGCGTAGGGATTATAGTAAGTGGCGTAGGGATTGTAATTCGTGGCGTAGGGATTGTAATTCGTGGCGTAGGGATTTAGACCCCGGCCCCGGTAGCGACCATAACCATAACCTGGGGCATTGTAATTACCGGTAGTGACAGGAACCGCGTAAGGCGTGCGCGCGTTGTGGCCGTATTGCGTATTTGCAAGCCGACTATAGGGATTACCGTCGTGTACCAGATAACCGGGAATTTGCTCGATCACACCCATTGCGACCATCATATTCAGGGTCGTCTCAACCATGGGTATTTCGGCGTTGTAACGGTAGTATTTCAGGCGGGCTTCAACAGTACTGGTTGTGCACAGCAAGGCCGAAAGCAATACTGTTGTAGTTGTTGTTTTTATAACAGTAATCATCAGCTGATATCTTGGTCGCTAACCAAGCCAAGTTATTTTTATAGTTTACTTGTTTATTATTATAAATCAAGCATCTGAACGATATACTTTCAGCAAAATTTCAATAACTGCTGCTAAGTGGATCAGCCCCTTTTCACGCTTGTTTACAACAGGACATAATACCACAAAACGGGCCGTATTTATATCTCAGACTGTCGTTGCGCATAGATTGGATTTTTATTGAATCAATTTCCTAGACATCAGGGAGAAGCCAGTGTGACGCTGTCTTCGCATTGTTCGCTGGAGAGTCGGCTGAGCATGGCATAGAGCTCCTCATTGGCTCCGCTGTCGCAGATCCATTGCCCAGTATCACTGTGATAATCGAAATGAAATCCGCCAGATCGCGCAGCCATCCACAACTGCTTCGCCGGCGGTTGTTTACTGAAAATGATTTTTGATCCATTGTCGAACTCGAGTGTCAAGACACCACCGACCTCTTCATAATCGATGTCAGCACCGCTTTCATCGATCGCATCCTGAATATCCTCGATAGTTTGGTCGGCTAGTGTGTGAAATTCGTTTTCGTTCATATCTAACAACCTGTTACTCAGATACAGCGCGTTCGTTGGTCGCTATTACACAAGCGCATTGCTGTTTATGTTACGTAATTCGTTGATGAAAAAGCGTCGAACGCAGGGTGCGCTGTGCGCGCCAAATGCCCGTACCTATATACCTGATTCCTGCTCAATGGTGCGCGCGGCGCACCCTACGTCACATACGCCGCCTGGTGAGAAACGCGGACTAGTCCTGCAGTTTTTTACGCATCAACTCGTTGACCTGGGCCGGATTGGCTTTGCCTTTAGAAGCTTTCATCACCTGACCAACAAAAAATCCCATTAACTTATCCTTGCCACCCTTGAGTTGCTCAAATTGTTCGGGATTACTCGCAACAACGGCATCGACCATGGCCTCGATCGCGCCACTGTCCGTAATCTGCTTTAAACCCCTGCTTCCGATGATCTCGTCGGCACTACCTTCTCCATTCCACATGGCTTCGAACACATCCTTGGCGATTTTGCCAGATATGGTGTTGTCCTTGATCCGTGTCAGCAGTTCCGCATAGGCTTCAGCACTGACTCTGGATGCGCCGATTTCCAATTCTTCCTTGTTGAGCCGCGCCGCAAGCTCACCGCTGATCCAGTTAGCCGACAACTTGGCATCACCTGTTTTTGCGGTAACGATTTCAAAATAATCCGCCAGTTCGCGTGAGCTAGTGAGCACACTGGCATCATAGGAAGATAACCCGAACGTTTGTATATAGCGCTGTTTTTTCTGATCTGGCAATTCGGGCAGTAACTTTCTCACCTGATCAAGGTAGACATCGTCAATGAACACCGGCAGCAGATCGGGGTCAGGAAAATAGCGGTAGTCATTCGCTTCTTCCTTACTGCGCATGGGGCGTGTCTCATCCTTGTTGGCGTCGTACAAACGCGTTTCTTGCACCACTTCACCACCGTCTTCGATCAGATCGATCTGCCGTTCTATTTCATGATTGATCGCACGCTCGACAAAGCGAAACGAATTCATATTCTTGATCTCGGCACGCGTGCCAAAGGCTTGCTGGCCTTTGGGGCGCACCGATATATTCGCATCACAACGGAATGATCCTTCCTGCATATTGCCATCACAAATTTCCAGATAGCGTACCAGTGAATGCATTTTCTTCATGTATGCCACAGCTTCTGCCGCAGAGCGCATATCCGGTTCAGATACAACTTCCAACAAAGGTGTACCGGCGCGGTTAAGATCGATGCCGGTCATGCCGGCAAAATCTTCATGCAAGGATTTCCCGGCATCCTCCTCGAGATGTGCACGCGTGACGCCAACGCGCTTGGTCTCACCACTCTCCAGCTCGATATCGATATGCCCGCTACCGACGATCGGCAGCTCAAACTGGCTAATTTGATAGCCCTTGGGCAAATCAGGATAGAAATAATTTTTACGTGCGAAAACCGAACGGTGAGCAACCTCGGCTTCGATCGCCAAACCGAACTTGGCCGCCATATGCACAGCTTCTGTATTCAATACCGGTAACACCCCCGGCAAAGCGACATCGACCGCACAAGCCTGGGTGTTAGGTTCAGCACCGTAGGCGGTGCTGGCGCCGGAGAAGATTTTCGATTTCGTGGCTAACTGGACGTGTATTTCCAGGCCGATAACAGCTTCGTAATTCATTGGACTATTTTATTTACCGCACAGGCGCGGAGTCGCAGAGAAATCATTTGGTGTAATGAAATCATAACTCCACTCAGCAACAGTTTTATTGCAATTTTTGTCATCGCATGCGTATATCGGTTTATCTGGCCAGCGCAAGTTATAGAATCAGATACAAACAAAATGAAGTTTCCTCTGCATCTCCGCGTCTCTGCGGTTAGTTAAAATCTTCCGGTATTTGCCGATGCCAGTCGGTGCTTTGCTGATATTTGTGCGCGACATTCAACAGGCGGCTTTCGTCGAAATAGTTGCCGATAATTTGCAAACCCACCGGCTTGTTGTCGGCGAATCCAACCGGTACGGACATACCGGGCACACCGGCCAGGTTGACCGCGATCGTGTAGATATCTGACAAGTACATCGAAATCGGATCTTCGGCTTTCTCGCCGAGCTTGAAAGCGGGTTCCGGCGACGCCGGTCCCATGATCACATCAACCTGCTCAAACGCACGCTTGAAATCATCGCTGATCAAATGCCTCAACTGCTGTGCCTTCAAGTAGTAGGCATCGTAGTAGCCCGCTGATAACGCATAGGTGCCCACCATGATACGGCGTTTGACTTCAGCACCGAAACCCTCACCACGAGAGCGTGTGTACAAATCGAATAGATCACGAGGTTCATCACAACGATAGCCATAACGCACGCCATCAAAACGCGACAGGTTTGCCGAGCATTCCGCCGGCGCCACAACATAGTACACAGGAACGGACAATCCGGAATTGGGCAAGGCAATATCGACCAGCTCAGCGCCCAGCTCACGATAACGATCCAACGCCGACTGAATGACTTGCCTGACATTGTCATCCAGTCCTTCGTCAAAATATTCCTTCGGCAGACCTATGCGTAAGCCTTCGATTGGATTTTCCAGCCCGATCGAGTAATCCGGTATGCTTGTTTCGATACTGGTCGAATCCTTTTCATCAAAACCGGCCATCGTGCTCAACAGCAGCGCACAGTCCTCGGCGCTTTGCGCCATCGGTCCACCCTGATCAAGACTGGACGCAAACGCGATCATGCCGTAACGCGATACCAAACCATAGGTTGGTTTCAGCCCGGTAATTCCGCACAAAGCTGCAGGCTGTCGTATCGAACCGCCGGTATCAGTGCCTGTCGCAGCCGGTGTCAGCCGTGCCGCGACAGCAGCGGCCGACCCCCCCGAGGATCCACCGGGTACCGTGCCGATATCCCAGGGATTTTTTACCGGACCGTAGTAACTGGTCTCATTGGATGAGCCCATAGCGAATTCATCCATGTTGGTCTTCCCCAGCACAATCGCGCCAGTCTGTTTGAATCTGCTGACCACGGTCGCATCGTAGGGCGAGATGAAACTATCCAGCATTTTCGAACCACAGCTTGTCTTGATGCCCTGCGTGCAGAATATATCCTTATGCGCAATCGGTACGCCGGTTAATGGGCCAGCACCGCCACTTCTCAATACCTTGTCGGCTTCGGCCGCCTGCTGCATCGCCTGATCGCCAACAACCGTGATAAAACTGTTGAGAACAGCATCGTGTTGTTTGATACGTGACAGGTACGCATCTGTCAACTCAACACTGCTGATGTCGCCAGCGTGCAACAGCCTGGATAACTCGGTGAGTGATTTCTCGTGATAATGACTCATTCGCGCAATCTCAGCTTATTCAATCACTCTAGGTACCAGATAAAGCCCATCCTGGACTGCTGGTGCGTTTTTCTGTAACTCGTCGCGCTGATTGGTTTCGGTAACGATGTCTTCGCGCAGACGCTGTGCAACATCCAGAGGATGAGACATCGGTACAACACCTTCCGTATCGACTGAATTCATGTGCTCGACCAAGTCGAGAATATTCGACAAATTGGTCGCATAGCCGGGTACGTCGGCTTCATCTATCTTGAGCCGCGCGAGTTTGGCGATCGCTTTTATATCATTAGCATCGAGTGACATCAGACCTCCGTTAACCGCTATAAATCAGCGCTTTTGTTCAGGCACATGCCAGCCCCAACAATAAGATGCGCGATGTTAGCATAATCCCGCCTGCAACTCTGCGCTAACCGGTCGGAAACAGCCCTTTTATAAGGGATTTTGCTTGCCCTGCAGGATAGCGATTGATAGAGTACGCGCAGTTTTTGGCCAAACGCGCTCATTTGGCCTATATATTCATACCATAAGCATAATAATTAGAATGTTTCACTCTTTAACAGGTATACCAACGCATGTTTGTTAACCGTATTCGGGGACTCTTTTCTAACGATTTATCCATTGACCTCGGTACCGCAAATACACTGATTTACGCGCGCGGTAAAGGTATCGTGCTCGACGAACCCTCGGTCGTAGCTGTTCGCCAAGACCGCGGCCCAGGCGGTCCAAAATCGATTGAAGCTTACGGCAAAGAAGCCAAAGGTATGCTCGGGCGCACACCACAAAATATCACTGCGATACGGCCGATGCGTGACGGTGTCATTGCCGATTTCAATATTACGGAAAAAATGCTGCAGCACTTTATCCGCTCGGTACACGAATCACAGATTCTGCGCCCCAGCCCACGCGTACTCATTTGCGTTCCCTGTGGCGCAACTCAGGTCGAGCGCAGAGCAATCCGGGAATCTGCCGCTGGTGCGGGTGCGCGCAAGGTCTACCTGATTGAAGAACCCATGGCAGCGGCCATCGGTGCTGGCATGCCGGTCGATGAACCTCGTGGCTCAATGGTGTTGGATGTCGGCGGCGGCACCTCGGAAGTCGCCGTGATCTCGCTGAACGGTATCGTCTATGCCGCTTCAGTCCGTGTCGGTGGCGACCGCTTCGACGATGCCATCATTTCTTATGTCCGCAGAAACTATGGCATCCTGATCGGGGAAGCCACCGCAGAAAAAATTAAAAAGCAGATCGGCAACGCCTACCCCGGACAGGACCTGCTGGAAATCGAAATCAAGGGGCGCAACCTGTCTGAAGGTATTCCGCGTAGCTTCTCGCTGAACAGCAATGAAATACTAGAAGCCCTGCAAGAGCCACTGCACGGGATTGTCAGTTCGGTCAAAACCGCACTCGAACAAACGCCGCCCGAACTCGGGGCCGATGTCGCGGAACGCGGCATCGTGCTGACTGGCGGCGGCGCGCTGCTCAAAGACCTTGACCGCTTAATCATGGAAGAAACCGGCTTGCCGGTTGTGACCGCCGAAGATCCGCTAACCTGCGTCGCCCGTGGCGGTGGTCGCGTACTTGAACTGATCGACAAGCATGGGGGTGATTTTCTCGCTGTTGAATAAGGATGGTGTGATGCCACCTCTGAATGAACCTGCCTCAGGTTGCTGATGCTATGCAAACGCTGTTTCTAAGAGGACCGTCTGTCACCTTGCGGATGATCATTCTGGTCATCCTGTCGATCATACTGATGACCGCGGATCATCGCTGGCAACACCTCGATACCGTCCGCAACACCCTTTCTTATCTGCTGTTTCCGGTCGAGTATGTCGTCGATCTGCCCATTCGCCTGTACTATTGGGGCCAACAAAATATGAGTTCGCACCAAACGCTGCTGCGTGAAAACCGCGATCTTAAGGATTTGCAGCTACAAAGCCGGGTGCAATTACAAAAACTGGATATACTCGAAAAGGAAAACGAGCGCTTGCGCCAGTTATTGAGCGCTACACCTAAAACTCCCGAAGATCATCTGATTGCAGAGATTGTCTCAGTCGATGTCGATCCTTATCGGCATTTCATCGTACTCAACAAAGGCGCCAAGGACAGGGTTTACAAAGGTCAGCCGATCATCGATGCACATGGTGTCATGGGCCAGATCGTGTATGTGAATGCGTTGACATCGACAGCCATGCTGATTTCCGATGTGAGTCATGCGATACCGGTTCAAATCGATCGCACTGGCCTGCGAAGCGTTGCTTTTGGCGCCGGACAAACCGATTATCTTGACCTGAGGCACATACCCCACAACGCAGATATCCGCGTCGGTGACAAGTTGATTTCATCCGGATTGGGGGAACGCTTCCCGAGAAATTATCCAGTCGCAACGATAACCAACATCGATCGCGATACCGGTGAAACCTTTATCGATGTACGCGCCCTACCAATGGCTCAACTCGACACCAGTAGGGAAGTGCTGCTGGTGTGGACCGAGAACCATCAGCAGATCCTGACCGGCATGGAACAGATCGAGGAAGCCAGCGATCAGGGAACTGCCGAGACAGCGGATGACGACACCGCCCAACAAGAATCCACGGAGACCGTTGATGGTCGCGAGTAATTTCAAGGCCGCCGGCCTGACGATATTCGTTGCCTTCACGCTGACGATCATGCCCCTGCCCGACTGGGCCATCGAATTCAGGCCCGACTGGGTCACGCTGGTCGTGATCTACTGGGCCATGGCAATGCCTGCAAGAACGGGCGTCACGCTTGCCTGGCTGGCCGGCCTGATGCTGGATGTCAGCCATGGCGCTATTCTGGGTCAGAATGCGCTCGGCCTGGTGCTGGTCATCTATATCGTCCATATACAGCACCAACGCTTGCGCGTGGCTTCATTACTACAGCAAGCCATCGTCATCTTTTTCCTGCTGCTGTTGAAACAGTTGATCGTTCTCTGGGTCAGCGGTATCGTTGGCCACGCGCCACATACCTGGTTGTTCTTCATGCCTTGCGTGACCGGCGCAATACTTTGGCCATGGATATACATTATCGTGCGTGATATACACCGCAAGTGCGGCTACAGCGCGCCGTACTGAAGATAAATCTTAACCACAGAGGCGCGGAGACGCAGAGTAAAACTGTCGCTCCTAGACGAACAAAAAAATTCTCTGCGTCTCAGCGCCTCTGCGGTAAAAATCACCTAGCCCGTATTTCTCACCAGGATCACGGGAGCAGGCGCAGGACGGAGCCCGCAGGTCTCACCAGATGGACGAGCCCTCACTTGATCTTTGAATCCACAGCGCATTTTGCTCAGTCGGCAATACACAGGGTTATTCCACTCCCTCGCAAAATGCGCTGTGAATCCAAATCTCGGCGTGATCATCTCGCCCCCTGGCAAGACCTGCGGGCTGGTGTTCGTAAGCGCCACCGCTCTGGAGCGAAAAGCGTAGCCATAGCTACGGTTTGAGTGAAGAGCACGCTTACGAACACGAAGACCAGCCTGATTCGTGATAGGCATGCTCGAATAACACACTGTATTTTGATCATCCAAGCTTTTCTCCAAATAGCCAATGCCTTATCAGTTATCTACGCCGCCTGGTGAGAAATGCGGGCTAGTCAACAGGCACCGTCCTGCTCTCGGCCCACTGTCTCAGCTTCTGGATCTGAGCATCCATGACCACGGCTAACGGCCGCGTCATATTGATTTCCTCCAGCAAGCTTTCCGTGGTCAGCGGTGCACCACTGCCATAACCGCTGTATACCGCGCTGACGACAACTTGCTCAATTTCGGCACCCGAAAACCCGTCGGCCGCAATTGCGAGTTGGTCGAGGTCAATCTCTGGCCGATAGACTGCGCGCTTATCCAAGTGAATCGCGAAAATCTGCTGGCGCACATCCTGTTTTGGGAGATCCACGAAGAATATTTCATCTAACCTGCCCTTGCGTATCAGTTCCGGCGGCAATTCATCGATATTGTTTGCGGTCGCGACGATAAAAACATTCGCCCTGTGCTCAGCCAGCCAGGTCAATAGTGAGCCCAGTATGCGTTTCGACGTACCGTCATCATTGCCACCGGCAATGCCTTTTTCTATTTCATCGATCCACATCACGCACGGTGCCATGACCTCGGCGGTCTTCAACGTCTGACGCAAGTTTTTTTCGGATTCACCGATATATTTGTCGTATATGGCGCCGAAATCGAAGCGCAGCAATGGTACTTTCCAGACACCTGCGATCGCCTTGGCAGCCAGACTTTTACCGCAACCTTGAACACCGAGCAGCAGCACACCCCTGGGCGTGTCGATAGCGGGACCCTTGATCAGGCGTTGAAATAGTTGTTCGCGTTGTTGCAGCCAGTGCTTGAGCCTGCGCATACCGCCGACTTCAGAAAACATCGCGGTATCGAATTCGAACGACAACATATCGTCGCGATTGAGGAGCTCGTATTTGGCGCGCATGACCTCCGGCAGGTCATCGTCGGTAATCGCATCGTCATCGACAATGGCATTTCGAACCAGGCGCCTGGCATCACTGAACGTCAATCCGCTCAGATTTTTCACCAAGCGCTGCAATGTTCTCGCGTCGGTGGTGACTCTATTGCCCGATTCCTTCTGCCACTTGGCGGCCTCAGCACGGATAAGCTGCTCCAGCGCATCGGTGTTCGGCAGGCGCAGCTCAAACCGGGCAACGCGTTTGGCCAAACCGGACGGCACGTCAATTTCGTGGCTGATGAATACCAGTTTGTTTCGGGTACCCTCGTATTGCATGGCTATTTCCTTGATATAGCGCTCGTTTACTGGGTCCTGAATGTAGGGATCAAAGTCCAGCATCACATAGATACCGTCTATTTCCGACGCTTTGATGTGACCCAATACGTCTTTGGGTTCGGCATTGTGCCGCTGCACGCCCAGATCAATATCGACGCGCCTCAGTCCTTCGGTGACCGACCACTTGAACAGCGGAATCACGTTCCGCGTTGCGATTCTGACGAGCAGGTCGAGGGCACGCTGTTCTTCGTGTGTCTCGATCTGCAATATCGGCGTATGGCCGTTGATCAGCAGTTCAAGATCTTTTTGTTCCGGCATTGTTTTACTGTTTGCTGTTTGCTTTGTGTATAAGCGTAGTACAGCGACAGATAATGTTGGAAGAAAAAGCGATTGTTAACCGCAGAGGCGCAGAGGCGCAGAGAATTTGATTCGTGTTGGCGCGACCTCCAACAATTCGCGACTGAAGTCGCTCCTACACAATCTAATAAATTCTCCGCGCCTCTGCGCCTTTGCGGTGAATCGCTTTTCTCAGACCGTCTGGTAATACAGGTTTTGCGGATGCCGTGCCTGGGCGAAGAAGAACCAGCGTTCAGCGAGCAGGCCGAGGTACTGGATGGCGAAGGCCAGCGCGAGGATCAAGAACAGCTCGGTGCCTAACCCTATCGCAATCAAGGCCACCGGCAGCGGGAACACCAGAAACAGGAACAACCACTTAACAACGCTAAACACCTGCTTCGAAGCACCGTGGAAATACTCGCGCGTGTTGAAAGAGCCTGCCATGAAACCGCACGATTTCTGTTCGATGCGGGCATGACGAATGCCGATGGCTGAGCGCAAACTGGATTTATATTTGATCGTGGCATTGCGCAGCAGAGAGGTGATCCGCGAAATGAAGGCCGCCAGCGTAATGATCACGGCCCAAGCGCCATAGAAGGCGACAAGATCGGATCCGGTATACGCTGCGAAGGCTGTTGCCAGGGAAAAGCCGGAGGCAGAACCTAGCAGTATGTAATTGACCACGGTTAACGGTGTTGCCCACTCCTGCAGGAACTTGACGCAGGCGTAAATCATCCCAGTGCAGAAAAACAACACAAAGGCTAGCACGGTATTGACGCCCCCGATTACCAGCGAAAGATCGACGATGAACTCGCCACTGAAGCTAAACAAAACCGGATTTAGATCGAAGTAGTGAATCAGTCCATACAATGCCGTCAGCCCCATGAAAGCTGGCAGCACAATAACCTCACGAGACAACCACGAGCTGCGCCACTGGGTAGCGGTGCGCCAAGCGCGTTCCGGCCTACCGAGGTGAAATACAGAAGCGATCAAGCCACCGACCAGAAATAACAAGGTCAACAGGCTCCCCAATCCATAAAAGCTATGCGAGTCCTGCACCGGCAGGACATTGACTACAGAATACA
>JABDQW010000040.1 GCA_013042055.1 Gammaproteobacteria bacterium | reverse complement strand
GCCTTTCACACACAGTTTGCCGCGATTGACGTCGGCGTCGGCGACGCCACGGGACGCGACCGGTTCGCCCTCCTCATCCAGGCCGACCTCTATCGAACAGCCGGTTGAGCAATAGCCACAGGTTGCGTACTTCCATTCAACAACCCCCTTGTCCGCTATCTTGATCGGATTTTTGTTCTTACGCCCGAATAACATGATCGAAGTCTCGTGTTACAGAAGTCCGCAGCATACACACCTGTTAGATCCGTGCATCTGCCAGACGATGGTATGGTTCTCAGGCGGCCCTGGCTTCGAGTGATCCCAGATAAACCATGCCGTTTTCCACCTTGACCGGATAGACGTTGGTACAGCCTTCATCCGGGCCCAGTGCTTCACCTGATGCGAGGTCAATTTTCCAGTTGTGCAGCGGGCAGGTCACGGAGGTGCCATGGACGATCCCCTGGGATAATGGCCCTTGTTTGTGAGGACAGGCATCTTTGATCGCAAAGACCTCGTCCAGCGCCGTCCTGAATAGGGCGATATCGACGGTATCGGTCTTGATCACACGTGATCCCAGCTGCGGAATATCTTCCAGCGCCACGATCTCTATCCAGTTGCCTGCTTCTTGTGCCAGTGCATTCATCGTCATAGTCATTAACCTGCAATCTTGAGTGGAGTAAATTCGTGAGCGGCTTCGCCCTCGGCCCGTGCCTTCCACGGATCGATCTGTGCGTACTTCTGGCTGAGCTTGAACCGATCGTAGAGTGCCTTGCGCGCCTCTTCATCATCCAGGATACATTCCTTGATGGTACTGAGGCCGACACGCTCGACCCAGGGTGCGGTGCGCTCCAGGTAGTGAGCCTCTTCACGGTATTTCTGAATGAACGCGCCGCAATACTCCAGTACCTGCTGTTCGGTTTCGACCTTACACAGCAGGTCGGTCACGCGGACCTTGATACCGCCATTGCCGCCCACGTGCAGCTCGTAACCGGAATCGACGCAGACAACTCCGAAGTCCTTGATCGTCGCTTCCGCACAATTGCGCGGACAACCGGATACGGCGAGTTTGAACTTGTGCGGCATCCATGAGCCCCAGGTCAGTTCCTCCAGTTTGACACCGAGACCAGTTGAATTCTGGGTACCGAATCGGCACCAGGTTTTACCGGCACAGGTCTTGACCGTGCGCATAGCCTTGCCGTAGGCGTGGCCGGAGACAAAGCCGGCATCGGACAGGTCTTTCCACACCGCCGGCAGATCTTCTTTTTGGACACCGAACAGATCGATGCGCTGACCACCGGTGACTTTCATTTCCGGCACCTTGTATTTATCGGAGACGTCAGCAATGGCGCGCAGGTCGTTTGCAGTACACAGCCCGCCGAACATACGTGGCACGACTGAATAGGTTCCGTCTTTCTGTATGTTGCCGTGCGCACGTTCGTTGATGAACCGTGACTGGGCGTCGTCCTGGTATTCCTCCGGCCAGTTGGCCAGCAGGTAGTAGTTCAATGCCGGACGGCAGGCGGCACAGCCATCCGGCGTTTTCCATTCCATGAACTCGCGCACGTCCGGCATGGTCTTGAGTTTCTGCTGCTTGATAGCCCGGATCACATCGTCATGACTGTGCTCGGTACAGCCGCACATCGGCTTCTTGCTCGGCGCCTCGTCATAGCCTTCGCCAACGGTGCTTGCCAATAAGGCTTCCACCAGACCGGTGCACGATCCGCACGAGGATGATGCCTTGGTATGGGCACGCACGTCTTCGAGTGTGAATAGGCCTTGTTTCGATATCGCGTTGACGATTTCGCCCTTACAAACACCGTTACAACCGCAGATCTCGGCGCTGTCTGGAAGCGCCAGCACCTGTGCGTCACCATGACCCGCGTCACCGAGATCATGCTGACCGAACATGATCGTTCGTCTGAAATCGGCAATGTTGGTGCCTTCACGCATCAACTGGAAATACCAGGTGCCATCCATCGTGTCGCCGAAGAGCACCGCACCTTTGATTTTGTTATCCCGGATAACCAGTTTCTTGTAGGTGCCACTGGCCGGGTCCTGCAGCACCATGGCTTCGTCACCCTCTTCTTCATTGAAGTTACCCGCCGAAAATAGATCGATACCGGTAACCTTCAATTTTGTCGACGTGACCGATCCTTCGTAACGGGTGCTGCCGACCTGAGCGAGGTGGTTGGCCGCCACGCGCGCTTGTTCGAACAGGGGTGCGACCAGGCCATAGCACTGCTTGCGGTGCTGCACACATTCGCCGACCGCATAGATGCTCGGATCATAGGTCTGCATCGTGTCATTAACGACAACACCGCGCTCGCAATAGATGCCCGCTTGCTGCAAGAGTTCGATATTAGGGCGAATGCCGACCGCCATGACCACCAGGTCGGCGTCGACTTCGCTGCCGTCGGCGAACTTGACCCCGGTGACGCGTTGTTCGCCGATCAGTTCAGCCGTCTGCGCTTCCATCAGGAATTTCAGCCCCTTCTGTTCCAGTGACGTTTTCAGCATGGCCGCAGCCGGCTTGTCGAGCTGACGTTCCATCAGCGTATCGAGCAGATGCACGACGGTGACGTTCATGCCCTGCTTCATCAAACCGTTGGCCGCTTCCAGGCCGAGCAAACCACCGCCGATGACAACGGCGTTTTTATACTGACGCGTAGCGGCGAGCATGGTCTCGACATCGTGGATATCGCGAAAACCGATCACGCCTTCTTTGTCCGCACCCGGCACGGGTATGATGAACGGATTCGAACCGGTGGCGAGCAATAGACGGTCATAGGGGAACTTTCTGCCACTGGCAGTGATCACTGATTTGTTGACGCGCGATATCTCGGTAACGCCGTCGCCGGTGATCAATTCGATGCCGTGCTCCTCGTACCATTCGCGACTATTCAAGATGATGTCACTGACCGTTTTCTCACTGGCCAGTACCGGCGACAGCATCATGCGATTGTAGTTGGGATGGGGCTCGGAACCGATCACGGTGATGTTGTATAAATCGTCGCCGTGCTTGAACAGTTCTTCCAGTGTGCGCACACCCGCCATGCCGTTCCCGACTAGTACTAAGTTCTCTCGCATTTTCGCCTCGTTGCGTATTTCTGAATATTATCGTTTATTAATAAAAACAAGATCTGTGCCAATATTATTTGCATTTATAATCAATCACTTGAGCTTGCGACCGACAGGCGGCGCACTGAACAGGTGCAACGTCATCGCCGACCGCACGTCACGGGTGCAATCATCACTGTATGTTCCGTCATTCGTTGGTAATTGCATGCCGATCGCGCGAATTTCGCGGCTGAAGCCGCTCCTACGGTTGACTGGATCGACTACGCCGCTCTGGTTGCCTTGACCACTTTGAGCTCCTGCGTTGACTCTTGCTCTTGTTCGACTGCTTCGGCTTCTTCACCCGGACGTCGTTGGCGTTCATAGAGGAACTGCAGCACTTCATGACGATAATGGTTGTAGGCAGCATCATCGGCCATCTCGACCCGGTTTCGCGGACGAGCCAAGTCGATTTTCAGTATTTCACCGATGGTGGCCGCCGGTCCGTTGGTCATCATCACGATACGATCCGATAGCAACACGGCCTCATCGACATCGTGCGTAATCATGATCACGGTATTGCCCAGATCGGCGTGAATTTCCATCAAGGACTCCTGCATATGTGCGCGCGTCAACGCGTCCAGTGCACCGAATGGCTCATCCATCAACAGTACTTTGGGCTGCATCGCCAGTGCACGTGCAATACCGACACGCTGCTTCATACCCCCGGAAATTTCATCAGGGCGTTTGTGCATGGCATGATCCATGTGCACCAGATGCAGATTGTGCTCGATCCATTGTTTGATCTCGGCCCGGCTTTTTTTTCTTCCGAAGACCTGCTTGACCGCCAACTCGACGTTCTGGTAAGCCGTCAGCCACGGCAGCAACGAGTGGTTCTGGAACACCACCGCCCTGTCCGGCCCGGGCTCGTTGACCTCGGTGCCATCCAGGATCACGCCACCCGCTGTCGCCTGATAAAGACCGGCGACAACATTCAACACAGTGGATTTGCCGCAACCTGAGTGGCCGATCAGTGACACGAACTCACCCTTGTCGATCACCAGGTCGACGTTGTCGAGCGCCCTGAACGCGCCGGTCGGTGTCGGAAACTCCATCGTTACGTGATCGATGTTCAGATGTTCTCTTTTCATATTAGTCTCCTAGTATTCGCTCAACGCAGGACTGCGGTCTTGTCCCAGGATACGCGGCGCTGCAACATCAACATGCCGCGGTCGAGCAAGAAACCGGTGAAGCCGATCGCGATCACGGCGACCATGATGCGGCCAAGCGAATTGGAACTGCCGTTCTGAAATTCATCCCAGACAAACTTGCCGAGCCCGGGATTTTGGGCGAGCATTTCAGCAGCGATCAAAACCATCCAGCCGATGCTCACGCTCAGACGCAGACCGGTGAATATCATCGGGAAGGCCGAAGGCAGAACGATTTTGTAGACCTTGGTGAACCATCCCAAGCGCAATACCTTGCTGACATTGATCAGGTCTTTGTCGACCGACGATACACCGACGGCGGTATTGATCAGCGTCGGCCACATACAGCACAGCATCACCGTTATCGCCGAGTTCAAATAGGACTTTTCAAACATCGGATCATCTGTTACGTAAACCGCGCTGACGACCATGGTCACAATCGGCAGCCACGCGAGCGGCGACACCGGCTTCAACAACTGCACGACCGGATTGATGGCCTTGTACAGGTTGTTGCTCAGACCGGTAATTATGCCAACGGGTATCGCGATCAGCGAAGCCAGCACGAAACCGGTAAACACCGTGACCAGAGATGTGACGATCTGATCAAAAAAGGTCGGTTTGCCGGTGTAGGGCCGGATCTTTACTTTGGCATTCGGATCCTTGGCCAGTTTTGCCGCATTGCGTTTCTCCTGGCGCTGATAGAACGCGGCTTCTTTTTCACGTTCGGCGAAATGCTCGTCGACCAGGTTACTGGCTTGCTGGAACACGGCGCTCGGTCCCGGTAGCTGACCCAATGAGGTTTGTACCTGTTTAGCAGACGCGCTCCACAATCCTAAAAAAATGGCAATGGCAACCATCGGCAAGACGAACGAGCTAATAAAGGCCGTATAGTCTTCGGTACTGAATATTTTATCGCGTGAGAGCATCATCATCTTCCTCCAATCATTCGACGACATCTTTGCCCTTAAGCCCTATGTCGAATTTCTTCAGATATTCATTGGGTTTCGTCCCATCGAACGTGACCTCATCGATGAACTCGGTTTGCGGCGGACGAAAGCCAGACTCGCTGTCGAAATCCGGAAAATCGCTGGCTTTTGCCTTGCCCTCGGCAATCAGCTCTTTTGCGGCTGCGGCATAGATATCCGGTCGATACACCTTCTTCGCTATCTCCCTGTACCATCCATCCGGCTGGTAGTCAGCGATCTGGCCCCAGCGACGCATCTGGGTCAGATACCAGACTGCATCGGAGTAATACGGATAGGTCGCGTTATAACGGAAGAAGACGTTGAAATCGGGCAATGATCGCTTGTCGCCCTTCTCGTACTCGAAGGTCCCCGTCATTGAATTGGCGATGACTTCGTAGTCGGCACCGACATACTCGGATCGTGACAGGATCTTCGAAGCTTCTTTGCGATTTTCCAGGCCTCCCTGATCGAGCCACATTGCAGCACGGATCATTGCCTTGACCACGGCCTTGTGCGTATTCGGATGTTTATCCGCCCAGGCTTTAGAGACGCCGAAGACCTTTTCCGGATTATTCTTCCAGATTTCGTAATCGGTGATCACCGGCACACCGATACCCTTGAACACAGCCTGCTGATTCCAGGGTTCACCGACGCAGTAACCGTAGATTGTGCCGGCCTCCAGCGTTGCTGGCATCTGTGGCGGCGGGGTCACCGATAGCAGCGCATCGGCATCGATCGTACCCGAGGTATCGCCCTTGTGTGGCGCGTAATATCCCGGATGAATGCCGCCGGCTGCCAGCCAGTAACGCAGCTCATAATTATGTGTCGAGACTGGAAACACCATGCCCATCTTGAAGGGTTTGCCTTCGTCCTGGTACTTGTCGACGACCGGTTTCAGGTAGTCAGCCTTGATCGGATGCACTGGTTTGCCGTCTTCGTGCGGGATGTGTTCTTTCATTTGTTTCCAGATCGCGTTGGAGACAGTGATGCCATTGCCATTCAGGTCCATCGAAAAGGCCGTGATCACATCCGCTTTGGTGCCGAAACCAATCGTTGCACCCAACGGCTGGCCGGCGAGCATGTGCGCACCGTCGAGATCGCCATCGATGACACGATCGAGTAACACTTTCCAGTTGGCCTGCGCCTCCAGCGTGACATACAGGCCTTCGTCTTCGAAGTAGCCCTTCTCATATGCGATCGCGAGCGGCGCCATGTCGGTCAACTTGATAAATCCGAATTTCAGATCTTCCTTCTCCAGACCTTCGGTTTCAGCTAATACCGAGAAGCTGCCGCTCAGCAGCAATGCCGAGGCGGCGATGCCCGCGGCCAGGTTCTTGAGGAAGTGGCGTCGAGGGGCGTTTGCTCCCGCTGACGTCGTCAGATAATCCATTGATGTCTCCTGATTTGTGTAAATTTTTTTCAAAAAAAAACGCTCATTCCACCAGCGGAGTCTGCCAGTGGAATGAGCGCCGTTGCTCTTCGCTATGATAAATGGTGGCTAACCGGCCGCCATTGGCCGGTGCACCTCTAGCAGTATCATGCAGGTACCGTGCCAACGTAAAAACGATTGATGCTGATGGCGATTCCTAAACAGCGTAGGAATATTGCCGTGCTGTTTTGCACCACGGAGGTGCGAATCAGCGATGCTTGCACCGGATTAGACCGGATGTTGCACAAAGGCGCACGTCGAATGGCGTGCATTCATCGCCGTATCAGTCAGTTGTGGATTAGTCAACGAGTTATCAGAATTTTACGCCGCCTGAGAGGCCTCGGCCGCGCCGGCTTTCATCGTATTGGCCAGGACTTCATAAACGGCCGCCCAGGCATTTCTGACTTCATCGGTGAAGGCATCGCCAAGTCCCTGTTCGAGCGTCCACAGCAACGCTGCGCCGACGACGTTGTAATCCCGATCGACGACACCGTAGCCGGCATGGTCCGCGCCCATCTTCTTCAGCGTCGGCACCAGCGGCTCGACATCATCCAGCGCCTCAACAGCGATATTGATGGTTTTCATCAGTTTTTTGCCCTGTTCGTTCATATCGTGTTTGAACATTGCCCGGTAGGAAGGCTCGAGTTCGAACAGCCGCCCGTAGAACAACTCGGCCGCCTTATCGGCAATCGGGACAACCATTACCCAGGTTTTCTTTACCAGTTCAATTTGTTGTGGAGTCATTATTCACCTCTTCGTTGCTATCAAGTTTGTTAGGGCCCGTTAACACTATGTAGTCGACTGCCAGCTTTACCTGTTCATCGGTTAGAGCATCATTACCACCTCGTGCCGGCATCATGCTGTAATCAGGTCCGATGAAGCCTTCGATCGCATGTCGATACAGAACCGTCTTGCCTTTGGCCAGTCTGAAACGCCATTCGCCCGGTTGCATCGGAATCGGTGCATCCGCAATCCCGCAACCGTGGCAAGTTTCACAATTTTCCAGCCATAGCTCACGTCCCTGTACAAGCTGCTGATCATCCGGCACCTGGTATGACTGGCTTGCATGCGCGGGTGCCAGGCTTGACAGTACGATCAACATGCTGGCATTGAACGCGAGTACAGCACGGCTGCGAATCAGCATTAGCTATCTATCGGTATACGGATAACGACGCCTCCCATGACATCACCCAGCTTGAAGTCGTTCTTCGGTGTATCGGGGTGTTTGTTGTGGCACGACACACACACCGGCGCGACGCCGGTGTCGGCGTATACCGCCGTGAAATACTTCTGTCCGCCTAGCGTTTCCGTGGTGTAGTAGTTTTTGCCTTTGTTTTCCGCAACGAATTTCAGGCCCTCTCTTTCAGCCTTGGTCTTGGGTGCATTCTGTCTGTTGATTGGCCACAGCGATTGCAGCGTATAACTGAAATTGACATCATCCATTTTCTCAGCGCGTTTCATCGCCATCTCAGACCCGAACCGGAACATCTGTGCGGGCAGTGCCAGCGCCTTGTCGTCCTCAAAATGCTCTGTCGCCTTGATAACCTTTTCTTTCTTGACGAGTCGGTTGACGATTTTTTTCGTATAGACCGAGCGGTCCGAATCCATCACGAGATGCAGAGCGTCCGCCATCGCTTTGACCGATACCGTGGCATTGGTGCTCGACGCACTGGCTATCGCTGCGCCGGTAATGCCCAGCGATACCGCGACGATCGCGCTTAGAGTTGCGGTTGACTTCTTTACCTTCATATTGACCTCATATATTTAAGTAGTTAATGGTGCTTGGAAATTGCTTGATCATGATTTAAAAACCGAACATGTCGGTGTCATCGTCATCAGATGCCTCCTGCTGACGCCTGATGTTTTCCTTTTCTGCGAGCTTCATCGATTGCGTGTGCTCACTTGGCATACCGTTAAAATTACTTTCGATCAGCGCATCATTTGCCAGTGCGCTCAATGTGAATTCAAGACCATGACAATGTTGGCAGCTGGAGCGCACCATCTTCGAATTCGGTGACAGATTCGCGCTCTGATTGTGGTCAACGACGATGCGGCTCAGCCACTCACTGACATCCCGGTTGACACGCGGCATATGGCAGCTGGCGCAGGAAACTCCTGTGCCGGGTTCTGCTTCGCCAGCAAGTTCGTTCTGCCATAGTCGATAGTGCGGTGACGCTTTGTAAGCCAGACTGTGGCTGTCGTCATGACAACCGAGACAGGCCTCGACCGCGGCTTGCTGCACATCGAAGCGGTGCGACCCGTGACAGGTAGTGCAGGTCAACTCGACATGTGCCGCGTCAGCCTTCATCGGCAGTAAGGCCTGATCCGGTGTCATCGGCGATAGACCTTGTTGCAAGCGCATACCGTGCTTGCCCGCAAGAAAACGGCTGACTTCGCTGTTATGGCAGCTTTCACAGACGCGATGATCCGGATGATCGTGCCATTCAGCTGGCTTGGCATCGGTCTCTGAATGCTGGTGACAGGCGCTGCAATTTACGCCCGAACGCGCGTGTGCTGTTTCGAGCCATTCCATCTTGATGTCAGGATTGGCTCCCAGCTTGTCAGCGGCATCGATGTCCTTTTCATCGAGCCGCTTCAGCGGATATTTATCGCGTGGATACTCGATAATCTCTTCGAGTACTGAAACAAACTCTTTTGCGGGCAATGTTTGTTGATCCAGCATCGCCGCTTGATCCAGGTGTTTGATCAGGAAATCGGTATAGAGCGCTCGGTTGTTGTGAAAATTATGGCAGCCGGAATCCTTGCAGGTGTCAAAGCCCATGCCCTGATGCGATGGCCGCTCATCGGCAATTTCCTGATGACAGTGAAAACACACGTCCACTGGCTGGGTCACGCCGTCTTTGGCCGTGATCTCCGGCTTGTGCTCGGTATGGCAACTGATGCATTGCAAGGCATTGATGCTTGCCAGCAGATCGGCGTTTCGCGGATCCTTGAATTTCTTTGCCGGATGCGAATCGAAAGGTTTGACGCGGTCCATGCCGTGGCAATCCACACAAGTTTGCTGTATGACTTCGCCGCCACCAAAAGCATCGGTATGACAAGCCTCGCACTTTTCGGCCAACTGGTGATGCCCGGGTGACAGCTCGCCCGGCATCAGCACGGTTTGATCTGCCTCGTCATCCAGCATCGCATTGCCCAGCCAGAATCCGAGCGCGATTGATGCCAGCAACCAGACGGCCCAGTATGTCGTTTGTGTTGATAGTGCCATGATGCCGACTGTTGTTAGTAGTAGTAGCTCTTTACCACGTGGACACCCAGCAATACCGGCAATGGCCAGAACAGCAGGATATGCAGCCAGGTCAGCTGGCGACGCCGTCGTTTTGCTATCGCCGGCGCGATCCTGTGCTCGTTTGAAATGATCACACTCGCACCGGCACCGACCATCGCCAGCATAATGAAATCCAGCATCAGTAGCCGATTGAGTTCGTCACCCAGGCGAAGGCCGGTATGAACCACCAGAGCGGCGAGTGCCAGCACACCCAGTACGACGTGCAGATAGCGCCAACTAGCGAAATCGCCGAGTTTGATTTTCGTGATACGCTTACGCAGCGACACGGCCATACCCAGCAATACCAATGTGAGCATTGTGAACCCACTGATCTGCTTCAACACGGAATCGCGCCAGAACTGGTCCCACCGGAAAACCACCTGCACGCTATCGGGATACGGTATTGGCGGTATCAGCGCAAACAAGGCGGCCAAGATCATCGCGATTAGCGACAGCGTCAGCAGACTACGCCATGCTCTTACCGGTTCAGGCTTTGATTTCTGACCCAACATCTCAGACAGCAAGGGTTTACATGAACCACAGACGCTGGCCGCGCGGGTTGCTTCGGTAAGACATGCAGTACTTGCACACCCGCTGCTTATAGCCTGTGTCAATCGTCCCTGGGTAACGCCGGTACAGTTACATATCACGGCGCCTGACGGCCACGACAAGACACTCATGTCCGCTTCAGTGCCCCAGATGTTCCCACTGTTTCTAAATCGGGCGAGGTGCCAGAACATCAAGCGCTTCCTCCGCTGAATCGCATCCTGCAATAACGATATCTCATGCCAGTCGCCGACAGCGATGGCACCGATAAGACGATTACCGAATAGACGGATCTTGCGGTAAACACCCGCTTCCTCCGAACCGTAAACGAATTCTTTCACGCTGACGGACGATTCCTCGTCGACGCCCGTGCGGCCGATACTGACAACGGTATGATCCATCACTTTCAACCGCGTCGACTCCAACGAACCCAGGTAGCGGGCGTCACCACCAGAAAGACGATCGGCCAGTACCGCCGCCTGCTCCAGCCCCGGCTTCACCAATCCGTAAACATTATTGTTGTGCTCGGCGCATTCGCCGATGGCGTAGATGTGCTCGTCCTTGGTCTGCAACTCATCGTTGATACGAATGCCTTTGTTGTAGGACAGACCACTGTCTCGGGCGAGTTCGGTATTAGGACGTATGCCCGTGGCGATGATCACGGTATCGCAGGCGATTTCCCTGCCACTGCGCAGCTTGATGCCTTCGACACGCCCTTCACCCAGGATACAGACGACGCCGTCGCCAAGTTCGATATAGATACCTTTTTGTTCGACTAGATCTTTAAGATAGCCACCACCGCGCTGATCCAGCTGCTGCATCATCAGCCATTGGTTATGCTCGACGACGGTAATTTTCGTGTTGTAATTCTGCATAGCGCGCGCTGTTTCCAACCCGAGCAGGCCACCACCGATGACGACCGTGTGGCGCGAACGTATTCTGCGTGCGAACAGCTCATCCGCCTCGCCCAGCGAACGAAAGGTAAATACACCTTTGCAATGAACGTTGTCGATCGCAGGTATGTAAGGCCTCGAGCCAACCGCCAGCACCAGTTCTGCATAATGCTGCACCCTGCCCGTCTCGTCCGTGACGGTTTTCGCATCCCGATCAATTGACTTGATCGCACAGTTGAGACGCAGCTCAAATCCGACCTCGGATTCCATCAAAGCATCCAGCTCCAGTTCGTCCCTGCTGACATCACCGGCGAGATAGGACGACAACCTGACTCTGTCATAGGGTTTCCATGGCTCGCCGCCATAGACCACGATTGGGCGATCGCAATTGCGTTGCCGCAGCTCATTGATGAAATGTATGCCGACCGGCCCGGTGCCAACGACGACGATTGCGTTCGTTTCGCTGCTTACACAAGAATATGAACCACTGTGTTCGAATGATTCGTAGACAGACTGTATCGCTGTGCTCATTATTATCCGATCAAAAAAAAACGCTCACCCAGAACTATCCGTTCTGTGTGAGCGTCGTTACTCAATGCCTTTGTACTGACAGGGCAACCGATCGACGTTGATCGGCACACTACCCAGCTTGTGTCCAAGCCTGATAACTAATAAGCATTAACCGTGCCAGTGTAAATCCCTCCTGGCTACCCGATTTTCAACGGTTGCAGCGCATGCTTTCGCGAGGTCAGCACCGGTTTGGTTCGCATACCATGCGCAGTGCACAGCTTTAGTGCTCTAGACATATCGCTCCCCCTGCATTCGGTGATTGTTGCATAAAACCGATTCGTCTCATTTTTTATTGTTATACAAGCACTTCGGACGCAGAAATAATCTGCTCAGCAATCTCCCCTATACGTTTATTATGGTTCATCGCCAGCTTGCGCATGGCTTTATACGCCTGGTCTTCACTCAAGCTCTTCGATTTCATGATGATTCCCTTGGCCTTTTCAACACTCTTACGTTCCTGTAATGCATTTTTAGTCTGCAGCAGATCGCTTTTCAGACGCTGCTGCTCTTCAAAACGTGTTACCGCAATACCTAACAATGTAGCCAGACGCTCAGGTTTGTGGCAATCGACAACATACGAGCCTGCCCCCGCCTTCACCGCTGCATCAATAGACGCGGGCTGAGAATCATGCGTAAATATCAGCATCGGCGTCGGATGCCTCTCGTTTATAGCGCTCATCTCGCGTAGTATTATGTGGTCGATTTTTTTGGTGACGATAATCACCGCATCTGGACGCAAAGTGTCAACATACTTGCTCGCGCCATCGTCAATTCCAATGGATCTAAGTATGTGATAGCCCACGTCGGATGCGACACGCAACAACGGCTGAGATCGATCTAAGCTGTCTGCAACAAGTAGAAGTTCCATGTATCCTAGTTCGGAGTTAAACTGTTGAATCATTTGCAATATGCATGCCATACACAATAACAATAACTTACTGAATTAACGCTTACTTCGCCGCAATGTTGCTAACACAGCTGGAGCCTATTGGTGCGTGCCTGCTCATCCCCGCACAGCCTTGGTGCGATCAGTGCATCTATACTGCAATTAGGCTTAGCCAGTCTGATTCCTAGCTGCGATTTATCACTAGGTTGTTCATCTGAGTGACCCCAATTCATGCTATCTTCAACACAAGCTGACCAAGACAGAACAAGCTGCATCATCCTGGCAGGTGGCAAAGGCCAACGCATGGGCGGCTCTGATAAGGGCTTGCAGCAATACCGGCATAGGCGATTGATTGAACATGTGATCGATAAAATATCACCCCAGGTCGATGACATAATCATCAGCGCCAATCGTAACCTTGCTGAATACAACAGCTTGGGTTTCAGCGTCGTGCAAGACAGCAGCGATAACTACGATGGGCCGCTGGCAGGCATACAGAGCGCGGCGCCGCACT
>JABDQW010000039.1 GCA_013042055.1 Gammaproteobacteria bacterium | reverse complement strand
CTGGTCTTCGTGTCCGTCAGCTTGCTCTTCACTCAAACCGTAGCTATGGCTACGCTTTTCGCTCCAGAGCGGCGCTTACGAACACGAATCCTGCGCCTGCTCCCGTGATCCTGGTGAGAAATGCGGGCTAGGAGATGGTGTTGACAGACGATCATCGCCAGCAAGCGACAGATATTAAACTTCTTTGCGCCCTTCGCGCCTTTGCGTTAGGAGAACCACTTTGTCCAGTGGCGATTCAACTATAGATCAGTTCTGACCAGCGCTCCTGTTCTTTCATTTCTTCGGTCATCCAGCGCCAGCGTGCTTTGGAGCCTGCGGCTTGTTGCATGACCTCCTCGAAATTGCTGCGCGTGGTTTCCAGACCGGCGAGATAGACGTGGGTTTTAGGATCCTGGACCAGTTCCCAGATGTCGTTGGCCTTATCTTGCAGCACGTTTTGCAGGCCGTCGTCGGTATTCATCCACGGGCGCTGACTCAGGCCTTCGAAGGCTTTGAAGGTCTTCTGGTCGTAGTAGTTACCGAGGTCATCCTTAACATCGTTGCGGTATAGCGTTTCCATGCCGGTGCGGGCACCGTAAAACAGCACAACCTGGCCTTTCCAGTTGGGTTGTTGCTCGTGGATGTGCTGCATGAACGCGCGGAACGGTGCGATACCGGTGCCGCTGCCGATCATCAGAAGGTTAGTCTCCGGATCGGTTGGGAGCTTGAAGGCTTCGCCGTAAGGCCCAGTGAAGGTGAGGCTGTCGCCAGCCTTCAGATTACACAGGTAATTCGATGCGATACCGAGATGCTCTTCGCCGCTGAATTCATCGATGTAAAAGCAGCGTCTGACACAGAGCTCGATTTCCACTGGGCCACTCGGCGTTGTCTTCGGGCTGTTCGCGATCGTGTACAAACGAAAATGGATATCGTGACCGAACGGGTGCGGGCCGGGCACGATCACGCCGATGTGCTGGCCTTCGTGGTAGCTGAAATCCGGCGGATCGATGCTCAGAACGATACTGCGCACTTCGGGCACGTCTTCTGGCGTGATGCGCTCTGAGCGAACGATTGTGGCTTGATGTTTGTTCGAGATGTCGAGATCACTCAGGTACGTCATCGCAAGGGCTCCTTGGTTAGGTTCGTATCAATTTCATTGTCATTTGGGTGCGCGGTCTCACGCGCTTCTCGTCTGGTGCAACGGCCGCCCGCACACAAGCAGCTTTTACCGCAGCCACTGCCTTCTTCCCGCACTGGTCCGAATTCGGGATGCCGCGCAGCGTAGTACCGGGCGAGCTGCTGGATCGCCAGCCAGCCGACCAAAAGCAGCCCGATGCCAAGGCTGGCGATGATGAAATCAGCCATGTTGTGCTCCGAGGCCGGCGAAGCCCATGAAAGCCAGCGATAGCAAACCCGCGAGCATCAACGTCATCGCTGCACCCTGGCTGACGCTGGGGACTTTAGCGAGTTCGAGATGCTGTCTCAAGCCGGCCATCAACATCAGCGCGATCGTGAAACCGACGCCCGCGCCCAGACTGAACGCGAGGCTCTGGACAAAATCGTATTCGCGCGAGGTCTGGAACAGCGCGACACCCAGAATCGCGCAGTTGGTCGTGATCAACGGCAGGAAGATACCCAATGCCCGGAACAGTGCCGGGCTGAACTTCTTCATCGTCATTTCCACCAGCTGTACCGCCGATGCAATCACCGCAATGTAGCAGATCAATCGCAGGTACTCGATTTCGAAAAACCTAAGCAACCAGTTGATGCCATAGGCGCAGATCGAGCTGACCAGCATCACGAAAATAACCGCGAGGCCCATGCTTAAAGCGGTGTCGCGTTTGGCGGAAACGCCTAGAAACGGACAGATACCGAGAAACATCGCCAGCACGAAATTGTTCACGACTGCCGCATTCAGAAAGATGAATGTGACCGAATCAGCTGTCATGTTGTGCGACCCCCTCTTGATCGAGCTGGCGTTGCTTACGCAGTCGGAACGCGGAAAATATCAGCAACCAGGCGCCGAGCACGAAGAAACCACCGGGCGGCAGAATCATAACGACCCAGGGCTGGAAGTTCTCCCCGAACAAGGCTATGCCGAACAGCGAACCTGACCCCAACACTTCCCGCACAACCCCCAGACTCAGCAGGGCCAGCGTGAATCCACCACCGATGCCCAAGCCGTTGACCACGGTGGCCCCGAGCGGTTGTTTGGATGCGTAGGCTTCGGCGCGCCCGAGGATCATGCAGTTCACGACGATCAGCTGGATGAAGGCGCCGAGCGCGTTGTACAGATCCAGGCTGATCGCCTGGATTGCATAGTCGACCATCGTCACGAAGGTGGCAATGATAATGATGTAGGTCGCGATGCGCACTTGCTTGGGGATGTAGTGACGCAGCAGCGACACCAAGCTGTTCGACGCGACCAGCACGAACGTACTCGCCAGCCCCATCGCCAGCGCGTTGATGGCCGAATTGGTCACCGCCAGCACCGGACACATGCCTAACAACATAACGAACACGGGATTCTCTTCCCATAAACCCCGCAGGAAGGTATCCAGCGTGACCGGTTCATGCTGGTCGGGTAGCCCGGGCATCAACAACGCCTCCTCGACAATGGTCGCCATACCGGACTTGGACCCGAATTGGCCGCGACATGGTGATCACAACATCTCAAGACGCGGCCTCCATCACAGCGAGATTGTTCAGAATCAACGGTGCAAAGCGCTGCGCACTGTCATTCAACATACGCGCGATCGCTTTCGACGATATGGTTGCGCCGGAAATCGCGTCGATCTGCCAGGGCTCGCTCTTGTCGCCGTGTTTGACCGACACGATCGCGTGCTCGAGCCCGCTGCCCGATGTGCTAGGGCGTGCTTCCAAGGCGGTGAAGTTTTCCAGAAACGCCGGATCCTTCGCGATCTTGTCGCCTATTCCTGGTGTTTCCGCCATCTTCAACACGTCGATGCCACGAATGCACTGACAATTGGGATCATAACCGTAGAGTATCCGAATCACATCTTGATAACCCGCAGCCGCTGCTTCGAGCGCGACGCCTTTGAGCTGGCCGTCCAGGTCGTAACCCGCGTACAGCGCAGTGCCCGATAGATCCGGCTGCGCCGGCTCGATACCCCGATCAGTGATGACGAAGTCCCGCCGCGAGACCGCACCGGGAATCACCTTGAACAGTGCCCGTTCGATTGCCAGGCGCTTGTTCTCTTCGATAATCGGCAGCGTGGTACGGTAGGACAACACCACCAACAAACCCGACAGAGTCGCGACCAGCCCCAGCGTGCGCAGCATGCTGCGCGTCAAGGCGGGACTGACCGGCGACTGAGCGATACCTTCCTGATTCACGGCTTTTGCCTCTCGCCGAAAATCTTGGATTGGGTGACCAACGAAATCAGCGGCGAAATCGCATTGCCGAGCAAAATTGCGTACATGACGCCCTCGGTCAGACCACCGAACAGGCGGATCACGACCGTCAACATGCCGATGAACAAGGCGTAGATCCAGACACCCAACGGAGTCACCGGTGACGCGACCATATCAGTGACCATAAACACCGCGCCCAGCATCAACCCACCGGACAACAGTACAAACAACGGATCCGGATAGCGGCTCGCATCCAGCAGCCAGAACGGCAGGCTGACGATGACCGCACCCAGCATGACACCGACCGGTAAACGCCAGTCCATCATTTTACGGGCGGCCAGGTAGATACCGCCTAGCAGGATGATCAGCGCCGACGTCTCACCTGCCGAACCGGCAATGGTACCAGTCAACAGATCCGGCCACGGCGTGATGATTTGTTCAAACTTTTGTAGCGCCAATGGCGTCGCGCCCGTGAACACATCGATGCTCTGCTGTTCGACCCATTGTTCGATCGGCACCGGTTTCATGAACGGGGCGGTCAGTGTGGAAGGAATCACTTCGCTGAAGCGGCCGGGCAGAAACGGCGGCGACCAGGTCGTGATCGCGACTGGGAAGGCCGCCTGCACAAAAGCGCGACCGACTAATGCAGGATTCATCACATTGTAACCAAGACCGCCGAACAGGGCCTTGCCCAGACCAACAGCGACGAAGGCTGCGACGGCTGCCATCCACAGCGGGAACCCGGGTGGCAGGGTCAACGCCAGCAGCAGCCCGGTGATCGCGATGCTGCCGTCACTGATGCTGCTGGGTTTACCCGAGAGCCGGCAAAACAGCGCTTCGCTGAGCATGCAGGTCAGCGTTGTCGTGATCAGCAACAACAGCACGCTGATGCCAAACGCGTAAACTGACCAGGCGCACACCGGCAACAAAGCGTAGACCACGTTGCGCATGATCTGCGGTACGCTCACGGTTTGCTTCAAATGCGGTGAGCTGCGCAGGTCGGTCGTGATTCTGAGCTCAGACATCCGCGGCCTCGGTGATTGTATTATCGGTAGTGTAAGTCGCCATCACGTCGCCTTCTGCGCGAGGTCTCGATTGACCGATTTGGCGACGCGAAAATACTGCACCAGCGGGATGTTCGACGGACAGACATAGCTGCAACTGCCGCATTCGAAACAGTCGTTCAAATGATAATCGCTGGCCATGGTCGGATAGTCGCCCGCAGCGGCCAGCAGTCCCAGCATTGATGGGTTCAGATGCATCGGACAGGCGTCGACACAATAGCCGCAGCGGATGCAGGGCATGGTCGGTCCACGCTCAATATCCGGGTTTTGCTGCTCGAACACGACCATGCCCGACATGGCCTTGGTCACCGGGACATCGAGGGCGGCGACCGACATGCCCATCATCGGCCCGCCGAGGATGACTTCGTGTGCATTCGAGGTGACGCCGGCAAACTCCAATAAAAAGCGAATCGGTGTGCCGACCGGCACCAGGTAATTGCCCGGTTTCGCGACACCGGGCCCGCTGACTGTGACCACGCGTTCGATCACACCCCTGCCGTGCGGCAGCAGTTCACCGATCTGTGCCAGCGTGCCGACATTGAATACACTCACACCCACTGCTGACGGGAATTGGCCGGGTGGTACCTCACGTCCGAGCAGAGAACGTATCAGCATTTTCTCGGCACCTTGCGGGTACTTGGTCTGCACCGCTTCGACACTGATCGCCGCATCATTCGGAAGATGTTCGGCGATCGCGCGCACGGCATCGATTTTATTGTCTTCGATGCCGATCACAGCGCGCTCGACGCCGAGCGCGCGCTGCACCAAACGGATACCCTGAATCAGGTTTCCCGGCTGCTCAAGCATGATGCGATGGTCACAGGTCAGATAGGGTTCGCATTCGCAGCCGTTCGCGACCAAGGTATCGACCTCGTGTTCCGGTGGGGGTTTCATCTTGACGTGGGTTGGAAACGCGGCACCGCCGAGCCCGACCATACCGGCCTCCTGCACCGCCTGGATGATCTCATCGGGTGACAGCGTATCGATGTCGTGGGCGTTTTCGTAGAGTTCTTGCTGGGTCGACGCCTGATACACGTGCAGAATCAGGCTTTGGGTTTTCGGTCCGCGCGCGCTCGGCATCAGCTGGATGCTCTCGACCCGGCCGGTCGCGGGCGCGTGTTGCGGCACTGACAGGAAGCCATCCGCCGCGGCGATCGGTTGGCCGCGCACCACTTCCTGACCGGGTTTGACCAGCGGTACCGACGGCTTGCCGGCGTGTTGCGACAAAGGCACGATCAGCGTCGACGCAAACGGCAGGCGGCGAATCGGCAGTTTATTGGTCAGCTCCTTGAATTCCTGCGGACGCACACCGTGTTTGAATGACTTGCGATTAAACAGCGAGTTGAGCATGATCACTTGATCGATTGGCCCCGCCTACTGGAACTGCTCGGCGCGCTTGACCAGCTTGTCCAGGTCCTTTTCGGTCGCATTCCACGGCGAGCCCGGATGGATGCAGCTCACCGTGCATTTCTCCGCGGCGCGCACGATATCCTGGAAGCTACCACCTTTCGGATCGAGCACCTCGGCCTGCTTGTCGGCATTGAACTGGAACATCTTCGGATTGATCTTGATGCACTCTTCGCAGCCATCGCACTCCGGCGTGTCGATCCAGACCGGTTCGTAGTCGCCAGCCTCGGCGCTGGCGGCTTCGGCCGGTGCAGTCTGTGCATCGGTGACAGCAGCGGGTTCGATGCTGACCGCTGCGCCGGTTTCGTCCTTGAGTAACATCGATAGCAGATTCGAAGTAAGCTGTTGGGCCACTTCGCCGCGCACCTTTTGCGTGATATGGTCCATGTCGAACACTTTCTCGACCGGTACCAGCGACTTCAATTGGCGCCAGAAATCACGCCGGTCTTCGGTCGTGCGCACCAGGGTTTCCGAGACCATGACCCGGGTCAGCTGGTTCTTCGAATCGATCGCCCAGACATAGGGGTATTGACCGTCGCGTTCGTCCGCCGCCATGTCGATGAATTCGTGCAACGGCACCATGTTCTCATTCCAGCTGCCCTTGGGCGCCTGTTTGAAATGCTTGCGGAAGCGGCCTTCGGTCACCGCAAAATCGGCGAAGGTCATCGGCAGGTCCATGCTTTGCTCGTTACCTAACTCATCGTTGTATTTCAGCGGATAAGTGGGCCAGTCTTCGTCCATAGCCGGATTGCCGTCCAGACTGACGCACTGATCGAAGGTCACGCCGGCATTCGGGTCGTACTTGAACAACGGGTACGCGCGCGATTCGACCGCCAGCTTGTTCTGGGCCATACTCGCATTGTCGGCGATGCCGTGTTCGGGCTGGCACGCGGCGTAACAGTTGAATAGCGCCGGACGCCGGCTGTTCAGACCGTCGATGAAGCCTTCCAGCATATGGGTCGTGTTCGCGATCGAGCCCTGCAGCACGTAGGCGTTGCGGTGGGCCAGACCGATCAGCGCAATTTCCTTGCGGATTTCCGGCTTGCCTTTCCAGACCTTGCCGAAACCGGCCATATCCGAAACCTGGCCGGTGAAACCCGAGGTGCAGGCCTGGCCGCCAGTGTTCGAGTACACCTGGGTATCGAGCACCATGATCTTGACCGGTAGATTCGAGATCAGCGCCCGCGACAGGTTCTGGAAACCGATATCGTACATTGCGCCGTCACCGCCGATCGCAACCACTGGGGGACACAGCCGCCATTCCTCGTCGCTGAACTGATTCCAGTCGAAGTAGCGCAAGAACTCGTCGTGTTCAGCGGGTTTGTAGCCGCCGTTGAGTTCCAGCTCGGCCATGCGCACGGCCTTGAAGCCTTCGGCCATCTTGACCATGTGACCTTCGAAGGCGCCCAGCGCAATCGACGGTGAGTCCTGAAACAAGTGGTTCGCCCATGGGAACGGATACGGGTTGAATGGATAGGTGGAGCCCCACACCGAGGAACAGCCGGTCGAATTGATGATCCCCATCGCGGCGCGTCCGCGTCGAGTCTCACCTTCCTCGTACTGCCACTTCAGGTGGCGCAGTTTTTTCAGCAAAGCCGTGCTGCGTTGCAGCCATTCGGTATCGATCGGTTCAGCGCCGTTACTCTTGTTCAGCGATTTTGACAGTTTGGCCAGATCGAGATCACTGTTCTGGTGGTCGGCGACCACGCGGCGAATCGCGCTGTCATCATCGAGTTGTATCGACTGGGCCAGTTTCAGATGGATATGGGTGTCGAGCTGCTCGATCAGGCCGTTGATTTGATCCAGCCGTGCTCTTACCCGCGGCTGCATCAGTGCAGTGACCGTACTGGTGAACAAACGGATCACCGATTTTTCACCACAACCAACACAGGAGCCATCACCACAGGACATAGCGTCCAGATTGTGCTTGTCCAGCAGCAGCGTCTCGAGTGCACCGATCTTGTCATCGAGATCGCTGATGCGGATATATTCCGGTTTTGTCGTCGGCAGCTCCAACCAGAAGGCCCAGTCGTGACGCAATTTCTCGACGGCTTGCGGCGTCTGCGGGGTCGCGACCAGCGCATCGTCAGTGCAGACATCGACGCACTCCATGCAGCCTTTGCAGGTGTAGGGATTGATCGTGACCGAAAACAGGCCACCGCTGCCCTTATTTTTCTTCTCGCGTGTCAGGTAATAGGGTTTGGTTATCGCAAATTTGAAATCGCCGATGGTCTCCATCAGCCAGCCGAATTCCTGTTCCAGCTGCGCTTTACTGGTTTCATCCAATTCCGATTCTGCCAGCGTGGTCAACACGGCCTGGTCGATCAGCTTGCTGACCTGGGCCGACTCACCAGCCGAATCGATCAGCGTGCGCAGTTTTTTCTCGACATCGCGTACCGCACGGCGCAGCAGCAGCGTGGGCTGGCCGCTGGATTCGATGCGGGCGATCGCAGCCGCGAACACATCGCTGGTGTCATTCACCAGTCCCGGTATCGCGCTGTCCGGGCACACCGAGAAGCAGTCGCCGCAGGCCGTGCAGTTCTGGGGTATGTACTGCGGATAGTCGAAGCGTATCGTGGTCATGTCACGAAACACGCCGGTGGAAGCCGGCATCAGGCTTAGTGCGATATAGGGGTCGGCCAGATTTTCCTCGCCCTGACCCGAGGCATAAAAACTGCCGGTCTGTTCCCAGAAACGGTGCACATCAGATAAGCCACCACCGGCTTCCGGCAATTGTTTCAACATCACCGGCAGACCGACCGCCTTGACTACCGGGGCGGCGACCTTGGTCTCGATCGCCTTGTCGACAATTTCATGGATCTCATCATAACCGCGGCGCACGACACGCAGGTTGTCCTGCACAATGCGCTCACCCTTGGCACCGAATTTATGCCGCAGCTGTTTGTCGATCGCGTTGAACAGACCTTCTTCGGTCAGATTGGCACGTTCCATCAACGGCGAGGCCGCGAAGAAAGCGCCCTGGAACGCGTTACCCTGCATACGGAACTGCAGCTCAGGATTCGAGGCCTCTTCACGCGCGATCTTGAATCCATCCAGATAGAACACATGGATATCGTTTTCTACGATAAAACGCTTGGCATGCAGAGGGAAATCATCCCAAAGCTTGGCCGCATCATCGGTTTCGCTCTGGATGATGAAGGAGCCGCCTTTGGTCAAACCAGCGAGCGGATTGGAATGACTGAAGACATTCGGGTCCGGCGACATGGCCACGTCGACATAGTGGTATTCGCAATTCAGCCGAATCGGCTCCGGTGCCGCAGAAAGATAATAGGTCGTTGGTTGCCCCTTCTTCTCCGAGCCGTATTTCGGGTTGGCTTTGATATCGAAATCGAGCAGGTCGAACAGCGTCATCGCCAGATTTTTACCGGTGGTGATCGCACCCCAACCCCCCACCGAGTGGATACGCACTGTGGTCGAACCTTCCGGGCGCAGGTCTGGATTTTCGCTACCGCGCAAGGCCAGGTCCTTTATGCGGGGATAGATCTGCAGCAGATTTTGTTGATGGATCTGCTGGGCCGGGTTGGCCGCTTTCGCGTGCACAAAATCCACCGACAGATAATAGAACGGTTGGTGTTTGCCGTCAGGCAGCATGTTCTCGATCGCAGCAACCAGCGCCTCCGGCTGCATGTCACGACTGCCGAGGCCGTAGCAGCCGGAATACAATCGCGGTAAGTCACCGGCCTTGTAGCTGGCGTAGTCCGCGTAGGGTTTTTTCTCGCCCTTGCCGACATTCCCGTTTTCGATGCACTTGCTCAGCGCGGTGCGCAGTTCGCGTATCAGCGGCAAGTCTTCTGCCAGCGGCTGATCGGTGCGTTCGAGCACTGCGACAGCTTTCTTGCCTTTGAGTATCTTACCCAGCAGATCGCCCGGGAATGGGCGATACATGGTCAAATTGACCACGCCAACCCTCAACTTGCGTTTCTTGCGCAAGTAGTCAGCGACCGCTTCCGCCTGCACGACCATGCTGCCTTGTCCCAGAATGAGGTAATCGGCATCTTCTGCCAGATAACTGCTGACGCGCTGGTATCGCCTGCCGGTCAGCGCGTAATAGTCGTCCATGGACTGCTGCGTCAGTTCGGCGATATGGTCGAAAAAGTAGGGGCGTTGCGCGACCACGGACTGCATGTACGAGTCCTGGTTCTGCACTGGCCCGGCCAGCACCGGGTTGTCGACATCCCACAACTCGGGAACGCGGCGCCGGGTTTCACCATACAACATCCGCTGTGCCGGTGTCGGGCATTCGATAATATCTTCGGGACGACCGAGGTACTCCGCGATCAGCTCGCGTTCAGGCACGTTCAGGGGCTCGATCAAATGGGTGGTCAGAAAACCGTCCTGACCGATGGCTGCCGGTGTCAGTGACAACTCGGCAATGCGCCGCCCGATCAAATTCAAGTCCGCAGCCTCCTGCGCATTTTTTGCCATCACCTGGATGAAGCCGGTGTCATCGATGCAATGATAATCGTCGTGGCCACAATGCACGTTCAATGACGCTTTGGTGATCGCACGACAGCCGATGTTGAGCACATAAGGCAAGCGTTTGCCGACTGCGGCATACAAGGATTCGTGCATGTAAGCAATGCCCTGCGCGGATGAGAAATTGCTCGCACGCAAACCGGTCATCGACATACCGGCGGTGACCGCCGCTGCGGCGTGTTCACCCTCGGGCTCGAGAAAAATCAGCGGTCGTCCAGAAACATTGATATGGCCACGCGCCGCTTCCTCTGCCCAGTACTCACCCATCTGCGTTGACGGTGTGATCGGATAGGCGCCGGCAGCATCCGACGACTCGCGCTCGCACATGATTACCGCGGTGTTACCATCCATCGCTTTGCGAATTCCAGGATACTTATACGTCCTGGCCTCTTTATCTTCGAACATTATTTACGCCCTGGGGTGAAGTGAATCTTAAGTATAAACCAAACAATCTATCCTTGAATTGCCGAGATATTACAATATCGCAACAACACGCTCGTTATATCCAGTCAGACCAACAAGCCTTATTGCAACGGCAACGGTTCCTTTCTAATTATTTTGAAAGCATCATGACCTTTTTGCACACCGTCTTCAAGCCAGACGATGGCGCCGGTCGGACAGCGTTCTATCGCGATACGGGAGGCCAATGCGTTTTTAGTGTAGTCGATAACCGCTAAATGGTGATCGATTGCGATCAAATTACCCGGTGCGTCCAGCGCACAGCGACCACAGCCATTGCAAGCAACGGCACATTCAGCTTCGGCGGCTTCGCCTTTCTCGAGGTTTTTGCAGGCCACCCATAACTTGTTGCTCACGGGTTGCAACGAAAACAGGTCACGCGGACAAATATCAACGCAGTCACCACAGGCGGTACATTTGTCGTTTATGACCTGCGGAAGATCGTGTGCGTCCATGAAGATCGCATCAAAATCGCAGACTCGTTCACAGTCGCCCAGACCCAGACAGCCCCAAACGCAACCCTTGCCACCACCCGAGACCAGCGAGGCTGCACGGCAGCTTTCAACACCCTGATAGTCGCCATGCCTGCGGGCGACATTGTTGCCGCCAGCGCAGGCCAGTCGTGCGACCCGCTGTTCCTGTGAACCGAGTTCAACGCCAAGGAACGAGGCGATCTGTTGATTCATCTCAGCGCTGTTGACGGTGCATGCGCCGGGTTGAGACTCACCGGTGACCAGTTTTTCGGCGAACACCCGGCACCCGGCCGTGCCACAAGCGCCGCAATTCGCGTGTGGCAACATGTCTTCCACGAGATCGATTTTGGGATCTTCGTAAACGTACAGACGCCGGTTGGCGATCACCAGTACAGTGGCCAGGACCAATCCCAGCACAGCCATGAAGCCGACGGCAATAAGGATATTCAACATAGTGACAACGCGCTACCCAGATGTATTGTATGAATTAAAACTTTTGCATCAGCACAGGAGCTGGATCTTTGCAGCCGACACTGATATTTGATGCATTCGCTGAACTCGCGGCTGAAGCTCCTCCTACAAATCTAGCTTGTCTGTATATAGCGCGAGATAGGAGCAAACTCAACCACGAACCGGATTGGTGCTAGCTAAAGACTACGCCAGTTCTTTCAGTATCCGGTTTCACTAACCATTGTTATAACAGCCATTATTGCCATTGTCTAACGATTGCGAGAACACAGTGGCCAAGGCGTATTTCTCACCAGGTGGCGTTGGATACGAATAAGGCACGAATCCTGCGCCTGTTCCGGTAGTCCGGGTGAGAAAAGCAGGCTAATCTTCGTAGGAAAAGCCGCGAAAAACGCAAACTGCGCGAACGCATAACATGCGAACATCCCCTAGCTGGAAAAATTATGAACGGTAATCTTTCGGCCAATGTAGATTGTCTGATTTATCTACTGAATACATGCTTTCGCGTTGTCTGCATTTTTCTCGGTCAATGCTGCTTTCAAACACAGCTTGCGTTACAGCCCGCTGGTTACTCCTCAACATCGCCTCAAATCGAAGCAGAATAACGTTCTGTCCTGAATAATGATTGTCAGCCTGGCTGCTGCAATGGTACGCATGGCGTACATCAAAACGAACCTTAGGCTCACGCTTGACTCTGTGTTATGTCTCGCCGAATTACCAGAACAGTTGCACGCAGTTGCTCGTATTCCCTGATCCGATTCCACAACGCCTCTGGCTCATTGTCGATGACACTTAGGAACTCGTCTGCCGTTAACCAGATAAGTTCACGCCGCTGATGTAGCATTAGAACAGACTACATTACGTCGTCTGCACTCAAATCCTCTTCATTCAGCTCCGCCTGCTCGATCAAATTAATCGCAATCGCGATAAAATCACTATCAGTGATAATCCCGACCAGCCGATCATCCGTTACCACGGGCATACACCCATATTTATGCGACTGCAAATACAAAGCAGCTTCACGCAATGAATCCTTCACACCGACCACGCTGACGTTTCGAGTCATGATATCCGCTATTTTGAGACCCGCTGCGCCCGTGTTCGAAGCGCTTTTTGCTATCAATAATTGAACAGGATCAGTCGCAGCAAGTATATCCCTTTGTGTAACCAGCCCCACTAGATGGTTATCGCCATCGGTTACCGGAATATGACGTATGTGTCTGTCGGTCATAATTTCCCTGGCATCATCGATCGAATCAGTTTCGTGCAATGTCCAAGGCTCTGTCGTCATAAATTCTTCTACTGTTATCACTGGCTTGCTCCGTATCAACATTCCAGAATGGCTACACTCCAGACACAAAACATTGTTGTAATCTCACTATATCTCTTATTTTATATCAATAATCGCAGCTATCTCCCATCTTTTCTCAACAAGATCGCAAGATCAAACAATTCGCCGGTTACTGATTTTCGGCGCCAAAGCGTGCTGTGACCAAGCCCCTTGGTGATCATAGCGCGCAGGTGTTTGCACTGAATGTTACGCACCGCTTATATACAACTTTATTGCTTTATATCAAGGTAATCGATCATCATGTTTGTAAGCTTGCAAGTGAATTATTATCAAGTTGATGGGGGACCATTAGCGCAGCGAATAAAAATATTAAGGATTTTCATCCGTCGTTCTCGACACCCAGCGTCCGGGGAGGCACAAAAAGCTGAGGGATCGACGGAAAGAGATTGTCAGTGCGCGTAATTGCTGCATTTGTCTGCAGTAGAGGGTTCCTTGGTGCACATGAAACGTAGCGTGCTGCTGAAAAACAGCGCTTTACTCTAACTGCAGAGGAGTGGCCGTATGAATATTTCGCCCAGGTCGCATATTTACCGCCTAATCGTGTTATTGGTGATTGTTGTGGTGGGTTTCGTTGCAGTCAGAGGTCTCGCCATACCTTCGAGCTGGGATAGTGAAAACTTTTACCGGCTGGATTCCCTTGAAGAGCTGAAATTGCAACCGATGCACCTTGGCGGTAACGAGTCGTGCGGCGGTGCGAGCTGCCATGATCAGGAGCGGGTCGCTAAACACAAAACGCAGCTTGCTACCGTCGGCAGGGGCAGCCACAAAGGTCTCGCTTGCGAGAACTGTCACGGCCCGCTGTCCGCTCACGTCAGCGATGATAAAAAGGTCGCATCCGCCGTGATCGACCGCGAAAACAAGCTCTGTCTCAACTGTCATGCCCAACTTGTCTCCCGACCAAAGGACTTTCCACAATTTGATACCGAAGCAAACGGGCACTGGTATTTCGATGTGGAAATCACCAAACCCTGTCTTGATTGCCATAGTCCGCATAACCCGCGGCAGATGGCGGCCAAGAAAGACAAATCGAAAAAGCAACCAAAAGCGACGAGCGAGCAAACCAGTACGAATGGTGAGGTGCAACTATGACATCCCCGAGTTCAAACGCGAGACGGGTTTTCCTGCAGAAACTGCTGGCAGGAAGTGCCGCCGCCGGATTATTCATGGTGTACCGCCACCCCGTTGTAGCTGCGCTAACAGGTGACGACGGCGACAAAGCACCCGATCACGATTTTGCCTTTGTCGTTGATATCAATCGCTGTATCGGCTGTGGACAATGTGTCCGTGCATGCAATGTAGAAAATAATGTTCCCGAGGGACAATTCAGAACCTGGATCGAGCGCTATGTGGTAACACCCAGCGGCGTCCACATCGATTCACCACAAGGCGGCATGAACGGCTTTGACGAAGTCGATGAGTCACTGGCCGAAGAGGCACTCAATACCTTTTTCGTACCAAAATTATGCAACCACTGCGCGGAAGCACCGTGCATCCAGGTTTGCCCTGTCGGCGCGACCTACCGTTCCCCGGAGGGTTTCGTGCTGGTTGATTCCGAACACTGTATCGGCTGCAGTTATTGTGTCCAGGCCTGCCCCTACGGCGTCCGCTTCATCAATCACGAAAAACGCATCGCCGACAAATGCACCTGGTGTTATCATCGCGTATCAAAGGGCAAACTGCCCGCTTGCGTCACGGTCTGCCCGACACAGGCCCGCTTGTTTGGGGATCTCAACGATCCGAATAGCGCGGTGGCCAAAGTCCGCCAGGCGGATAACTGGGATGTACTCAAACCCGAGGCACATACCGAATCCATGTGTCTGTACCTCGGCCTACAGAGGGTAGTTGTCTGACATGTTACCTAACGAATCCCTGCTCAATTACTATTTTCCCAACGAAGCCGAGGTTCACTGGTCGTTGATGATCGTGATCTATCCGTATATCACGGGCCTGGTAGCCGGTGCGTTCGTGGTTTCCTCGCTCTACCACGTGTTTCAGATCAAGGCATTCGAGAACATCTCCCGCTTCGCCCTGGTCGCAGCCTTCTGCTTCGGCCTGTTCGCCGCGGTGCCGTTACTCATGCATCTCGGACAGCCATTTAGGGCCTTCAATATATTCTTCACACCCCATACCACATCGGCCATGAGTGTGTTCGGCTTTGTCTACAGCAGCTATATGATTCTGTTGATGGTCGAACTCTGGCTGGTCTACCGCGAGCACTTCATCCAGAAGGCAAAAGAGACCAAAGGCATGGCCGGTTGGGTATGGAAAAGCCTGACATTGGGCGTGACGGAATACACACCGGAAGCTGCCAGGGTCGACCACAAACTGACGACCTTTCTCGCTGCGCTCGGTATACCCTGGGCGTGTTTTCTGCATGGCTATGTGGGCTTCATATTTGGATCCGTCAAGGCGAACGCCTGGTGGGCAACACCCTTGCAACCGATCATTTTTCTGATGTCGGCCATCGTCAGCGGCATCGCCATGCTGATGCTGATGTACGCCTTCATCCGCTGGCGCACCAAAAAACCCTATGACTTTCCAATGATCCAGAAACTGATGGTGTTTCTATGGGGGTTTTTCATCATCGATTTTTTCCTGGAAGCACTGGAGATCATCTATGTCGCCTACGAACACGGCCATCACTGGTCGGTCATCGGTCCGCTGCTATCGGGCCCGTTATACGGCACCTTTCTGATCGTGCAACTCCTCGTGCTATCGGTCATACCGTTTCTGATCCTGGGCTACATCACCATATTCAAACCTTGGGGCAGGTTGCTGCTTTATCTGGCCAACCTGGCCAGCCTCATGTTAGTGCTGCAGGTACTTTTCATGCGCTTCAACGTCGTCGTTGGAGGCCAGCTGATTTCGAAATCAGACCGCGGCTTCACCGAGTTCCATTGGGAGTTCTTCGCACGTGAAGGCGTGCTGCCGGCCATCATCATACTGAGCGCGCCGTTTGTCGCGTTTTACGTCATCAGCCGATTCGTGCCGATACTCGGCGATGCACCCGAGGCAAAACAGTGAGCCACTGCCCTATGGCGATAGCGAATGAGGTTTACAGATTATGTTAGAGCGAATCAGCCGCGTTAAGAACTTGACCGTACACTTAGGTATGCTCTACCCATTGGTGCTAGTGTTGGGATTGCTCCAGGTATCCGCGGTCCATGCCCAACCAAGCCACCGCATGCTGGGTGATGCCTGCGCCGGCTGTCACGGCACACGCGGACACAGCTCGAACCCTATGCCCATCATCGCCGGGCTGCCAGAGGTCTATCTCAAGCAAACCCTACGCGACTATAAAAGCGGAAAGAGACCATCGACGATCATGGGACGTGTGACCAGAGGCTACGATGACGATCAAATCGACGCGTTAGCCGCGTTCTTCGCCTCACAGGTCTGGATCTCACCCAAGCAGGAAGAGCTGGATTCAAAAATGATAAAGCGAGGTAAGCGGATTCATCGTGATGGCTGCAGTACCTGCCACAAAGATAACGGCCGTTATCAGGATGACCTTGTACCCAGGCTGGCTGGTCAATGGCGTGACTATCTGGAGATCGTCCTCGAGGAGTACTGGCTTAGGGAGCGCACCATGCCACACCTGTTTATGGTTATCGCCGTCAGCGAACTGGAAGAGGATGACTTGAAGGCACTCGCAAATTTTTATGCCAGTCAGCGCTGAGGAGATACCTATATGCACACACTGAATCGAAGGAAATTCCTCACTCTACTTGGAAGCACGGCAGCGGGTGGGCTGCTGGGTCTCCCCGCGATCAGTCACGGTGCCTATAGAGCGCGTGTTATTGTGGTTGGTGGCGGCTATGGGGGTGCAACCGCAGCGAAGTATCTGCGACTGGCGGACCCGCGTATCGAGGTGATCCTGATCGAAAAAGAGAAAAAGTTCATTTCCTGCGCACTCAGTAACGAGGTCATCGCCGGGGAGCGCGACCTTGCGAGCCTGTCTTTCGGCTATGAGCCACTGACCGCTTTTTATGGTATCAACGTGATTCACGACGAAGTAACCGGGATCGACGCCAACAAGCGACTGGTACAGACCCGAAGCGGCCAACAACACGGATACGATCGTCTGATCGTCGCCCCGGGCGTCAGTTTTAGATGGGATGCGATCGAGGGCTATGATGAAGCCGCTGCGCAACTGCTGCCCCACGCTTGGAAGGCCGGGGAACAGACCCTGCTGTTACAACAGCAACTCAAGGACATGCCAGACGGTGGAAAAGTCTACATCACCGCGCCTCCGAACCCGTTCAAGTGCCCGCCCGGCCCCTACGAACGGGCAGCCCTGATCGCCCATTACCTGACACTGCAGGGCAAAACGCGATCAAAAATCATCATTCTCGATTCGAAAGACCGCTTCGATAAACAAGCCCTGTTCGAACAAGGCTGGGAGCAGCATTACCCAGGAATGATCTCCTGGGTACCTGCAGCTGAAGATGGCAAGGTGTTACGCGTGGATGCGCAGAAGCGCACACTGAACACCGAATTCGAAGTACACAAGGCGGATGTCATCAACGTAATCCCACCACAAAAAGCCGGCTACATTGCCGAGCAGGCTGGACTGACCGACGGCTCGGGCTGGTGCCCCGTCAACCAGCAGACCTTCGAATCCGAAAGGCGCGAGAATGTGCATGTGATCGGAGATGCCTGCGTGGCTGGCTCCATGCCCAAGGCGGGGTACGCTGCCAATAGCCAGGCGAAGGTATGCGCGGCTGCCATCAGCGCATTGATCGATGGCGCCAAACCACCGGTGCCCTCGTACGTCAATACCTGCTACAGCATCATTGCGCCCAATCATGGTATCTCGGTAACGTCTGTCTATACTTTTAAAGATGGTGAAATTATTGATGTAGAAGGCGCGGGTGGGGTATCGCCGCTTAACGCATCGGCCTGGGAGCGAAGGATGGAAGCCACGTACGCCAGGAGCTGGTTTGACAACATCACTGCTGACATCTTTGGCTGACCCTTATGGTGACAAGGGCGTCGTGCGTAGCGGCAACATCATTGAGCGATAAATCAGGCTTTGCCGGACTTCAGCGACAATGAAAAGGTAGGTAAATTATGAGTCAATATAACAGTATCCTGGTATGCGTTCAGAAAGATGTAGGCAACGCCGCAATGCTCGAGCAGGCCATTCGTCTCGCCAAACAGCACCAAGCCGAAATCAAACTGATCCATGTGATCAGCGATTTCCCAGAAGACACCGAGGAATGGTGGAATGTTCGCAATCCGGAAAAATTGAAGCGGCGCATCATCGAGGAACGACAGGCCATCCTCGACGACATGGTTGCGCTGGCCAAAGAACGAGGAGTGGATCAGGTAACGTCTGAACTGCGCTGGGGTCGAACATTCCTCGAGGTCACACGCGAGTTCATGAAGAACAAACACGACCTGGTCAAAATTACTGAAAAAGACACCAATAAAGTCAGCCGGATGCTGCAGGAATGCCCATCGAGGGACCTGTTGTCGCATTGCCCCGGCACGCTGTGGATATCCAAGGGCAAAACCGGCATGCGCCCCAAGCGCGTACTCGCAACGCTGGGTGGCACACATAACGACATCTCCTGCGATGCGCTTGATGTCAAGGTATTACGCACTGCCGCCACCATCGCGGAGGCATATGGCAGCGAACTGCACTATCTGCACGCCATGCCCCTGTATGGAGACAAAGGTTTCAAAGGCAAAAAACTGCGATCCGATCTTGCCGACTATATCAAAACGCTGAAGAAGACCTTCATGGAGAAATGCGGTAGCGTACTGACGGAGTACAAAGTCGATGTCGATGAAGATCGGATACACCTGGTGACGGGATCGCCCGCGCCTGTAATCGCGAACACTGTCAGTGACATGAATTTTGACCTGGTGATCATGGGCGCGCGTCCCCACGCGGATCTACAGACAATATTGCTGGGCACCCGAGCCATGCGTGTTTTCGATTATTTAAAATGTGACGTCGTCGGCGTCAAACCCGACGATTTCGTCTCGCTGGTAGAGAGCGAAGGCGAGTTGACGAATGACAACCAGGAGAATGCGCCCGTAGCAGACAGCTGAGCACCCGTTCCTTACCACATTGTATTCGGTTAACGCCACTGCCAGAATCACGGGAGCAGGCGGGGGAGTGGCCTGAACCGTGATAGACTTGGTTCAATAACACACTGTATTTTGATCATCCTCGCTCTTCTCCGGCCATATTCGATGCCGCTTGGTGCGAGATACGGTCCAGTTCGCGACACGCGCCTCCGCTATACTTCGCTGCTGTAATAATGCCTGCAGTACGATAGGTTTTTGCTATGATAGCCAGTCTTTACATATAGGCTATCGACACGCAACCTGCATTAACTTTATCTTTTGAGTTGTTATCACCAACATGACCTTAACTGAACTACGCTACATCGTTGCGGTTGCGCGCGAGCGTCACTTTGGCAGAGCAGCCAGGAGGTGCCATGTTAGCCAGCCCACCTTGAGTGTCGCGATAAAAAAACTCGAAGACGAGCTCGGTGTGTCGATTTTTGAGCGTGGCAGCAGCGAGGTATCATTATCCCCAATTGGCGAACGCGTAGTGCAACAGGCACAGCAGGCGCTGGAGGCAGCTGAGAACGTCAAGCAGGTTGCGATGCAGGGCAAGAACCAACTAACAGGCCCTCTGCGCGTCGGCGCCATCTATACCATTGGCCCCTATCTTTACCCCGAACTGATACCCCTGTTGAGAAAAAATGCGGCACAAATGCCGCTGATAGTTGAGGAAAACTTCACGGCGGCATTGACCGAAAAACTCAAACAAGGCGACCTCGACGTCATTATCATCGCCCTGCCTTTCGCCGAACAAGGCATTGTAACCCAACCACTGTATGATGAACCCTTTGTTGTAGTACTACCGTCGTCACATCCATTGACTGCACGGAAAACCATTACATCCGCTCAACTCGAAGATGAAAACGTCCTGCTGCTCGGCAAAGGACACTGTTTTCGTGATCATGTTTTAGAGGCTTGTCCGGCCTGCGTTCCGAAACCTGGAATTATCGGTGATTTGGCACATACGATTGAGGGCAGCTCGCTGGAGACGATACGCCACATGGTTGTTTCAGGCCTGGGGATTACAGTGCTTCCCTGCACTGCTGCCGGCGCGCATAGTTATTCGCAACGGTTGCTTTGCATACGCCGCTTTAGCAATCCGGTGCCTCACCGCACCGTGGCGCTCGCCTGGCGAGTATCCTTCCCGCGCCCCAAGGTAATCGACGCAATCAGCAGTTCGATACGGGCCTGTAATCTGAGCTGCGTTAAATACACGCGCACCAGGAAAACCGCTGCGTGATCGATTAATGAAACATTGGGATAGCCGGCTTGACCTGATCAGTTACGTACAAATATTTTTGTTGAAAGTTTCCATCATCGCACGAGTTAACACTATCGACATTGACAAGCGCTTCAAAAAAAGTAATCTTGGGAGAATGTCTGACGTAACAGTACTTACAACGATTCGACGCCTGATCATGCTGCCCGTGTGGCATCATGATCGGCGGCCCGTTGCCTATCGATAACCCAGACTAACTGTATTCGCAATCTCAAGGCCGTTGATTCAAACTCAGCGGCCTTTTTTGTTTTATTGTATTTACTTTACTTCATTACTCAGGAGGTCAATCGATCAGTGTCTGTTC
>JABDQW010000036.1 GCA_013042055.1 Gammaproteobacteria bacterium | reverse complement strand
GCGGTCAGTCGGTTCTGGGTATACGCCGTCAGAAAACAACGCTCGAGACGCCAAGGCAAATCGCTATGACGATCTGGAAACCCCATGTGACCGTCGCGGCCATCGCCGAAAGAGACAACACATTTCTGATTGTCGAGGAGTTGGTCGACGATCAACTGAGCGCGAATCCGCGCAAACTGCGTAGCCCGATGGTACTGAGCAGCATCGATGATTATCTTGCTGGCAAGCGGTATAGTCTTGACATCCTCGAACACATCGCTGCTGACTTCGGCCTGTGAACGCAGCTACAGTCTAGTATGCACAACAAAAAAATCATGGTCGGCATGTCCGGTGGTGTCGATTCTTCAGTGGCAGCCTTGCTCTTGCTCGAACAAGGTTACCAGGTTGAAGGGTTGTTCATGAAAAACTGGGAAGAAGACGACGACGCTGATTATTGCGCCGCCAGTGAGGATCTAGCAGACGCGCAGGCGGTTTGCGATCAACTCGGTATTCCGCTGCGCAGCGTCAACTTCGCCAGCGAATATTGGGATCGCGTGTTCCGTCATTTTCTGAACGAGTACCGTGCTGGGCGCACACCCAATCCTGACATCCTCTGCAACAAGGAAATCAAGTTTCACGCGTTTCTCGATTACGCGCTGACCCTTGGCGCAGACAAGATTGCAACCGGTCATTATGCGCGCACACGAGTTCTGGCCGGACAGACACAATTGCTACGCGGCATCGATGACAACAAGGATCAGAGTTATTTTCTGCACGCGCTAAATACAAGGCAGTTGGAACGTGCGCTGTTTCCGATTGGCGAACTGCCAAAAGCAGCCGTACGCGAGATCGCGCGCAAACACGAACTGGCGACGCACGACAAAAAAGACAGTACCGGAATCTGCTTTATCGGAGAACGGCGCTTCGATACCTTCTTGCAACGCTACCTCCCGGCGCAACCAGGTCCCATCCGCACGGATACCGGTGAAGAACTCGGCCAACACAGCGGCCTGATGTACTATACGCTAGGTCAGCGCAAAGGCCTCGGCATCGGCGGCAGGCAAAACGCGGCTGAAACGCCCTGGTACGTCATCGACAAGGACATCGACAACAACGTCCTGATCGTCGCCCAAGGTCAGCACCACCCGCGACTGTACCACAACACTCTCGAAACCCGGACCATTCACTGGATTAATCACACAAACACAGTGATAACCGACTGCACAGCCAAAATTCGATATCGCCAGCCCGATCAGTTATGCACGATCGAGACACGCTCAGCTGACAGGCAAATCATCCATTTCGCTGAACCACAGCGCACGATCACACCGGGACAATCGGTTGTTTTTTACCATGGGGAGGTGTGTCTCGGGGGCGGTGTCATCGAGTCAATGTACAACAGCTAGCCCAGATAGCGGGCTAGGTGTTTATTGCCTTGAGAGACAATCAGTTGTTTTTTGCACCTTGATCGATCCAGGTCTTGATCGTATCAATCGTATCACGTGACAGCGGTCCCATCTTGCCGTCAGCGGGTGCATCGTGGTGCGGCGGCATCTGGATCGTTGGATCCACCTTATGATCGATCATCAGGTACAGCGTGCTCGATGCACTATCACCCTTCACAACCACCTGTCCATACTTGGTGCCCTTCATCAAGTCGTCATAGGTCAGAAGAACAAAGCCACTGGCCTGGGAACCCTCGCCTTTACCATCATGGCAGGTGAAGCAGTTGTCTTTCAGAATAGGATAAACGTCATTTTTATAGCTCACCTCTTGTTGACCGCACCCTGCAGCAATAGCTGCAATCACCAGCGCAAATAGACCTTTCAGTATGCTCAATTGCATGTTCATCTCCTCAGCGGTATCTCTTCATGTCGTAGGTCAGGTACCATACCAACTACATGATAACAAAAATACCATAGAGTGTGCATGGCCAATCGAATGATGCCCGCGCGGGCTAGCGTTGCACACCGCCTTTAGTCAGTTCCGCCGGCGACAGCAGACGCTGCAACTCCTCGACCGACAGATCGGTCATCTCGCTCGCGACATCGATCACGGTGCGCCCTTCCGCATACGCCCGTTTGGCGATCTTTGCACCCTGTTCATAGCCGATGACACGATTCAGCGCCGTCACCAATATCGGATTTTTCGCCAGTGCCTGATCGATATTGTTTTCGTTCACGCTAAAACCTTCGATCGCTTTGTCCGCCAATAGGCGTGCAGCCGACGACAGGATATCGACACTCTGCAGCAAGTCATACGCAACGAGTGGCAACATCACGTTCAACTGAAAGTTACCCGACTGGCCGGCGATCGTGATGGCCGCGTCGTTACCGATCACGCGCGCGCAAACCATGGCAACCGATTCGGGTATCACCGGATTCACCTTGCCGGGCATGATACTGCTGCCAGGTTGCAGCGCCGGCAACGCGATTTCACCGATACCCGCAAGTGGCCCGCTGTTCATCCAGCGCAGATCATTGGCGATCTTCATCAGACTGACAGCGAGCGTTTTCAGTTGCCCGCTGAGGGCGACGGCGCCATCCTGTGAGCTCATCAGCTCGAAGCGGTTGCTGGCCGGCACGAAATCAATATCCGTCTCCCGGCTCAGGTGCGCGCAGACTTTAGCACCGAAGTCCTCGGCTGCATTGATGCCGGTACCGACAGCAGTACCACCGATTGCGAGTTGCTGCATCGCCGGCAGCGCCTGTTTGATACGCGTAATACCGCTGCCGATTTGGGCCGACCAGCCTGACATTGCCTGTCCCAGCGTAATCGGCATCGCATCCATCAGGTGTGTGCGTCCGGTGGTGACGACATCATCGACCGCATCGGCCTTTTTATCGATGACCGTTTTTAGATGATCGAGCGCCGGTAACAGGTCATAGACGCAAGTGATGGCTGCACTGACATGAATACAGCTGGGGATAACATCATTGGAACTCTGGCTCATGTTGACGTGATCATTGGGATGCACGTTGAGCGCTGCGCGCACAGAAGCCAGCTTGGCGATGACTTCATTGGCATTCATATTTGTACTGGTGCCCGAGCCGGTCTGGAACACGTCCACCGGAAACTGGTCATCGAGCGCACCATTGATGATATCGTCACAAACCGCTACGATTGCATCGCAGGTGTCGCTGTCCAGTGCGGCGAGCTCATGGTGGGCTCTGGCGCAGGCCTGCTTGACCAGGCCGAGCGCATGCAAAAATGCCCGCGGCATACACAATCCGCTGACCGGAAAGTTCTGTATCGCGCGCTGTGTTTGTGCTCCGTAGTGGGCATCCTCGGGCACCTGCAGTTCTCCCATACTGTCAGATTCGGTTCGAAAACGGGTCATGTTGAACTCCAAAGCCAAATTTCTAAGTGGATGATCCTAGATTCCGCAGTTGAACACAGAATTAGCGCTGTTCCTCAAGCGTCAGGGCAAGGCGCGACTTGCAGCTAATGGCCTTAGTCCTTAGCAAAAGTTGCAACGCCGCCATGGCGCTTGAGGGGCGGCGATAAACTGTGTAGCGACTCACCGCTTGGGTGAGTCTCACATGCTGCACAACCTCTTCCAATAATCATAAAGTTATATAGCGGTGAGCGGTCAACTGCGGAATCTAGGATGATATAATACGCCATTTTCTTAGCGCCGTAGACCCTGAAAGTAACCCACATGAAGCTGACTGAACTGACTGCCATTTCCCCCACCGACGGCCGCTACGGCGACAAAACCATCGATTTACGCCCGCTATTCAGCGAATATGGTTTGATTCGTCACCGGGTGCTGGTCGAGGTACGTTGGCTACAGGCGCTTGCCAACAACGCATCGATTACCGAAGTAGCCGCATTCGATGCGCAATCCAATGCCCTGCTCGAAAGTATCGTCTCAGACTTCGGCCTCGAGGATGCAAAACGGGTCAAGCAGATCGAAAAAACCACCAATCATGATGTCAAAGCGGTCGAATACTTCCTCAAGGAAAAGATCAAAGGTAATGCGAGCCTGGAGGCGGTCAGTGAATTCTTGCATTTCGCCTGCACATCCGAAGACATCAATAATCTGTCTTATGCGCTGATGCTGAAAGCGGGCCGTGATACGGTCATGCTGCCAGCCATGGACAACATCATCGATAAACTGGTAGCACTGGCACACGCGTTCGCCGAATTTCCGATGCTGAGTCGGACCCACGGTCAGACTGCGAGCCCGACAACGGTAGGCAAGGAACTCGCGAATGTGGTACACCGTTTGCGGAAACAACGCGACCATGTCGCGGAAGTTGCCATCCTCGGTAAAATCAACGGCGCTGTCGGCAATTACAATGCGCATCGGGTGGCCTACCCCGAGATCGACTGGCCCGAATTTGCACACGCGTTCATCGAGTCGCTGGGTATCGAGATGAATCCCTACACGATTCAGATCGAACCGCACGATTACATCGCCGAGTTGTTCGATGCGCTGGCGAGATTCAATACCATCTTGATCGATCTGTGTCGGGACATCTGGTCGTATATTTCGCTCGGCTACTTCAAACAGAAGACCGTTGCCGGCGAAGTCGGCTCATCAACGATGCCGCATAAAGTCAACCCGATCGACTTTGAAAACGCGGAGGGCAACCTGGGCCTTGCCAATGCGTTGTTCATTCATCTCGCAGCTAAACTGCCGATTTCACGCTGGCAGCGCGACCTCACCGACTCGACGGTGTTACGCACCCTGGGTACCGGTTTGGCGCACAGCCTGATTGCCTACCAGTCGCTGCAAAAAGGCCTGGGTAAACTGGAAGTCAATGCCGTGCGTCTGGATCAGGATCTGGAATCGAGCTGGGAAGTATTAGCTGAACCAATTCAGACCGTGATGCGCCGGTATGGTATCGAAAATCCGTACGAGAAACTGAAAGCACTGACACGCGGAAAAGCCATCACCTGCGCTGACCTGCATCAGCTGATCAACAGTGTTGAACTGCCTGATGATGCCCGGCAGCGCCTGCTGCAGTTGACGCCACAAAGCTATATTGGCAATGCCGACGAACAGGCAAAACACATCTGATTTCGGATGTCAGCCCGGTTTCCCGGGTGACATCTCCACAGAAACGTTTTTACACGACTACTGGCAGAAGAAACCGTTGTTGGTCAAAAACGCGTTTCCGCACATACAGAGTCCGCTGACGCCGAACGAACTTGCCGGCCTGGCGTGTGAGGACGATGTCAACAGCCGTCTCGTGATCGAACAACACAAACAAGGACCCTGGCATGTTGTACACGGTCCCTTAAACGAAGATGACTTTAACGAACTGCCGGCGACTCACTGGACCCTGCTGGTGACCGATGTTGACAAGCACGTGCCTGCAGCCAGAGCGCTGATCGACCGCTTTCGCTTTATACCTGACTGGCGCATCGATGATCTGATGATTTCCTATGCACCCGAAGGTGGTTCGGTTGGGCCGCATAGCGACGCCTATGATGTCTTTCTGATCCAGGCCTTAGGTCAGCGGCGCTGGATGATCAACAGCGATTTCGATGACACCTGCCTTGATGACACCGAACTAAGAATTCTGCAGCACTTCGACGCCGCTGAGGACTGGGTACTGGATCCCGGCGACATGCTCTATCTGCCACCCAACATTGCACATTACGGCATTGCCTTGAACGACTGCATGACCTGCTCGGTCGGCTTCAGGGCACCATCGGTCAGTAACATGATCAGTGAATATGCTGAATTCATTGCTGCGGCTACTGACCGTGAGCAACGCTACCAGGATCCGGACCTCGCATACCAACAGAACCCGGCGGAAATCCAGCGCACAGTGCTGACGCGAATAAAAACCCTGTTGGCCATGCAGCTGGCAATCGATGATGACAAACTGCTGCGTTGGTTTGGCGAATTCACCAGCGAGCCACGTTCAGGATTACACACCGAGCCACCCGAGACGCAGTATGCCTCGTTTCACGAGCTCTGCACGGCGTTCACGCTGGAAACCCGGATCGCACAGGCACCTGTTTCCAAATACCTCTATGCCCGACGTCAAGATCAGGCATGGCTGTTCGTCGACGGTAAGACCTATGTAACCAGCCCAGCGTTTGCGGCAGTACTCAGCGGCAATCGCAGCCTGGCAACACGAGACGTGCTTGCATCGATAACTGATCCAGCAGACGAGCGTGTGTTGCTGGATCTCTACAACAACGGCCAGCTGCTAATTCAATGACTGAAATAGTCGTCAGCATTGTCGATTGGACCGAAAAGCAGGGGGTCCTGAAAGCCATACGTCAAGCGGTTTTTATCGACGAGCAACACGTGCCGAAACATCTGGAATGGGATGGACACGATAAGGAATGTACCCAGTTTCTTGCCAGCATCGATGCACAAGCAGTGGCCACGGCACGGCTGACGCCTGCAGGCCAGATCGGGCGCATGGCCGTACTCGAACCCCACCGGGGTCAGGGTGTCGGATCGCGTCTGCTCGCCGCCGTGATCGATCGAGCCAGAAAACAAGGCCATCATCAGATTTTTCTGCATGCGCAAGTCAAGGTCATCGGTTTCTACCAACGGCACGGTTTTACAGTCGAGGGCGATACCTTCATGGATGCGGGCATCGAACACCGAACCATGACAATGGACCTGAATGAAGACTGAAGCCGCTCCTGCGCCTGCTCCCGTGATCCTGGTGAGAAATGCGGGCTAGCCCGGATGTTCCAAAGGATGGTCTGTTACCACGAATTGGCTTTGCTCTACTCTGCGCCTCCGCGTCT
>JABDQW010000057.1 GCA_013042055.1 Gammaproteobacteria bacterium | reverse complement strand
AAGCCCACGAGAACCGCAGTGTACGCTGATCTTGATGTCACCCAAGTGGATGCCAAAAGCATCGGCGATCTCAGGATTGTAGACTTCGACGACTTTCTGCACTTCCAGATAGTGGTTGCCTGAGCCGAGCGTTCCCATTTCGTTTTGCTGGCGTTTTTTGGCGAACGACGAGACCTGATCTGGATCGGCGCCTTGCATGCAGCCGTTTTCCTCGATATGTTCCAGATCCTGGTTCTCGCCATAGCCCTGGCTGATTGCCCAGGCAGCGCCACCGCGCAGCATGGCCTGCATTTGTTTGTCGTTGAGATGGATATTACCGGTGCTGCCGAGACCAGCGGGGATGTGTTGGTAGAGCGTATCGGCAAGAGCGTGTTGGGCCGACAGGATTTCATTGATGCTCAATCCGGTATGCAGCGTGCGTACGCCGCAGGAAATATCAAAGCCGACACCCCCCGCCGAGATGACGCCTCCTTGCTCGGCATCAAAAGCGGCGACACCACCGATCGGGAAACCGTAACCCCAGTGGGCATCCGGCATCGCATAGGAGGCTCTTACAATCCCCGGCAATCGGGCAACATTGGTAACCTGCTGGTAGACTTTATCGTCCATCGCCCGAAGCAGATTCTCATCAGCAAATATCACAGCAGGTACGAGCATACCTGCTGTAGCATCGGTCTTCCATTCAACATTAGAAATACGATGTAATTTATTGATATCCATATTTTTGTTCCTTTCGCTACACGTCCACGACACACTGCGCGAACCATTGATCATGACCCTGCTGCACAGCCAGCTCGGTAAAGGTCGCACCTTTGATTTCGGCTGCCGGTTGATGGCGTGCGACATCGATCGTCTCACCGATCGCGGTGGCAGTCAATTGGCCATTCTCGATGGTGACGTTGAATCGACTAAACAGCATCTTGCGCGTCGCCATCTCATAGATGACAGCGTTGAGCCAGTCATACAACAGCGTGTCATGGCTCTGGTCGCGGCAAGTGATGTTGACGCTTGTCTGTGCCTGGATCAGACCGATATCGGTCACCACCGCGGACAGTGCAAGCGCGGTTTGCTCGAAAGCTTCGGCCAACGTACCACCGGTGCCGCGAATACCGATATCGGCCTCGTGTTCAAAATGTTCCCAGTGGACGTTACTCATTAGCGAAAGCTTAAACGCTGATCAGCATAGACGTGTTGATAAATATCAACAGAGTACGACTTGGTAGACGCAACTAACGCACCGACAGGGATTGTTACCAGCTCTGGCGATTGACCGCCAATTATTGCCAATCCGTGGTTGCTCCATTGAATTCGAGTCACTGTTATCGGCGTGTTTACATACGTTGACAATTCATCTCTCGGAGGTTTGTGATTTCGGAAAATTTTTTGCCTATTCAATAGTTAACGCATATTAATTCTTGCTTTTCCTAATGAATACAATCGCATTCATGCGCACATTTATTTTGTGGTGGTGCCAATGAAACTATCTTTACATCAATATACGTCGGTCTCCGGATGGGACAGCGAACCCGATCCCGCCCTTGATTCCGCACAGACCTTGTTATTGTTTTTTGCGTCACCTGAAAGGGCGCAGGTCAACGATGTCTTGCACGCGTTGCAATCGCGGTTTCGTCATTCGATCATGTTCGGATGTTCCAGTGCCGGGGAAATCTACCAGGAAGAGATCAACGATCAAAGTATATCGCTGGCGATTGTTCGATTTGAGCAGACACCGATTCGTCTGGCAGTAGAAGAAATAACAGCTCACAAAACATCCAATGAGGTCGGCGCGAACCTGGCCGCCCAGCTGCGACAGGATGACCTCAAGGCGGTCATGGTGCTCTCCGATGGCTTGCTCGTGAATGGCTCGAAGTTGGTTGACGGCCTGTCAACGAGCCTGCCTGGCGTTGTTATCACCGGTGGTCTGGCGGGCGATGCCGATCGTTTTGAACAGACCTGGGTATGGGCCGATGGAACGATGAAGTCTGGTCATGTCTGTGCTGTGGGTTTCTACGGTGAACGTATCGGTTTCGGCCATGGCTTCAGGGGAGGCTGGGACGTGCTCGGGCCCGAGCGCGAGGTTACGCGGGCCGATGCGAATGTGTTGTATGAGCTAGACGGGCAACCGGCGCTCCAGCTTTATAAAAAGTATCTTGGTGATCGAACCGACGGACTCCCCGCTACCGGATTGCTGTTCCCATTGGCGATCCGAAACGAAAAAGCTGCCGATGCCGACACCGTGCGAACGATTCTGGCGGTGAATGAACAGGATCAGTCGATAACCTTTGCCGGCGATGTACCTACTGGCGGATTCGTGCGTTTGATGCGTGCTAATTTTGATCGCGTTATCGAAGGCGCAAGCGACGCTGCCGCCGATGTCGACACGCATAATTACACATCAGGACCGCTACTGAATGTTGCCATCAGCTGTGTCGGTCGGCGTCTGGTGCTGGGGCCGCGTACCGAGGAGGAGATTGAAGCCGCGTTGGAAAAACTCCCTGAGGGTGCTGCGCAAATCGGTTATTACTCCTATGGTGAAATTTCGCCACTCGCAAGCGGTAAATGTGATCTGCACAATCAATCGATGACATTGACAACGCTATGGGAGCAGTAGCCGAGACTGAACCCGTATTTCTTACCAGGCGGCGTATAAAACTGATAATGCATTCGCTATTAGGAGTAAAGCTAGGATGATCAAGAATACAGTGTGTTATTCCAGCATGCCTATCACGGTTCAGACTGGTCTGCGCGTCCGTAAGCATGCATAAATTACTCGCCCGGCAATTAAAAAAACTACAGCTGGAGGATGCTTCGCCGCCAGATCCGGAACGCTGGCCTCAGTTGCTGAAACAGATCGAGGCCAGTTACGAGGCCGCGGATCAAGATCGCTACACCCTTGAACGTTCGCTGACCATATCGTCCGAAGAGATGCAGGTCTTGTATCAACGTCAGAAATCGTCCTATGAGGCGCGCCTGTTTGCGATTCTGCAAGCGCTACCGGATATTCTTTTTTTGTTCGATGAAGATGGGCGTTATATAGAAATCATGTCTGGGGATGAGCAACAGCTCTACCAGGATAAAGACAAACTGATTGGCAAAACCTTGCACGAAATCCTTCCCCCAGAGGAAGCGGCTTTCTATTACGGCATCCTGAACGAAGCCTTGAAGACGAATCAGCTGGTCATCGTCGATTATGAATCGACGGTTCAATCGGGACAGCAGACCTTTGAAGGACGCGCGATACCCGCTGACTACACGGTGGATGGTAAACGCACGGTGGTTTTTCTAGCGACCGATATCACCGAACGAAAGCAGTCAGAGATACGCGGACGCTTGATAACGACGGTATTCGAGAACTCCCGTGAAGGGATGGTTATTTTGGATCAGGATCTTAAAGTGGTTTCGGTCAACGAGGCCTTCTGCAAGATCGCAGATTTGGAGATGCACACTGCGCTGGGGCAAAAACCTCGCTTTATCGATGATCTGATGGCGACTCGGACCGGAACGGAGATCCTTTATTCATTGCACAATACCGACTATTGGATGGGCGAGATCGTCGGCAAAAAGCAGGACGGGATGTCGTACCCGTTATGGTTGACTTTGAATGCAGTCAAGGACGATCGTGGCCAGTTGACCTACTATGTGGCATTACTGACCGATGTATCCGATATCAAGCGCTCACAGCAGGAACTCGAATATGTCGCGACCCATGATTTTCTGACCAATCTGCCGAACCGCGTCCTGTTTCACGATCGTTTGCAGCAAGCAATAGCGAGAACGATGCGCTCGCACAGCACCGGCGCCCTGTTTTTTCTTGATCTTGATCGTTTCAAGAATGTGAACGATAACCTGGGTCACCATGTCGGTGACGATCTGCTGAAACAGGTGGCGGCGCGTTTGCAGAAGGTCTGCCGCGCATCCGATACGCTGGCACGCCTGGGTGGTGACGAATTCACCTTGATCGTGGATGGACTGACGGATACCAGCGTGCTCGACAAGATTGCGGAGAAAGTTCTGCAGGTATTTAAAGAGCCTTTCCGTCTGGATGACTATAAGCTGGAAATCAGCGTCAGTATCGGTATCAGCGTGTTCCCCAAGGACAGTGCTGATGTCAATGAATTGATCAAACACGCAGACACAGCGATGTATTCCGCCAAGGAGTCGGGCCGTAATACCTATCGTTATTATACGCAGGAGTTGGCTACCAATGCCTTCGAGTATTTTGCTATGGAGATCGCTTTGAAAAAAGCGCTCGAACGCGAGGAGTTTTTCCTGGTTTATCAGCCCCAGTACAACATTGTGACGGAACAAATGATCGGCGTCGAAGCGCTGATCCGATGGCGTCACCCCGACATGGGTATCCTGGCCCCGGGTGTATTCATCCATATCGCCGAATATTCCGGGAAGATTGAGGCCTTAGGCGAGTGGGTAATCAGGGAAGCCTGCGAACAATGCCGGCGCTGGGATGCCGAAGGATTACCTGCATTCACTGTTTCCCTAAACTTGTCGCGCAAGCAACTGGTTTTACCCAGTTTGTACAGGGATGTGAAAAACATACTCGAGGGAACGCAGTTGACGGGGGATCGACTCGAATTCGAAATCACCGAAAGTGCAATTCTTGAACAGAAAGAAATTGCCTATAACAACCTCAAAGAGCTGCAGAAGATGGGCATAAAAATGGCAATCGATGATTTCGGCACTGGCTATTCATCCATGGTCAATTTAAAGCAGTTTCCGCTTTCACGTCTTAAAATCGACCGCTCGTTTGTCAGGGATGTATCCAGAGATCAAAATGATGAAGCCATTATTCGTGCAACCATCGCACTGGGTAAAAGTTTTAATCTTGACATCATCGCAGAAGGCGTCGAGACTGAAGAACAGCGTGATTTTCTGCTAAAGGAAGGTTGTCATGAGGTGCAGGGATATCTTTACAGTAAACCGGTTTTACCGGATGCGATTTCTGAGCTAATTTCCCTGAGGAAAATCGTCGGCAATTGAGTGCGGGATCGCTGTTGACTTGCGCCGGCTATGGTAACCTACTGTATTGAAATTTATCGCGAGCGTTGTAAGCTCGTGTCTCGTTAACATTACCGCGTCAGGAAGCCAAAGTGATCATACCCGTAATACTATCAGGTGGTTCAGGCACGCGCCTGTGGCCGTTGTCACGTAGAATGCATCCCAAACAGTTATTGCCACTGGTCAATGAAACCTCAATGTTGCAGGATACCATCTCACGTCTGACAGGTTCGCCGGATATCGATCACGTGATGGTGCTCTGCAATGATGACTATCGATTCATGGTTGCAGAACAGGTGAAAGAGACCGATATCGCGACCAATGAGATCATCCTCGAGCCAATGGGTCGCAACACGGCACCCGCTATTGCACTGGCCGCATTCAATGCGGTCCGCGAAGGTGACGACCCAGTGTTGCTGGTACTGCCCGCCGATCACGTCATCGCTGATGTGGAGACGTTTCAAAGTGCGTTGCAGCTAGGCAAACAGCAGTCAGAAGCAGGCAGGTTGGTCACTTTCGGTATCGTAGCGGATACGCCCGAAACCGGCTTTGGTTATATCAAAGCACTCAGTACAGGTAACCAGGAGACGGTCTATGAGGTAGATCAATTTGTCGAAAAGCCGGATGCTGAGACCGCGGCCAACTACATCGCAGATGGCCACTATTACTGGAACAGCGGCATGTTCATGTTCAAGGCTTCGACTTATCTTGAGGCATTGAAGCTGCATTCTGCTGACATCTACCAGGCCAGCCAGGCAGCTTTCAACGCAGCCATACGAGATTCGGACTTCGTCCGTGTGGGTAAGAGCGAGTTTGAAAACTGTCCCAGCGATTCCATCGACTATGCGGTGATGGAAAAAGTCGACAATGCCGTGGTAATCCCGGTCGATATTGGTTGGAGTGACGTTGGTTCGTGGTCCGCGCTGCACGATGTCGGTGATGTCGATGACCTGGGCAATACCTTGATCGGTGATGTCAAAAGCGGTCTGACCACTAACAGTTATGTCCGAGCCAATAATCGTTTGGTGGTTACACTGGGTGTCGATAATATGATTGTCGTCGATACCGATGATGCGCTGTTGGTAGCTAATCGCGACAATGTGCACGATATCAAAACGATCGTCGAACAACTGAGTAAAGAAAATCGCGCGGAAGTGAATTTACACAAATGTGTCTACCGGCCTTGGGGACATTACCAGGGCATCGATGCGGGACCACATTATCAAGTCAAACGTATCACCGTCAGCCCGGCTGCTGCCATCTCGTTGCAATTGCACCATCATCGCTCGGAACACTGGATAGTCGTCAGCGGAACGGCCAAGGTGACGCGTGGTGACGAAGAATTCATCATCTCCGAAAACGAATCGACTTATATCCCCCTTGGCGAAAAGCATCGCCTGGAGAACATTGGCAAGATTCCGTTAAGGCTAATCGAAGTACAAACCGGGAGCTATCTGGGTGAAGATGATATCGTTCGTTTCGAGGACATCTACGGCCGTTGATTTAAGGGCGCTCTGAAAATGCAGCCCGTTACTCTCGCCAGGACGCTAAGCGCGCAAAGAGTTGCAATTGAAACAGTCGCTTAGCATTTAGAAACATATATAGAGTTTTCTTGGCGACCTTTGCGTCTTGGCGAGAGACTAGCTTTGCTTGGTCTTGATCAACCCCTTTTGCTGCAAGTCCTTTATCACCAGTTTGACCAGTTCATCGATGACTTCTTTGGCCGATTCCGGTGCAAACGAACTTGATTGTGCCGACCAGACCAGTTCCTCGGTTGCCACCTCATAGAGATTAGTTTCAAGTCTTACGACCTCATGCGTGGTGTAATAGCCTGGCTGATGTACATACGTATTGACATGTGGATAATAACTGTACAGGCCATCGTAGTAACCATAGGCGGGCTGGTAGTCCATACCAGGGCGGTACACCGTTTCTTCCTCAACGGCGATGAGATGTGTCACGATCACCGCATCAATGGACTTGCCCTCGATTGCCGTGCTTACTGTATCACGGTTGATGTCGCTACCTTGCGGTAACAAGGTGTAACTAACTTCGCTTTCGATACCGGCTGCTTTGAGCTGATTGGTGAACTGTTCCTCGAACAACCGGCGGTTATGTTCTTCATCGGCGATGCCAATGATCAATATGTCGTTGAACGCGGTACCGGCTTTTTCAGAATCCATCCATACAGAGGTGATCTTGGTGTTGGTGCAGGACGAGAGAAACGGCAGGAATACGGCGAGTGCAATGATATGGTGAAACTTCAGAATGCTTGAGCTCATGGTGTGTCCCGTTATTTTAAACAAAACCGACTGTACATGTTTCGGCGATCAGATTATATGATAATGCCTTTTTTCTTCAGTTCCCTGATCGTCAACACGGTGATATTGTGAATGACGTCGTCAACCGATTCCGGTGCGAATGTGTTTGATTGGCCCGACCAGATCATGTCGCCGGTATTCAGATCGAACAGACTGGTTTCTAATGCAACCACATAGTGTGTATTGTCATAACCCGGTAGGTACACATAATTAATGGCATGTGGATAGTAACTGTAGAAGCTGTTGTAGTGCGCATGATCGTAGCCGTAGCCGGCGTATACGCCGAAGCGGCGCGCGGGCACGTAGTATTCGTCCTCGGTGATCCCGGTAGCGAACATGACGATCACCGCGTCGAGCTGCAAGCCGTCGATGGCTTTACCGACGGCTTCTTTATCGATGATTTCGGTTTTCGGCAGAATATCGAAACTCGGCATCGCATCGATACCCACTTCGCCGAGTTTTTCGACGATATAGTTCTCTGCGTCTTGACGATTACCCATTTTGTCAGCGACGACAAGCACCAGAATGTCATCGTAGGGCTGTTGGTCAAAATTCTCATTGACCCACTGTTTCGTGAATTTCGTATTGGCGCACGACGATAAACTGATGACAAAAAACAGTGCCACCAATGATCTGTATTTGAGTTTCATAGTCTGTTCCACTAGCCTGCGATCATTGTTTGAACTCGCTCACGAGCTTACGCTTGATTTACCAGCAAGGACCGAGTCTAACAGAAAATGTTGTGTAGTTATGTCGTCCAGCTTACGCAGTGTATGCAGCAAACGATGATTTTGCTAGAAAAAATCGCTGTATTTGCGATTTTTCGCGTTACCAAAATGCACTTCCAGTCTGACGATGAACGAGTAGACCGATCGTCGTTCCTTTAGGATGGTTTCCCTGTCTTCACTGAGATTAATTGGCCAGGTAATGTCGGGTGTGGCTTCCAGGAACAAATAGTCGCGGTGGATGTTCATACGGTAGCGCATGCCCAGACGATAAGCCGTCACCAGATTCTCCGGACGCGTTATGCCCGAGACACTGGCTTCATATGAAACGGATTTTTTTCTGCTGATGCGTTCAAACAGTACCAAGGCCTGAACCCAGTCGACACCGGGGAAGTCCTCGGCGGCAAAGAGTTCGGTGGTTGAGCGCAGTAATTTCCGCGGGAAAAAGGCTTTCTCGAGGTCCAGGCGTGAACGAGAGCCGTTGACGCCTTTTTCGTTTTGTAGTTCTTGCGTGAAGCGAATGATGAAGTCATCTCTAAACGGGTAAGTATAACGATAACGTAAACGAACTCTGGGTTTGGCGCTAAAACTGACGTTGAATTTGGATCGATCCGTGTCTTTCACATCGAGGCGCAATCCAAGGGTATTATCTGTGCTTTCTGTCTGGCCGCCAGGGCGTATATCCTGCAGTGACGGATCTTCATCCCCCTCAAATATCAGCTTCAGTTTGGAGGAAATTCTGGGTAGCTCAACACTGAAGTTCAGATTGGTTTTGAAATCGAATCCATCCTCTTGTTGATAGATAAAATCGTTTCGCCAGCGGACGTAGGTGCCGCCAACTTCCTCGAAGATGCGGTCTGACGCAAAAAAATCGTCGAACCATACCGCAGGCTCGCAGAACGCAGTATTCATCACCGCGTGGGCCGAGTCGTACCAGGTGGATTCTTTTTCAATGAGGTCTTGTGTTCGGTCACAGGCACTTTCCGGATCGGTGCGTTCATCGGATTGAGTATCAGTCTCAGTCAGAGTTTCCGATTGTTTACCGGTTTCGCTGCTGGTCGTGTCTGTCTCGGTGGAGGTCGATTGAGCGTCGGTTGATGCGCCGCTTTCGTTAGCGCTGGTGTCGGTCTCGGATGCATTCGGGTCATCTAGCTGTTGAGTCTCGGTTGTGGCTTTCTCTACAGGCGACTGTTCTTGTGCCTGCGTGAGCCCGCCGTAGCTGATCAGCATCAAGGCGCCGAGCAGTGCGCCAATGGAGCGATTCAATGTCATCATTGGCGGTTGCCGTTACCTATGCAGGTGTTAAACGGAAATCTCATGCTGCAGACGTCAATGCTGATAAAAATAGAGCCACTTGATCCCATAATAGGCCTGTAGTGTATCGAGCAAGTGCGCCTGAGGTAAGGCCTCTTTGGGGAATATATTACTGATTTCAATGAAACATCGACCAAATCCAGCCGATTGCCGCCAATTGAAATCCCACGGTGCCGCCTGCCAATGGCAAGTCGAGCATTCCCACAAGCTGGTGGCATCGCCCTCCATCCATCGATGGATACTGTCGAGCCAATCTTTGACCGGGCTTCTGCACTTAGGGCATCGCGGCGAGTGCGTATGCTCGCCAAAATGGCACTCGACCGACTTAGCCTGATCTTGAACATGAATTAAACAGAACGGTCGTTCGTCATCGCCTGGCTCAAGCTTGATATCCGGTGAACAGCCCATGAAGGCAATCAGATCGAGAAATTTTTGACCGGGCAAAAATTGCAGCGGTTGCGGGAGGGCTTTTCCAGATAATTCAATCGATTGCAGAAATTGATCAAGGCGCTTATCATCTGGCGGGATCCACTGCGGATCGACCGGGCAGAGCGCGAGTCGTGGAGTATTCATGCCGGGTGAATAATTGTTTACTTATATATAGGCTCTTATCCTGATTTAGTCTATTAAGTCTATCTGTTTGTTACGACCTGGTATATGCTTCAGTTTGAATTCAGTAACGATGGGATCATATATAACTCGACCGGGAGAAGATTATGGCACATGTTGTGATTCTAGGTGCGGGTACCGGAGGGATGCCATGTGCGTATGAAATGAAAGCCAAACTGGGCCAAGATCACGATGTCACGGTCATTAACGAGAAAGCCGATTTTCAGTTCGTCCCTTCCAACCCCTGGGTAGCGGTTGGTTGGCGTGACCGCGAGTCGATTACCTTCCCGATCGAAAAGTACTTGGCAAAAAAAGGCATCAATTTTATCGCGGATCGTGTCGACAACATCGATGCTGCGAACAATAAACTGGAATTATCCAATGGTGGTGCTAGCGTTGAATATGACTACCTGGTAATAACCACAGGTCCGCGCTTGGCTTTTGAAGAGATCCAAGGTGCCGGACCTGAAGGCTTTACGCAATCTATCTGTACGCTGGACCATGCAGAACTCGCTTGGCAGCGATATCAACAGCTGCTGGAAAACCCGGGCCCCATTGTGGTTGGCGCGATGCCATTTGCTAGCTGTTTTGGACCGGCTTATGAATTCGCTTTTATCGTCGATGCGGATCTGCGCAAGCGCAAGATCAGGCACAAATTCCCAATAATGCTCGTTACCTCCGAGCCCTATATTGGCCACCTTGGCTTGGGTGGTGTTGGTGACTCCAAAGCGATGCTGGAAAGCGAACTGCGAAATCATCACATCGAATGGATTACCAGTGCCAGAACCACCAAAGTGGAACAGGGACAACTTTTCGTCGAAGAGCTCGATGAGAATGGTGATATCAAAAAGGAACATATCATTAGTTATGACATGGCGATGATGCTGCCGGCGTTCAAAGGTGTCGATGCAGTTGCGAATGTACCCGACCTGTGTAATCCGCGTGGCTTTGTGATGATCGATTCCAAACACCGTAATCCAACCTATAATAATATTTACGCGGCGGGCGTATGTGTCGCGATTCCTCCGGTAGAACCCACTCTAGTACCGACGGGAGCGCCAAAGACCGGTTATATGATTGAATCCATGGTCACGTCGGTCGTGCATAACATCGCCAACGAACTCAATGGTAAACAACCCGATCAGGAAGCCAACTGGAATGCAATATGCCTGGCCGATATGGGTGATACCGGTGCGGCATTTGTGGCCTTGCCGCAAATTCCACCGCGTAATGTCGCCTGGATGAAAAAAGGCAAATGGGTGCATCTGGCGAAGATTGCTTTTGAGAAGTATTTTATCCGCAAGATGAAGAAGGGGACTTCCGAACCTTTGTACGAAAAATACATACTCAAACTGCTGGGCATCGAGAAACTGACTTAAATATGTTAACCGCAGAGGCGCGGAGACGCAGAGGAGTCTTTTTGTGTATTGCAGGAGCGGCTTAAGTCGCGAACAATACCTATGTCATCTCGACCGAAGGGAACAAGCTGTTGGGTGTGCCGCGCGCACCGGGACAGCCGAGCAAACTAAAGATTCGTGGTGCGCATAGCGCACCCTCGGTTCTGCTACGCGCACACATTAAAAAATCTCTGCGTCTCCGCGCCTCTGCGGTTTTATTACTTATTTTTTTTTTCTATCTTTGCTGAATCATCCTTGCGCTCGACCATCGGCTCATCATCATCCATCAAGATCCGATGCGCCGGTCCTTCCAGGTCATCGAATTGATCCGAGCGGACCGCCCATAAGAATATCCAGACGATAACGACAACGAGCACCAGTGCTAGCGGAATCAGTAAGAAGATGATATCCATGTTTCAACAAAAGATCCGAGAGGTTTATGATGCTTACTTAAGCAAAATAAGGTTTCTGTCATCATAAAAAGGAGCAGCGGGAAAAGAGTAGCGTCATCGCGAGGAGCGTCAGCGACGCGGCGATCTGCATGCACTCGCGCATCGCTTAAAAGATTGCTTCGCTTCGCTCGCAATGACGAGGTTTTGTTTTTGTAGTTGGTTAAATGAGAGTCATTCATCTAAGCGGTCTAATTTAAACAGCGCAGACATAGAGCCGGTGGCCATTGTGACACAAACCGTAACAGTTCAGTACGGTAAATTTCAGTCGCTGCATCGTCATGCCGGCGCTACATCAAGTAATACTGATCTGTGGTCCCCGCGGTTTGGAAAGGCGTAAAGCGTTCAATACCACAACCAGCGAGCTGGCTGACATACCGATGGCAGCGAGCCAGGGTTGTATGTATCCCATGGCCGCAGCGGGTACTGCCAGTATATTGTAGCCAATGGCCCACATCAGGTTTTGGCGTATGACCGACAGCGTTCTTACGCTCAGTCGGTAACCCGAATAAATGGTGCCGATCTTGCTCGATAGCAGGATGAAATCGGCGCTCGCTGCTGCCAATTGCGAACCTGAACCTATCGCGATCGAAACATCGGCACCCGCCAGTACGGGTGCATCATTGACACCATCGCCCGTCATCGAGACGATCGCGCCCTGCTGTTGTAAACGCTTCAGGTAGGCAAGCTTGTCTTCTGGCCTCAGACTGGCGTGCACCTCGTTGATGCCGGTCGCACTAGCGACGTGTTTTGCGGTGGATTTGTTATCGCCCGTGAGTAATACAACGGTTTTGCCTGACGCTTTAAGGTTCTGTATCAGCGTGGCCGCGTCTTCGCGGATCGCGTCTGCAAACGTAAATACCGCATAAATCTTATCAGTCGTCGCCAGTACCACTCGGGTCTGGCCGCTGCTGTCATCGACGATCGAGTCATCGCAGCAATACTGCATGACGAACGCAGGCTTACCGAGATACCATACTTGTGCGTCGACTGTGCCACTGATGCCGTGTCCTGGCGTATTGCTGACCTCAACTGCGTGCCGGTTGCTATTGGGGCAGGCGTGCTTGAAACTTCTGGCGATGGGATGCTCTGAATGCCGTTCCAGTGCTGCCGCAATTTGCAGGCAGTCATCGCGGGATAGATCCGCCCGGACTTGAATATCGGTCAGAGTGATATGGCCGATGGTCAAGGTGCCGGTTTTATCGAACACGAAATGAGTCGCGCGCGACAACGTTTCCAGCGCATGCCCTCGGGTGGGCAGCAAGCCGAGTTTTGCCAATTGCCCGCTGGCCGCGGTGATCGCGGTGGGTGTCGCCAGTGATAATGCGCAGGGGCAGGTGACGACCAGGGTGGCGATTGTGATCGGTAACCAATTTTCCGAACTCTGCGCTAGCCAGAAGATCGCGACCGATGCTGCGATGAACAGAATCGCGAGAACAAATTTTGATGCGATACGGTCGGCGAGCTGCGCGACCGCCGGTTTCTCGCTCTGTGCCTTGTCCAGCAAGCGCTGGATCGCGGCGAGGACGGTATCCGCGCCGATCCGGTTAATACCGATGATCAACGGACTCTCGGTGTTGATGCTACCGCCAATTACCTCGTCGCCTGCGCTTTTGGTGATCGGCATGCTTTCGCCGGTGATCAGTGATTCATTGACGCCCGATGCGCCGCTTTCGATAGTGCCGTCGGCCGGAATGGTTTCGCCGGGACGCACCAGTACGCGATCGCCTGGCTCCAACTCGGCGACCGGTACCGCTTGTTCTTCGTCTTTGCCGTCGACCCTGACCAGTTTCGCCGCCACGGCCGGTTGTAGACTGACCACGGCTTCGGTGGCCTCGTTCGAACGCTTGCGCGCGGTCATCTCGAAATAGCGCGCGCTGAGTAAAAAGAAGGTGAACATGACGACCGAATCGAAATATATGTTGCCACTAGCGGTGACGGTATGAGCGACGCTGGCTGTGAAAGCAATCGCGATACCGAGTGAAACCGGCACATCCATACCGGCGCGTTTCTGTTTGAGGTCTCGCCACGCCGCAGTGAAGAAGATCCGTGATGCAAATAGCAATACCGGAATCGTCAACAACAGGCTGGTCCAACGGAAGAATCCGCGGAAGGCTTCATCGATTCCCCACCATTCACCGGTATACAGTGCGACCGCCAGGATCATGACCTGCATACCCAGCACACCGGACAGGCCGATGCGCCGGAGTTGCGCTTTACGCTCTTTTTCGATGATGCGCTGCTGCCGGTCGGGATCATAGGGGTGAGCCAGATAGCCGATGCGGCTGATCGACTCGAGGATATCGCTGAGACTGATTTTGCTGTCGTCCCAACGCACGTGCGCGCGGTGATTGGAGTAATTAATGTTGACTTCGGCCACACCGGGCAATGACGACAGGTGGCGTTCATTGAGCCAGACGCACGCCGCGCAGACGATGCCCTCCAGAATCAGCGATACTTCACTCAAGTTATCCTGCTGATGCACGAAACGCTTTTGCACGACAGGATTATCGTAGGCTTTGAGCTGCTCGAGAAATGCAGGTACCACTTCGCGCGCTTTCGCTGCGTTTTCCGTGCGATAGTTGTAATAGCTTTCCATGCCGCTATCGACGATCGCCTGGGCTACGGCCTCGCAGCCGTGGCAACACATCGGCTGCGGTTTTCCATTGATTTCAACGCTAAGATCAAGACCTCTAGGGACGGGCAGGCCGCAATGGAAACAGGATGGTTCAGCGTGTTCAGCAGGCATGTTGCGGAATCAGGGTGATGTAAACTGTCCGAAGGCGTATTTCGTGGGAGGGAGTATATTATAAAACACTAATGCGCAGTGGCAGAAATAGTCAAATTTTCGGCCATCTACCTACAATAACTCATTTACAATAGTATACAATGGCAATAAATAGGGTATTATTTACAAACATAAACGATTGAATATAACAGTTGTTAACTATGACTGAGCCGACACAGATCAATTTCGATCAACTAAAAGTATCCTGTGCAAGTTGCAGCTTGCGTGAATTGTGTATACCGCAAGGTATGAATGCTGAAGAACTGAAACTGATCGAAAGCATTGTGGAGCGCAAAAAACCAGTCCATAAAAACGATTACCTGTTCCGCGCCGGCGATACTAACCGCTACTTGTACGCTGTTCTGTCCGGCAGCATCAAAACCCTGGTCGACAATCCCAACGGTGAAGAGCAGATCGTCGGTTTCCATCTGCCAGGCGAGCTACTGGGCATGGACGGTTTTTCCGGCGATTCGCACACGTGTTCTGCGGTCGCACTGGAAACATCCAGCGTCTGTGAATTTCCGCTGGAATCGCTCGACAACGTTTGTCATGACGTCCCCAGCATTCAATACGCGATGCGTCGAATCATGGGCAAGGAAGTGGCAAAGGACCATGCGATGTTATTACTTCTCGGTAGGATGAGCGCCGAAGAAAAATTGGCCAGCTTTCTGATCAGTCTTTCCAAACGGATGGCGCAACGACACTGGAAACCGACTGAATTCAATCTCACCATGCCAAGACAGGATATTGCCAACTATCTTGGTCTCGCCGTTGAAACCGTGAGCCGATTATTCGCTCATCTGCAGGACGAGGACATCATCGAAGTCGACCGCCGACGCGTCAACATCTGCGACATGACCCGATTGCGCGCAATCGTCGGTGACAACGAGGATGTCAAGGCAGCAAAGGCGAAGCAGGGTTAAACCAAGCCGATACAGCCCTGTGCCTGTGTTGCGTGAATATAACCGCAGAGACGCAGAGGGCGCAGAGTCAAATCGCTGTATTGGTATTGCATCAGACCCGTCAAGAAACCGTGGTCGAACGTAGGGTGCGCTGTGCGCACCGAATGCCCGCAGACATATACCCGATTCCTGCTCAATGGTGCGCGCGGCGCACCCTACGTCACTGCGTAGGAGCGGCTTCAGCTGCGAACAAACCGAGAGCTCGTCAAATATGCGGCTGAAGCCGCTCCTACAAAGATATACGGGCTAGATAACTTTCGAAAACCGCTGCTGTATCTGTTTCTCTTGCAAGTAGCGGTCAAATTCCATGCAGACGGAGCGGGCGAGTAAGCGTCCGGCGGGGAGCACGTCGATCGCGTTTTCATCGATCTTGATCAAGCCGTCCTTTTCCATCTGGCGCAACTGAACGAATTCGTGGGTGAAATAGCAGCTGAAATCGACACCCCATTTGGTCTCGAGCTTTTTAATATCGAGCCTGAAGTAACACATCAGTTGATTGATAATCTCCTTGCGCATTAGATCATCCGGCTCGAGCTCGAGGCCGCGAAAGACCGGTAATTTGTTTTTGGCCAAGATGGCTTTGTACTGATCCATGTCGCGCGTGTTCTGGCTGTAGTTATCGCCGATACGGCCGATCGCGGTGACACCCATGGCGATGACATCGCAGTCGGCGTTGGTTGAATAACCCTGGAAATTACGATAAAGGCTGCCGTTCTCCTGCGCTTTGACCAGGTCGTCATCCTTTTTCGCAAAATGATCCATACCGATATAGACATAATCCGCGGCCTGCAGCAGATTGATGGTTTGCTGCAACATATCCAGCTTGTCCTGCGGTGACGGCAGCTCCTGCTCGTCGATGCGTCGCTGTGGCTTGAACATCTGGGGCAGGTGCGCGTAATTATAGACCGCGATACGATCGGGACTGACCTCGATTGTCGTATTAATGGTTTCAGCAAAGCCGGCCAGCATCTGTTTAGGCAGACCATACATCAGGTCGATGTTTACTGAATGAAAACCGGCATCTCGCGCCGCAGCGATTACTGACAGGATTTGTTCCTTGCTGTTGACCCGGTTGATCGCATTCTGAACTTCGGGGTTGAAATCTTGCACGCCGAAGCTGATGCGGTTGAAGCCGAGGCGGCGCAGCGTATGAATTCTGTCGCTATCGACCGTTCTGGGATCGACCTCGATTGCAAATTCACCTTCCTCGTCACTGCTGAACGTGAAATGCTGATGGACGCAGTCGAGCAGCGCCTTGATATCGTTGTCATTAAGATAAGAGGGCGTACCGCCACCCCAGTGCATCTGCAGCACGGGGCGATCGCGGTCGAACAACGCGGCCTGCAGTTGTATCTCCTGCTTCAATAACTGCACATAGGCTTCTGCCTTGCTGTAGTCCTTGGTGACAATCTTATTGCAGGCGCAGTAGTAGCAGATGGTGTTGCAGAAGGGGATGTGCAGGTACAGCGACAACGGCGCCGGCAGCGGATCGTCATTGCTTTCTTTGGCCCAGCTGCGGTAATCCCTGGCGCCAAATTCTTCGGTGAACTGGACCGCGGTTGGATAGGAGGTATATCTTGGACCGGTTTTATCGTAGCGGTTGATCAGGTCGAGGTCGAAAACGATGTTGTGATCCGTTCGGGATAAACTCATGGTCGCGATCGTGAATTTTGAAGATGTGAAAGGGTACTTAAAAGCATGAAAATCATCCATGATTTAAATCAAAATTTCCACGGTATTAGAGTTAAGCTACTGTTGCATCAGGGCTTGTTGATCTATGTCATGATTTATTCGACAGTCTTACATTACACTTCGCAGCAAAACAGTTCCTGCGTTAAAGGCGATGCTGGAGCTTGAAACAAACCGCATCGAGATAGACGCAGCCTTGATATCCTGTAATAATTGTGGGGATATTTGTCGGCAATTCGGAGAATAATTACATGCTGTCACATATATTCGGTCTCTTCATCAATCCCAAGAAAGAATGGCATGCAATACACGATAGTGCTTGTTCGGTCACCAAGTGTTATTTGTCGTATGTGCTGATCCTGGCGGCGATTCCGCCGGTCTCGGGCTATTTCGGCACCACTTTGTTCGGTTGGCAGTTCGGTGCTCGTGATGCCGTTAAATTATCTCCCGATAGCGCGCTAATGATCGCGGTTGCCTACTACGTGGTCATGTTGGTCGGTGTTTTCACCATAGGCGCGATGATCCAATGGATGGGCAAAACCTACGGAACTGATCAGCCGCTATCACGTACCGTGACGTTGGCCGCATACACCGCAACGCCGTTGTTTCTGGTTGGTGTCTTCGAGCTGGTGCCGATTCTGTGGTTGAATTTCCTCGTTGGTCTGCCGGCACTGGGTTATACCGTGGTACTGCTGTACACCGGTCTGCCGATCATGATGGGTATCTCGGAAGACAAGGGTTTTCTGTTTTCCAGTGCAGTGCTCGCGGTTGGCCTGGTCGCCTTGGTGTGTATGATGGTCGCGACCGCCATTCTATGGGGTTATGGTTTTGCCCCACAATTTGTCGATTAGTGACAGACTGGCAGAGACACATCAGTTAAAACTAATATACTAGTCAGATTTACCAGACCCAAAACACATGTATTCGGAAGGATGCACCTATGAGTAACGAAGCAACTACCTACAACTACAAAGTCGTCAGACAGTTCGCGATCATGACCGTGGTATGGGGTATCGTTGGCATGGCAGTGGGCGTGCTGATCGCTGCACAAATGGCATGGCCGGTACTGAACTTTGACATACCCTGGCTGACCTTCGGCCGTCTGCGTCCGTTGCACACCAATGCGGTTATTTTTGCATTCGGTGGTTGCGCATTGTTCGCGACCTCGTACTACGTGGTGCAGCGTACCTGCCACACTCGCCTGATCTCGGATAAGCTCGCGGCCTTTACCTTCTGGGGCTGGCAAAGCGTGATCGTACTCGCGGCGATCACCTTGCCGTTAGGCTTCACCACCTCCAAGGAATACGCCGAACTGGAATGGCCGATCGACCTGCTGATCACGGCGGTCTGGGTCACCTACGCGGTCGTCTTCTTCGGCACGATCATGAGGCGCCGGATAAAACACATCTATGTCGCCAACTGGTTTTTCGGTGCGTTCATCTTGACGGTCGCCTTGCTGCATGTCGTCAATAGCGCAGCGGTGCCGGTTGCTGCGCTCAAGTCCTATTCCGTCTACGCTGGTGTGCAGGACGCGATGATCCAGTGGTGGTACGGCCACAACGCGGTGGGCTTCTTCCTGACTGCCGGTTTCCTCGGCATTATGTACTATTTTATTCCAAAGCAGGCGGAGCGCCCGGTGTATTCCTATCGCCTGTCGGTGGTGCACTTCTGGGCGATTGCCTTCACCTATATCTGGGCCGGCCCTCACCATCTGCACTATACCGCACTGCCTGACTGGACTCAGTCGACCGGCATGGTGTTCTCACTGATCCTGCTGGCACCTTCGTGGGGTGGCATGATCAACGGTATTATGACCTTGTCCGGCGCCTGGGAGAAACTGCGTACAGACCCGGTATTGAAATTCCTGATCGTATCGGTGTCGTTCTACGGCATGTCTACCTTTGAAGGCCCGATGATGTCGATCAAGACGGTGAACGCGCTTTCACACTTCACCGACTGGACCATCGGCCACGTACACTCAGGCGCACTCGGTTGGGTGGCGCTGGTCAGTATCGGGGCGATGTACCATCTGATCCCACGCCTGTTCGGTGTCGAGATCTATAGCAAGAAGCTGATCGAAACCCATTTCTGGATCGCGACGATTGGTATTGTGCTCTACATCACGTCGATGTGGATCTCCGGCATCATGCAGGGCCTGATGTGGCGAGCAGTCAATACCGACGGCACCTTGACCTACAGCTTTGTGGAGAGCGTCCAGGCCATGCACCCGTTCTACATCGTCAGATTCATGGGCGGCGCCGTGTTCCTGCTCGGCATGCTGATCATGGCGTACAACGTGTATAAAACCGTTTCCATCGGAAAGTCGATTCAAGCGACGATCCCGGAACCAGCTGCTGCGCATTAAGTGGCATAAGGGGCAAACATAATGTCAATTCAGGAAAAAGTCGAAGTCAACGTTGGCCTGCTTATCGTTCTCACCCTGGTTGTTGTGATCTGGGGTGGTTTGGCTCAGATCGTGCCATTGTTTTTCCAGAAATCGACCACAGAGCCGATCGAGGGGCTTAAGCCGTATAGTGCACTTCAGCTGGCAGGGCGCGACCTGTACATTCGTGAAGGCTGCGTCGGCTGCCATTCGCAAATGGTGCGCCCGTTCCGTGCCGAGACCGAACGCTATGGTCATTATTCGGTGGCAGGTGAGTTCATCTATGATCGACCGTTTCTGTGGGGCTCGAAACGCACCGGACCCGATCTGCATCGCGTCGGTGGGCGTTACTCTGACGATTGGCACCGAGTTCACCTGATCAACCCACGTGATGTCGTACCGGAATCGATCATGCCGGGCTATCCATGGTTACAGGATAACGCGCTCGACAATTCCATGATCCAGGACAAGATGCAAGCATTGAACGTGGTCAGCCGTACGCCCTATAGCGAAGAGCAGATCGCAGCTGCACCGGCTGAGCTGGAAGGCAAAAACGAGATGGACGCAATGATTGCTTACCTGCAGTCATTGGGCACCAACCTCAAGATCCGCAGATGATAAGATTTTGCAGCGCGTTTGATAACGGCCGATGAGCGTTGCATTCGTACAATCTGTCTGGACCGTGATCGCGATGGCGGTGTTTATCGGCATCGTGATCTGGGCGTACAGCAAACGCAAGAAGGCCGATTTTGAAGAGGCTGGTCGTATGGCACTCGATGATGACAAACCGGTCAAACTTTATGATGATAAACCGGTCCAAAATTCAATCAACAAAGCTGCAGCAGAAAATGGCAGTAACAGTAAACTGAATAACGAGGAATAGACATGTCTGACTTCACTAGTGATTTCTGGAGTTGGTGGATCACAGCGATCGTACTGGGCGGTATTGTCTGGTGTATTTGGCTGTTGTTGGCTAACTCAAAAGGCAAACTGCCGACAGGCACAAAAGCAGAAGCGACCGGGCACGTTTGGGACGAAGACCTCGAAGAGCTGAATAATCCACTGCCTCGGTGGTGGATGCTGATGTTTTACATCACCATCGCTTTCGGTCTGGCTTACCTGGCCTTGTACCCCGGTCTTGGCTCGTATACCGGTGTCCTTGGTTGGACGGAGAAAGGCCAGTACGAAAGTGAAATTAGCGCGGCCGATACCAAATACGGACCGCTCTATGATCAGTACATGAATTTAGATATTCCCGAGGTTGCCGCGGATGAGAACGCGATCAACATGGGCGAGCGTTTGTACGTGAACTACTGCGCCGTCTGTCATGGTTCGGATGCGCGTGGTGCCACCGGCTTCCCCAACCTGCGTGACAATGATTGGTTATTTGGTGACAGCCCTGAAGCCATCAAACAAACGATCATGCAGGGTCGTCGCGGGGTCATGCCTGCCTGGCAAGATGTTCTGGGCGATGATGGTGTTGAAGAGGTGGCCACATATACCATGAAGCTCGCCGGCCGCAAGGTGGATGAGGACTTGGCGAAGGCGGGTGAAGAAAAGTTTGTGACCAATTGTTCAGGTTGCCATCTGAAAGAGGGGACCGGTAATCACGCCGTCGGTGCCCCGAACCTGACCAACAATGTCTGGTTGTACGGTGGCTCACCAAGAGCGATCAAGGAATCCATCGCCATAGGGCGTCAAGGCGTCATGCCCGCGCACGCGGAGTTCCTCGGCGAGGCCAAGGTTCACGTGCTCACCGCGTATATCTATAACCTCAGTCACCC
>JABDQW010000031.1 GCA_013042055.1 Gammaproteobacteria bacterium | reverse complement strand
AAGTGACCCGCTAACTTTGCAGGGTAATCGTCCCGAAAGGATTGTCTTGCTGCAGACTGATGACGATGGTCTCTTCCAGGGGTATTTCATTGGCTTCGATATGGGGCATCAATTGCTCCACTACTTGCAGAATGGTCAGCATACCCTGGCGATTGGGATCGTTTGGATCCAGTCGGCTGATATCATTGATCAGATCGCGGATGTATTGCTGAAATGCGTCCGTCTGCTGGGCAATATTCTTTGCCCTGAATTCGGCTGTGAAATCCAGATGCAATTCGTTACCGCCCATGTCGTTTTGCATGGTCCCAATTTTAAAAGGTCCTGAAATTTCCATATGAGCTACCGTGATTTCTTGATCAATTCATAGGCCTCCTTGATCTGCTGGGTTTTCTCGTTTGCCAGTTTGATCATCTCTTCCGGTAGGCCCTTGGATACTAGTTTATCAGGATGATGTTGATTCATTAAGCGGCGATAGGCCTTCTTGACCTCGTCGTCGGAGGCTTTCGCTGAGACCCCTAGTACCTGATAGGCCTCGTCGACTGCGGCTTTTTTGGTCTTGGGCGACGCCACGGCGCCGGCAAGGTGAAACAGGTGATCGAGTGACTTGCGGGGAAAGCCGAGTACATCGGCAATCTGATAGAGAATTTCTTGTTCCGCCGGATGAAGGTTCTGGTCCGAAAAGGCTGTGTTGATCTGGATTTCCAGAAACATCTGGATGAGGTTGATACGCCTGTGGCATTCCCTGCGGAATTGCACGAGGACATCGTGCAACGGGAAATCCTCGGCCTTGCCCTCATCGAACAGCTTGATCGCGGCGTCACGCTGCTGAGCATCAAGGTTCATTTGTGCCATGATCGCTTCGGTATTGGCAATTTCGGCTGGCGTGACTTTACCGTCGGCTTTGGCGATGTGGCCCATGATCGAGAACGTCGCGGTGAAGAATGCAGCTTGGATGCGTTCCTGGTCACCGTAGGCTAAACCACCAAATTCATCTGACAGCTTCAGACCCCGGTCGAAATTGTGTCCCACTGCAGCGCCGAGCATTGCACCCAGTGGCCCACCGAGCACAAAGCCAAAAGCACCGCCGATAATTTTACCCCACCAAGCCATCAAAGGTGCCTCGATAAAAAACAGGATAGACAGAAAGAGTTGACTACCGGTGATCAGGCCTGAACAGCAGCATCCGCTGCGTTGTTGGGCAGGGGCTTTTCACCTGTAAACGTCATGAATTATACCGCCACCCTGTTTTAACTCAACTAGCCCGCATTTCTCACCAGGCGGCGCAGGATTCTGATAAGACATTGGTCTCTTTAAAGAATACTCGGATGATCAAAATACAGTGTGTATTTCAAGCATGCCTATCACGGTTCAGGCTTGTCTTCGCGTCCGTAAGCTTGCTCTTCACTCAAACCGTAGCTATTGCTACGCTTTTCCCTCCAGAGCGGCGCTTATGAACACGAATCCTGCGCCTGCTCCCGTGATCCTGGTGAGAAATGCGGGCTAGCCCGCATTTCTCACCAGGCGGCGTTGGATACTGATATAGCACTAATTCTAAGTAGAATAGCCAGATGATCAAAAATACAGTGTGTTATTCGACCAGGCCTGTCACCGTTCAGGTTAGTCTTCGTGTCCGTAAGCTTGCTCTTCGCTCAAACCGTAGCTATGGCTACGCTTTTCGCTCCAGAGCGGCGCTTACGAACACCAGTCCACATGTCTCACCAGGCGGGCTCGCTACTCCTGCGCCTGCTGCGGTGATCCTGGTGAGAAATGCGGGTTAAGTATCAACATCACTGTGTAGCAGACCTCGCCTGGGCGCTATCCAGTCCGCCAGTTCTGCGCTATCAGAATACGGCCTGTCAATGGTTTGCAGATGCCTGGTACCTGGAGCAATATCGCCAGCTCGACTCCAAGTTGCGCCAGCTCGACCGTAATCCCGCAGAGCTGCAGAAACAGCTGGCAGCGCAGAAGGACCAGCGCCTGGGCAATTATTTCGAAACACTGTGGGCCTATGCATTGCAGCTGAGTCCACGTTATCAGCTGCTTGAGCGCAATCTACAGTTTCATGCTGGCGAGCGCACCATCGGAGAAATGGATTTTATCGTATTAGATAAAGTGAGTGGACGTCATGCCCATTGGGAGTTGGCCATCAAGTTCTATCTCGGCGTTGGCGATACGGTAAAACAAAATGCCTGGCATGGCCCTGGCAAAAAAGACCGCCTGGATCTCAAGGTCGATCATCTGCTGAGCCGGCAGACCGAACTCAGTCACCATCCGGCCGTCAGGGATGAGCTTGCGCAGCGGGGCATCGTCATCGATGATTGTGCCGTGATTCTGAAGGGGCGCTTATTCTACCCATGGCAGCAGCGGGGGCGGGAACGCCATCCGGAGGCGGCCAATTCGACACACCCGATCGGTCATTGGCTAAGTCGAGATCAATTTGAGCACGCTTTCAGCCCTGATGCGCGTTTTCTGCCGCTGATACGCGGTGGCTGGTTGTCACGAAGTCCAATGGATAGGTTATTCGACGGGTACACCGTCGCAGGGTTGATGCGGCTAGTGGAGCAGGGCGCATGTCGTCTGCCACTGCATGTCGCGCAGCTGCAGGGCGAATCGGAAGACGAAAGACTGTTTATAGTCGACGATAACTGGCTGCCACCCGAAACATGACAAAATTGCAGGAAATACCTATACAAACCAATTTAAATGCTTATAATTTCCCCATGCCTGAAATGAATATAAACACAAAACCTGAAATGAATACTAAATCCAACAAGGAGCAAGCCGCTATGGATAGAAGCCATATTGTCAAATTGCTGCAGCAGTACGATGTTGCGCCCACCCGCCAACGAATCGAGATTGCAGACTACCTGTTTCAGAAGCCCCAGCATCTATCTGCCGAGGATATACTCGAAGGCGTCAACATAGATGCCAACCGCGTGTCACGTGCGACGGTATACAATACCTTGGGGCTGTTCACCAACAAAGGCCTGGTGCGCGAAATTTTGATAGACCGGGAACGGGTTTTCTACGATACCAACCGGGCTGCGCACTACCATCTGTATGATGTCGACAGGGGTGAACTTCACGATGTGATGAACTCGGACATCACGGTGGATACGCCGCGTTTACCTGAAGGAATGCGCGTCGTCAGTACCGATGTCATTTTCCGTGTCAGCAGCAAGCCCTGACAGAAAAAATACCGGAACCAGGAAAAAGCCTGCCGACGCAGGCTTTGTTAGCTTGATTCACTGAATACTGTGCAGGTCGCTGGCCAGTGAACGGACTACATTGTCGGCGACGCGGTCGACGGTTGCAGGGTAATTTTCGTGATCGACGCCGGCCGCGATTTGTCCCCCTTTGTGTATTTCGGCAATCATGCTGGGCGTGAGTTCGAAGCGTAGAAAATGCACGGCCGAGGTTTTTTCCTCTGTGGTGCGCTCCAGGTCTTCGTCGGCAATGGCGTAAACCTTCTCCATATCGTTCACACGAATCCAGATCCTGTTCTCGATACCCACCAGTTTCAACAGCATCTGCTGGCGCTCTGCAACATCGGCATACTGGATCATCAGGGTTGCCTTCCAGTTTGTGCCATCCGGGATCAACGGATTATAGGCATCAAGTTCCTCCTGGATACCTTCGGCATCAAATATTTTTTCCGCCTTCAGCATTTCCTGGACCTGGTAATGCATGACCAACCTGTCTTCGAAAAACAACACCACATTTTCGCCGAGATCCAGGCGTCGATTTTTCTTGTGTGCTATCACACGGGCGCGAAACTCGTCTCGGATTTCTGAGTATTCTTCGAGTGAATACAAGTCTTTTCGGCTAAGTTTGCTCATAGTATTCATATTCCATACGCTCTTCTGATCAGGGAAATAGGATGTTCCGGTTGGCTACCGTCAGCCAGCCCGGATTCGATATGGTGAGCCGCCATGGCGCAGTCACTGGTGTAGTGATCGGGTTGGGCTTGTTTCACCTTGTTCACCACCGGGCGGCATATTTTCATCGCCGTATCGTGGAACTCGCTTTTTACCGTATAGGTGCCGTCGTGTCCGGAGCAGCGTTCGATCGGCACAACCTCGGTGTCGTGAACCAGCTGCAACAGTTCGCGTGTTTTCATGCCGATATTTTGTACGCGTTGGTGGCAGGCGACATGGTAAGCCACTTTGCCCAGAGAATTTTTGAAATCTGTAATGAGCTTGTTGTCTTTATGGCGCAGCATCAGGTATTCGAATGGATCGAATACTGCGTTTTTGACTTTCTGTACTTCGGCATCTTCAGGAAACATCAGCGGCAATTCCTGTTTGAACATCAGCGTACACGATGGTATGGGCGTGACGATATCCCAGCCGTCGTCGACCAGTTCTGCCAGAATCGCGATATTCGTCTGTTTGGCCGCAGTAACCGCGTCCAGGTCGCCGAGTTCGAGTTTAGGCATGCCGCAACAGTGTGTATTTTGCGCGAGCATCACCGGTATCCCATTATGTTCGAACACGCGAATAAGGTCTTCGCCAATCTCGGGTTCGTTGTAATTGCCGTAACAGGTCGAAAACAGTGCGACTTTGCCACGGGTTGTAGCGCTTGACTGTGACTCGATTTTCAGGGGCTGGCGACCAGCATCGCGTTTACGCAATGTGCTGGAGTGGTATTTGGGCAGCTTTGCGTCGGGATGAATGCCCAGGGTTTTATCCAGCATCTTGCGAGCGGTTTTGTTGGCATTGACCGCGTTCACGGTTTGAGTAATGACAGGAATGCTGGCGAATTTTCCGATGGCATCGGTCGACGTTATCAGTCTGTCACGCCTTTTAGTGTCACCTTTCTTGAACTTGACAGCTTTGGCGCGCAGCATCAGGTGGGGGAAATCGACATTCCACTCGTGTGGTGGAACGTAAGGACATTTCGTCATGTAGCACAGGTCGCACAGATAACAGTGGTCCACAACTTTCCAGTAGTCCTGCTTTGCGACGCCGTCTACTTCCATCGTATCTGACTCATCGACGAGGTCGAAAAGTGTTGGAAACGAACCGCACAAACTCACGCAGCGGCGGCATCCGTGACAAATGTCGAAGACGCGTTCGAGTTCACTGAACAAAGATGATTCGTCCCAGAACTCGGGTTTATCGTGTCCCAGTGGATGACGGGTCGGGGTTTCGAGACTGCCTTCGCGTTGATGAGTCGCCATGATACTCCATTAGCCGAGGTCGGATGACCCCGGCATTCACCTATTGGTTGTTTGAGATTAGTCCATGTTATCCAATGCTTTTTGGAAACGGTTCGCGTGTGAGCGTTCGGCTTTAGCCAGTGTTTCGAACCAATCAGCGATTTCGTCAAAACCTTCATCGCGTGCGGTTTTGGACATACCAGGATACATGTCGGTGTATTCGTGGGTTTCGCCGGCGATAGCTGCTTTGAGATTGTCCGAGGTTCCACCAATAGGCAAGCCTGTTGCGGGGTCGCCGCTTTCTTCCAGGTACTCCAGATGCCCATGTGCGTGTCCAGTTTCTCCTTCAGCTGTGGATCGGAAAACAGCGGATACATCGTTGTAGCCTTCCACATCCGCTTTCGATGCGAAATACAGATAGCGACGGTTAGCTTGTGATTCACCAGCGAATGCATCTTTCAAGTTTTGTTCTGTTTTACTGCCTTTTAATGCCATTTTTTTTTCCTCTTTGGTTAAACGAGTCGGAAATTTTACATCAGTTTTCTCTAGCAATAACAATAAAGATGATTGATGTAGGATTCAATTAGTATTTTGCTATGTGCGCGATTGTTTTTCTTTATCGTGCTTAGCCTGCATTTCTCACCAGTCGGGCCGTTGTCCGGCGAATCGTCGATATTGTGGTTTTACATATCGGATCATGCTGTTAATCTAGCGCGCATGATTCGCGTTTTGCATATCAATCAGGAGGCAGTCTATGTTACGTGAGGTCGATGTCGCTATTATCGGCGCGGGTAGTGCCGGTATGTATGCC
>JABDQW010000028.1 GCA_013042055.1 Gammaproteobacteria bacterium | reverse complement strand
CACCTATTTTATTAGAAATTTTCTTTGAATAAAGCAATACATACGTTCGATTTCAAACCGCCCTTTGCTCTAGCCCGCATATTGCATGAGAACGCTCGCAAATCCACTTAAGCACATGAACGGCTTTGAAATTTTTCGTATGTTTGAAAAACACACTATGTACCCAGCAACGCCATGCTGTTTTTGGGGAGATTTCAGCGGCCATTTTGCCCATAGTTTAATTTCTTATGGGGTCAATCGAACAAACTGACTCACTGACTGATTTTATAAAACATACCCCATTGTCTGCATTCCCATGCAACATGCGGGCTAGCCCGCATTTCTCACCAGGATCACGGGAGAAGTCGCCGGACTTGTGATCGTGGGCGCCGCTCAGGAGCGAAAAGCGTAGCAATGCCTGAACCTTGATAGGCATGCTTGGAATACACACTGTATTTTGATCATCCAGGTTATCTTCAGAGGGATTAGTGCTTTACCAGTATCCTACGCCGCCTGGTGAGAAATGTGCGTTAAACCTCTGCGGTTGCATCGTGATTCTGTCACATACGACTGTGATTTATCTGCAAAATCAGCTAACTTATCGCCATTGTAAATCACAACCCGAGAACGGAGTAAGCTTATGAGTGATGCATTGAATTATCTAATCAAAGCACGGCCTGAGGCGATGACTGCCTACTTTACGTTTCTGAAGAAATCCGACACGCATTTAGATACAAGGACCAGAGATTTGATCTCTGTCATTACTAAAGTCGCTGTACAGACTGAAGCAGGCTTTCGTCAGTACCTGACCAGAGCATTGCGCAACGGCGCGAGTCCCAATGAAGTCATCGATGCATTGATGATGGCATTTCCTGTGCTTGGCTTAGCTAAAATTGTGTGGGCCACCGAGATCCTGCTAGATATGGACATCCCAGAGTTTCGTCCGGAGAATCTCGATGCCGAACCACGGTGGCACGATATCACTGCAGAGAGCGAGATACCAGACCAGCAGGCTGGCTACTTCGAAATCGATGGTCGCCATCTCTTTACCTGGCGCAAGGGTGATGATATCAGTGTTTACGACAGCCGTTGTCCCCACCAGGTGACCGACATTCCTCATTTGTCGCTGGAGGGTAAGACACTGACCTGCCCCAAACACGAATGGGCTTTCGATATCGAAACCGGCGAATGCACAGCCAAAGGCAACCGGCCACTCAGGAGATTCGACCACAAGATCGAGCTTGGCCGTTTGATGGCGCACTGGTAGCGTTAACAGGCCCTGGGAGGCTTCAGCCGCGAATTTCTGTCGAACTCGCAAAACGTTCGCGGCTGAAGCCGCTCCTAAGGTCATTTTGACGCTCCAGACAGCAACGCAGTTAACCCGCATTTCTCACCAGGCGGCGTCAAATACTTTTAAGGTATTAGCTTTACTAGAAAAATGCTAGTTAAAGGTATGCGACTCGTCACCCCCTGGGTCTATTCGGCCCTACATCAATATCTGAGACTTTAGCGGATTTTGAGGGAGTCAATCGGTGTCTTAGGAGCCCTGACTTGCTTGTCTATAATGGCTTACGGTTGTTCTGGTAGTACAATCAAGATACCTTCCATTCCCTTTTCGCGATGACTTTTCATGAATAACATTTTATTGCGGCAGAAAAACTTGTATCGACCAGCAACGGTTGGCGTTAAGTTAAGGTCGACTGTCTCACCCGCTTTCACATCAATGTTGATATCGAGCTCGCCGGCAGGATTCTCAATGCTGAAATTATGCGGAATTATGGTATCTATGTTGACCAGGCGTAATATCACCTGCTGACCCGCAATGAGCTGAAGCTGTTGAGGCTCAATCTGATAACTACCTAGCGTTACTTCAATCACCTTAACTTCATTCTGCTCTGCATGACCACAATTCCACGAAATTACAAGTGCAATTAGCAGAGGCAACCGCGATGACCAAGTGGCAATAGTTCTTGCAAACCTCGTATTCACTATAGCATACATTCCTGCTCCTCCTTGTGTAATTGAATACGGGACGCTATTCTCTGCACGTTTATACGAGATTTAAGATACACTATCGACACCTGTTTAAGGTCTAGCCCGCATTTCTCACCAGGCGGCGTAGGATACTGGTAAAGCATTGGTCCCTCTGAAGAAAACCTGGATGATCATGATACAGTGTGTATTTCAAGCATGCCTATCACGCTTCAGGCTTGTCTTCGCGTCCGTAAGCTTGCTCTTCACTCAAACCGTAGCTATTGCTACGCTTTTCGCTCCAGAGCGGCGCTTGCGAACACGAATCCTGCGCCTGCTCCCGTGATCCTGGTGAGAAATGCGTGCTAGTCATAGAACAGTGTAATATTAAATACGCGACAATTGAAGCCAATAACTAGGTTTTTATTCTTTGTCTGGAACTACCTTGCCAACGGATACGTAAACCGACGTACTTGATACCGCCCTGAATCCAGCCGGTACAACTGTTCTTGGGTGAAATAGATAGACTAAATGATGCTAATACATTCATGATGTGTATTCATCGATTGGATCTGGACAGTAATCGCGTCGTTTACAGGTTCGACAATAGTCTCCAAGATACAACCGATCCACCCATTTGACCAGCTTTGCTATTTCATCAGCATCATCGAACAATAAACCGGCTTCAAAATTTCGTTTGTCTTTGTGCTTGCCACCCATGCCTGCGCCAGTCAAGTTGGGTGAACCGACAAAGGCAATTTCATTATCGATAATCACCGCCTTTGTGTGTACGCGTGGGCACAGCACACGCTCAAATAGCTCGCTTTCGACCAGTTTCTCGTAGTTATCGAAGTCCTCTCTGAAGCGTGGACCTGGTTCTTTTGCATGTATCAACCTTGCCGCAACACCTCTGGATACTAGATCAGACAGCAGTTCGAGAAAAGGCGCATATGTATCGTCAATCCTCACATACATGTCTTTGATATCGGCGGTGATGATCCAGATAAACTGCCTTGCTAGAGGTATACGTTGTAGAATGAGCTCATCGTAAATCTCCTCGTTTAAGATTAATTTATGCATCAAGTTAACTCAGACAGTAAAAAAATGTCTTGGAGAATTTTCGGCGAGACCTTGAGTCGATGATTTTGCGCGATATAGTTGGAAAATTCGTCTACGGTCAGCGGTTTTACCTGCATTTGTTGCAGAATGCTTTGAAGATCCTCGATAACAGCCCATGGATAGATTATCCATCGCCAACTATGTACGATTTCCGCGCAGAAATCCGGTGTGTAGCTGGACACGATCTTATGATGGAGCGCGGCTGTTTTAAGATCAGCAGGTCTACCACTCTCAAGCAGATGCTGAATACCAAGTTTAAAACTGTCGCCTGTGTCACTGACATCATCGATCAGGAGCACCCGCCTTCCCGACACATCAGCAGATATCGGATAACGCAGACGTACTTGATTCTGCTTTTGAGTGCCATGGTAATGTTCGATTTTTATGACATCAAGGTCAAATACATCAAGATAGTCGCAGATTACACGGGCAGGAGCACAGCCACCGCGACTTATGGCGACAATAATATCAGGCTGAAATGACGCCTTGTGTATGTTTAGTGCCAGTTGACGTGAAAGATCGAAAAACCGATCCCACGTTATGAGCTCGCAATGACCGATCGATGTCATGGTTTATAATTCCTTTACTTAGTGCCGCTGGTTTTGTACCAACTATTAGCATCTTTTCTTTGCCAGGTTAACTCGCCATTTCGATAGACCAAACTGATACGATGCAATGGAATGCTGTGATGTTCACCTGTGTCATCGGTCAATTCGAAATTAAAGCGATCGTACTTATCGAAATAAGTCGTATTCAATGTGACCTTGATGACGTCATTTTTAGGAGATAGGGTTTAATAGACGACTATGTTAACTCATTTGTTTGTTTTAGATAGAATCACACATTAACTACTCATATCGGTAGCTTGCAGCTTTTTGTAAGCCTTCGGCCATTAAAGGCTTTATCGTCGATAATAGTGACTTGAACAGCAATCTGTTTTGCGACTCTTCAGCCGCTAGTAATTCCTTCATATGCTGCCGTTGTGTCGGCATCGAAAAGCATGCCGGGCAGGAATCGGGGATGACCGGTAAGTGATTGTTTTGGCAGAAATCACGCGTCAGGCGCTCGCGCGCATAAACTAACGGACGTATTATCCGAAGATCGCCATCATCATTAATGTAGTGTGCTTTCATCGTCTTGAGTTTGCCGCCATGGAATGCCGACATCAGGAAACTTTCTGCAAGGTCATCTAGATGCTGCGCCAATGCAATGACATTGAATCTGTTCTTGCGAGCAGTGTTGTACATAACGCCGCGCTTGATTCGGCTGCAGAACGCACAATAGGAGTTTTTTCCCATGTGCTTTTGCGCCATGTCCATGATTGGTTCCCTCTTGTAGTGATATTCTACTCCCAGCTCTGCCAGGTAAGGGATCATTGGACTGGGGTCGAAATCCTCTGCCATCGGGTCTACCGTGATCGCTCCTAGGTCAAAACGGACTGGAGCGCGCTGTTGAAAATAATACAGGATGTGCAGAAGTGACAGCGAATCCTTGCCGCCGGAAAGGCCCAGCAAAATCCGGTCACCCTCCTGGATCATGCTGAAATCCCCAATCGCACGACCGCAAAGTGTCGCCAGCGTTCTAGATGGTTGAATAAATTGGGCCATGTGCACAATAATGCCAGAATTGCACGTATTTGTTAAAAAAGAAACGTCAGCAAGTACGAAGACCGGCTCTCCGGGCCTTTTGCCGTAGTGCTGGAATGCGTATTCTACATAAGAATAATGACTACATTCGCTATGTCGCAAGCCGCAACCGACTCGGTAATGAGAAATACAGGCTAGCCCCAAGCAGATCAGACCCGGCTAACGACGTGCCGCTATGACGATTGTGGGAGACAGCAGTTGTTTTGGACCCCTTTATCCCAGTATATTTTGAGACTTATGCTCAAGCTCAGTACTAGTTACGACAACTTGCTCATAGTCTTTTTCTTTGACCTGTATATTCATTCGCCCAGCAACATCGGTTATTTCATGCAATCCCAAAGTGCCGCCGAGGCCTTTAAGGTCATGCGATTTTGACTGCACAATATCCCAATTTTGCGTCTGTACAGCTTCCGTGAGTTCTGCCACTATTTGTGGAAGTTTTTGTTTAAAGCGTTCTACTATATCGAGGTAACTCGAGCTATTGTAAAAATCCATGCTTTTCTGATGCACATCGTCAGTGATGTCTGATTCAAGCTCCGCTATTTCTTGTACTTCAGGAAGATATGTGTTGAGTGCTTCATAAAACTTGACTAGGTTTATCGGTTTGACCAAATAGCCATTTGCACCGGCAGCTAGGCACTTTTCCCGGTTTGAAAGCATTGCATTAGCAGTCAATGAGATAATGGGCTTGTCGTACCCCCTTTTCCTAAGTAGCTTAATGGCTTCCAGGCCGTCGAGTACCGGCATTTGCATATCCATCAAGACAAGGTCGTAATTGTCTTTCAAGGCCTTATCTAGACCATCCTGGCCATTTTCAGCGATATCAAGCAGTGCTCCGGTCCTACTCACATACATGGATATCAGTTGTTGATTATCTGCGTTGTCCTCAACCAATAAGATACGTCCAGCTAAAGACCTGATCACAGGATCCTGTTGTACGACATTCTTTGAACCGATTTCTTTCATGCTGTTCACTATTGAGACTTTACCTATATCCTTGTTGGTAATCGATAAACTAAAAGAGCTGCCAACTCCTTTCTCGCTAACGCAGGTCAATTTCCCTCCATTAGCAAGCGCCAGCTTACTCGATATCGACAGGCCAAGACCGGTTCCGCCAAATCTACGTGTCGTTGTTGAATCAGCCTGTGTAAACGGATCAAAAACATGTTCGACTTCATTGCGCGACATGCCTATACCACTATCGGAGACCTCAAACTGAATATTCCTGTAAGTTTCATCACAGCTGACGTCAACCTGCACGAGACCTTCTACGGTAAATTTAATAGCATTACTGACGAGGTTGATGAGTATCTGTTTTAGAGTAGTCGGGTCGGTCTGGATTTGATTAGGCAATGGAAATTGATAGTTGATTCTAAAATCCAGGCCTTTGTCTCTGGCACAAGTGCCCAACATTGAATCGATTTCTCCCAATACATCGAACAGAGACGTGTCGATCTGCTCAAGCTCCAGCTGTCCGGCTTCTATTTTTGACAGATCAAGAATATCATCGATGATTTGTTGCAGATGCTTTCCGTTACGCACAATAGCCATGGTCATGTTTTTGTGTTCCTCCTTGTTGAAGTCATTAGCGATCAATGCTTCAGCAAAACCCACGATGGCGGTCAGCGGTGTTCTTATCTCATGACTCATATTGGACAAAAAATCTGTTTTTGCCTGACTGGCTGCATCAGCCAATTCCTTGGCATTCACAAGCTCATCTGTACGTTCTTTTACTCTTGACTCAAGTGTCGCATTAAGGTCGATGAGTTCCTCTTCTGCCTTTCTTCGCCGTCGGGCCTCAGAGAAGTTATCTAGAGCAAAACTGGTATCCGTCGCCATTTGCACTAGCAACTCTCTTGCCTGATCATCGAAGGCATTCGGATCACTTGCGTAGAGATTAAAGGTACCAATTACACGCCCATTCCGATATAACGGAATAGAAGCCCATGCTTTCCAGCCATACTTATTGCTGAAGTTTTGCCATGCTGTGGTAATTGGATATTTTTCAGAATGTTTGTACCAGATCGGACATTCCTCTCTGATTGCAGCGCACGCAGGGTCACATGCAGAAGGATTACCCGGATCGACCGAGATCACGATATTATCTAGGTATTCTGTACCCTCACCGTAGCATGCCACCGTATTGATGATCAGCCGCGTTTCGTCGACCAGTCCAATCCATGCCATTTTATAGCCGCCATACTTAACCGCATCCTGACAGATCCGTGGGAACAGTTCATCTTCAGTAGCGCTGTGAACAATTGCCTGATCACAGTGACCAAGTGTCGAGTAGAGACGGCTTAAACGTTGAATTTTATCTGCTGATTGTTTCCATTCGGTTATGTCGGCGTGTGTACCGATCATACGCACGGGTCTACCATCGTTATCACGGTTAGTGACCATGCCGCGATCGAGTATCCAGCGCCAACTGCCATCTTTATGCAATAGCCGATGTTCGTTTATATAAGCAGAAGTTTCACCCTTGAGATGTGCTTGAATAGCCTCAAGTGCTTTCTGTAGGTCGTCTGGGTGAACACGCTTCTCCCATTCTGAAAATTTATTTTCAATCTCGCGTTCGGTGTATCCTAGCATTTGCTTCCAGCGCTGAGAAAACTTCACCATGCTGTTTTCGATGTTCCAATCCCAGACGCCATCGCCAGCCCCTTCCAGTGCCCAACGCCAGCGCTCTTCGCTCTCTGCGAGCTCGCTGGCCATACGATTTGATCGTACAAGTGCATGCGCAAGCATTGTTAGCAACAAAGTGAAAACAGCACCTGTTATAGCGACTACGATGGGTGTATTGTTGCTGAAACGCGCTTCGAATTGGGGTGTGGATTGAATAATGATGGTCCACATCCGGTCTGAGATTTGAACGTGCTGGATAGAGCTGAGCCTGGGTTTGTACGGCGTCGTTATTTCGGTCTGGTCACCCGAAGCATACATTCGCGTCTGATCGGAAACATGAACACCATCATAAATTGCAAGATTCAGCTGGTTGGAGCGCTTAGTAACAAGGTGAGACATCAGATCGCCCATGCGGAACACCGCAGTCACCCAACCGTAAATACTATGCCGGCGTTGTTCCACCGTGGCATGCGACATATCTTTACGATATACTGGTAAAAACACCAGAAATCCGGACTGAACCTGCTCACCGGTTTCCTGCACCAGGGTCAATTTACTGGTGACAGAAGCTCGGTCTGTATCACGCGCCTGCACCATAGCCGCATGACGATCGCCTTCGAAGTACGTGTCGTAGCCAAGCACTTTGATATTTCTGTCGCTAAATGGTTCGATATATACAACAGGCGCATAATGTTCACGTTCACCTGCAGGTTTAATGCTATAGCTGGCGAAACCCTGTTTACGCATTTCCGCAATATGAGCGCTCTTTTCCGCGTGTGTTATTAATGGTGAATGACTCAATCCCTGGATGCCTGGATACTGTTCCTCTAAGCGCAATGAGGTTATATAGGTCGAAAATTGGTCCCGTGTAACAGATTCCGTTTCAGTGAATAATGCGCGCACACCAAATAGGACCTGCACGTAAGCCGCCATGCGTTGATTGATAAGGTCGATCATTTCATGCGCGTAAAAATCGAATTCGGCCTGCAGTTCATTTTCGGCACTTCGCTGCGCGTAATTCCACAGGGCAAAGCTGGTCATTAGCGAAGCCAAGAACACCAGTGCAGTAAGAATATTAGGTATACGCGATACTTTCATCTGATCAAGCCGCGTTATTTAAACGACTGAGCCAACCTTATTGGTTTATTGCTGATAAATCGGGCTCGCGAACACGGACAGCTGTTCTTTCACCCATCTCGAAAATAGCAAGAATTTGATTCTTGGCAGAAAATTATCACTAAACATGTCGTCACCCCTCCCAGACCCGTCATTTTAGTCAACGGTTATAGATACATACAGGAATTTTAGCTCATCAAGCAGAAATATATGCCTTTAAGCCATTTCACGCACTATGCGACTTTAGAAAAGGCTTTTCCACAGTAAGGACACTCAACTGGCAGGTCAGGTGAAGCCGGTATATTCATTGACCTGGCTGTCGACTCTTCCGCCAGCAGGTGTAACGCCTCTTCATGGTCGATGCCCATATCCGTTGAGTAGTTTTTCAACTCCCGGTGCTCGGTTCTGTCAAGGCGGCCATCCTTGAGTGCATTACGCACGATGCTACGATAGGCGTCTTTACGCTTCTGTACTTCTCTATTGAAACCTGATGCGATAATACCTGCTGGTAACGCAGCCATGCCAACACCTAATATGGTAATGAAAATACCGAGAACCTTGCCTGCAGCCGTTACAGGTATGACATCGCCATAGCCAACTGTGGTCAATGTAATTGTTGCCCACCACATCGCCCGAGGAATCGTTCCAAATGTTTGTGGTTGAACGTCACGCTCGACCAGAAACATGCCAGCGGATGCCAATACCACAAGTACCAGCATGATGAATATGGCGGATACTAGCGTCGGTAATTCCGTTCGGATCACAGTGAGTAATACTGACATGGCACTGAAATGACGCGAGAGTTTGAATATGCGGAATAATCTGAGCACACGCAGGATCCGCGCATCAATATTGAAAATAACGCCCAGATAAAACGGTAAAACAGCCACTAGATCAACAATCGCCATAGGTGAAGAAAGATATTTCAGGCGCCCCATAACAGCGGATTGATAGCGTGGATCCTCCACACAGACCCAGGCACGGAGCAGATACTCCATCGTAAAAATTGCGATCGACAGCAGTTCAAAATGATCAAATAAGGTCTGAAGTTCAAGGTATATTGCGCGATCTGAAGCAAGAATCACCGCAAACACATTACCGATGATCAACAGCATCAACAGTATATTTAATAGCCGTGCGAGCGCGCTCGAATGGCTTTGTTCGAGTAAATTGTAAAAGTAACGACGCATGAACGACTCCACTACCTCCCCGATCAGCCCATATTTTCAGTAGAAATCAATAATTAAATCGGCATGTTAGTGAAGATTCTTTAATAAATATAAGAACAAACAATGGCGTGCAGGAAAGCCTGAGATATCGCTTCAAGGAATTGATTTATAATGTAATATCGCGTTCCACGTTTCCCTCCTTGGGATTTATATTGGTGGCTTCACGCAGACCCCGAATCGTTTAGAATGCGCACGGCGCTAGGCCCCGCTCTTGTCTGGGTGGGTGTTGTACGTTGCGGGCTTGGTTGCGCAGGGGCGATGGTTTGCTGGTAGTTAGCCTATTGGGACTGTGAAAATTGTTCCAATCTATATGCAGCGTTAACGAGTTGTTTTATCCGGCCTGAACTATTTTATTACTCCCAGCTGCTTCGCCACGGAAGTGAACACAGTCACCGCAGTGTTCAACTGCTCCCGAGTATGTGCAGCAGAAACCTGCACTCGTATACGAGCCTGATCCCTGGGTACTACCGGATACGAAAAACCGATGACATATATGCCCTGCCGTAACAGGCGGCTCGCCATCGTCTTGGCCAGTACCGCATCGTACAGCATAATTGGTACGATCGGATGATCACCCGGTTTGATGTCGAAACCGGCTGCCGTCATAGCTTTACGGAAATAGCGAGTATTAGTGTGCAGGCGGTCACGCAAGGTCGTTGAACCGGATAGCAGTTCAAATGCCTTGATACCGGCAGCTGCGAGTGCAGGCATCATGGTATTGGAAAACAGATAGGGACGTGAGCGTTGGCGGAGCAGATCGACGATCTCCTGACGACTGGCCGTGAAGCCACCAGAGCCTCCTCCCATCGCCTTGCCGAGGGTAGAGGTATAAATATCAATTCGGTCCATCACATCGTGATATTCAGCCGAGCCACGACCCGTGCGACCGATCACACCGGTTGCGTGTGAATCATCCACCATCACCAGTGCCTGGTATTTCTCGGCCAGTTCGACGATCGCAACAAGTTTGGCAATATCCCCATCCATGCTGAACACACCATCGGTCGCAATCAAGCGGGTTCGAGCGGATTGTGTCTGCCGTAGTTGTTTTTCGAGTTCTGTCATGTCCGCATGCGCGTAGCGGAAACGCCTGGCCTTGCACAGGCGTACACCGTCGATAATAGAAGCATGATTGAGAGCATCACTGATGATGGCATCGTTTTCATCCAGCAGTGTTTCGAACAAACCCGTATTGGCATCGAAGCACGAAGTGTAAAGAATAGCATCCTCTGTACCGAGGAAACCGGAAATCGCTCGTTCCAATCGTTTGTGTAAGTCCTGCGTACCACAGATGAATCGAACCGACGCCATACCGAAGCCATGATCCAGCAGAGCCTGCATCGCAGCGTCTACAATATCAGCGTGATTAGCCAGGCCTAAGTAGTTATTCGCACAGAAGTTAAGCACCTCGCCAGCTTCTTGCGTTTTGATATCGACGCCTTGCGGTGTGGTAATCACCCGCTCGTCTTTGAACAATCCTTGTGCGCGTATAGCATTCAATTCATCGCGGTAACGTTCGGTCAGTCTGCTCATGGTTCTCTACTCCCAATCTAGAATTACCTTGCCGCATTTGCCCGAGTGAACGACTTCAAACGCCTTGTCGTAATCGGCTACCGTGAAACGATGGCTGATAATTGCAGAAATATCCAGGCCGCTGCGAAGCAGCTGTGTCATCTTATACCATGTTTCGAAAACTTCACGGCCATACACGCCTTTCAAATGCAGGCCTTTGAAAATGACCGTATCCCAGTTGATTTCGGTTTGTGGCGGCAGAAAGCCAAGCAATGCAACAGAGCCACCGTGATACATGGCTTCGAGCAGATCGTTGAATGCCTCAGGACTGCCCGACATTTCCAGACCAACATCGAAACCATTGGACATATGCAAGGCCTGCATAACCTCCGACAATCGCTGCTGCGTCGTATTGACGGTGTGTTTGATGCCCAGCTTCGCCGCCAATTGCAGACGGTATGGATTGATGTCGCTGATGACGACATGACGCGCGCCAATGAAACGACAAACCACGGCGGCCATGATACCAATCGGGCCCGCCCCGGTGATAAGAACGTCTTCCCCAGTTACGTCGAACGACAGTGCGCAGTGTACCGCATTGCCAAAGGGATCGAGAATGGCAGCGATGTCTGAGGCGATATCATCGTGTACCGGCCACAGGTTCGCGGCTGGGACCACCAGATACTCGGCAAACGCGCCGTCACGACCACCACCGATGCCAACGGCTTTGGTACAAAGATGACGTTTACCGGCGCGGCAGTTACGGCACTGGCCACAGGTAATATGACCCTCAGCGGTTACGCGGTCGCCCACAGCATAACCGCTTACACCTGGGCCGAGTTCCACGATCTCGCCGACGAACTCGTGACCGATAATCCGCGGGGTCAGGATATTCCGCTGCGCCCAGTCGTCCCAGTTGTAAATGTGCGCATCAGTGCCACATATACCGGTTTTATGAATCCTGATCAGGACTTCATTGGTGCCGGCAACCGGCGTTGGAACCCGCTCAAGCCAGATGCCGGGCTCTGCTCGTGACTTCACGAGTGCTTTCATCGTCTCCACCGACGCACGTCCTCCGATGTCAGAACACAAATTCGAATAATGTACGTCTCATGCATTTAGATTAGGG
>JABDQW010000010.1 GCA_013042055.1 Gammaproteobacteria bacterium | reverse complement strand
CATAAGCCTTGCGTACCATCTCTTCGAAACTGCCACAGGCAATTCCGTTACGCAATAAAATACGAACCAGTGGTCGCAGGATCTGGACAACCGCAGCAGTCAGTATTTTGTTAGTTGCCTTTCCCATGAATGGGAATTTAATCCCAATTTTTGACTATGTCAAGCATTTTTGTAACTTAGCGCTGTGTTGTCCTCCTATATGGAGCACAGGTGAGAAATGCGGGCTAACCGTGTCACCACGTTATGCGGACTTCCTCGATGACTGTATTCGTCCGCTTTGTGATCTGATACTTGATTCCATGGGATTCGATGACTGTTCCCCCTGGTGGCACCTCGTGCGACTTCTCTAACAAATAACCAGCAAGCGTTTGATAGGGACCTTTCCTTATCAAAATGCCGAGCCTGTCTTCCAACTGACCCAGCTCGATTCGCCCGCTGACTAAATAGTCCTGCTCACCGAGTTCCTGCACTTTCGGGGTAAATCCCTTGTCGCGATCAAATTCATCCTGCATATCGAAAACGACCTCTTCCATAATGTCCTCTGCCGTCACGATTCCTCTGGCAGTGCCGTATTCATCTACGACAACCGCCAGCCCCTCGTCGGTCTTACGCAATTCGCGTAACAGGCTCTGGACATTCTTCGTTCCACCAACGTATCGGACCGGCCTTATAAAAGATTCCAGAGCGCAGTCCGGCTCAACGCCCAAGAGTTCTAAAGAGTGCACCATGCCCACAATAAGGTCGATACGTCCGTCAAATACCACCAGGTTCCGATGAGCGGATTTTGCCGCGATATGCACGGCGTCGCCACAAGTAGCGGATTTGTCAACACCAATAACATCAATGAGTGGTACCACTACTTGGAGTGCGGGGGTCTCTGAGAAACGAAACATCCTGCGGATCATTTGCCCCTGCATAGGATCAACTTCACCACCTGGTTCCGACAAGTGTGACATGGAAATTATTTGTTCTCGCAGCGTGAAGATATTGGATTTTCTCTCCCCGACGAGTTTGGTCAGTAAGCGCGTCAAGAGACTAAAAACGAGCAAAATCGGGTAGAAAACCAGCGAAAAAAACCTGAGTACGAAGATCACCTGAGGCGTGATTTCGTTCGCCTTCTGCTGAAAAATACTCTTTGGGACGACCTCCCCGAATATCCAGATCAGCGGGGCCACCAGCACTATCGCTAGCCACCTGTAGTCCGGACCGAAAAGATCGATCATCAACGCGGTCGCAACAGTCGTGTTGGTGACGACCGAAATATTGGTACCAACCAAGGTGGTGGATAGCAGCCACTCGGGTTTTTCGAGCATGCGCAATGCCAGCTTGGCGCCCCGAGAACCCTTGGCCGCGTCCTGGCGCAGCTTCAAGCGGTCGGCACTGACGACCCCCATCTCAGATCCTGAAAAAAAGCCTTCCAAGATCAGAGCCATAAACATGATGAGCAAAGCAGGCAGAATCTCCATAACTACCTCACCTCTTTGGGCGCATCTGAGGCGGCTGATGGCGGCGATTCTGCTTGCCCAAAGCGCTTTGTCTCCAGCGTATCAGCGGATGCCACCTGGGATTCAGCTGGGTGGCCCGGCGTTTCCTCTACCCCCAACGCTTCGGATTCAGTACCTGCTCTGTATTTCTCCGTCTCCACGATCAGCCGTTTGATGCGATTTTGGTCCACAGCGTCAACTATAAAACGCATCCCTTCCAATTCGACGAAAGCGCCTGAAGGGGGCAACTCACCATAGGCATTGAGCACCAACCCGGCAACAGTATGTACATGCCAGCGAGACAGATGAGCGTGCATCTCTCGGTTGAATTCCTCAACGCTTAGTTCTCCATCAATGGCAAAGCGGCCGTCCTGAAGGTCCTCTATGCCTTGAATCTTGGCCGCATCTGATAAGGACCGGAATTCGCCAAATATATTTTCGAGCAGATCCTTCATGGTCACCAGGCCTGTGACACCGCCATATTCGTCGACCGTGATAGCAAACGTCAGGCGTCGTCTGCGGAAAGTTTCAAACAGCTCGGCCGTTGGCTTGACTTCCGGTATCAGGAGGGGTTCCCGCAATAATTTCTCTATCGCACCCGGTTCTTCCAGCGTGCGTTCTGAAGCCGGTTCGAGTAGGTCTCTGGTGTATAGAATACCCACTATGGTGTCCTTGTGCTCCCGATACATGGGAACGCGAGAATGCCGGCTTTTCACCAATTGACTGATAATGTCCGACATCGGAGTTTCTACGGGTAGGCAAAACATAGCCGACCTGGGCGTCATAACATCGGCTACCGTCTTACGGGAAAACTCGAAGATCTGATCGATGAAACGGGCCTCGCTATAATCAACCACGCCCTCTTGTTCTGCCTCATGAGCGAGGGTGCGTAACATATCCTCGGTAACAATACTGCCCCGCGTGCGTTGTTTGCCAACGATCAATGTCGTTATTCCGTCCGAAACAATTCGCACAACCCAGCGAATTGGGCTAATCAACTTCTCGAACAAGGCAATAGGTCTACTTTGCACTGTTGCGAAGGCAATGTTATGTCGCAGCGCTAGGGTTTTTGGGGTGATCTCGCCAACCAGCAGCAGAATGGGCACCATGATTAGCAGATTCAGGTACTTGCTTTCCGGCCCCAACAGCGAAATTACAATAGAAGCTGAGATAACCGACGCCGCCACGTTGACAAATTCGTTACCAATCAGAATCGTCACGATGAGTCGGCGAGGCTCGCTCAATAAATGCTTAATGAGACTCAACTTGGAATTATCATCTCGACGCATTTGCTCGAACTGTACCGGGTTAAGCGAAAAGAACGCTGTTTCCGAACTGGAGAAAAATGCCGATAGTCCCATGAGAACGGCAAAGATGAGGGTCTCTATAATCAGTTCTAACTCCATCTCAATATTCCCGTTAGTTTATGACTCATTGGAAACTCTTAACCAGCCGTGAATTATTCGAGGAAAGGGCACGGGTGCGCATTTTTACATAATAATGCCACAGCAGAACAGCACGAAGAACGCGTTGACTGGAAAAAAGATTTGTGCCCGACGGGCAACAGCAAGCATATACATAGCATTTAGCAAGAACCCGCTCACAAGCCGTTGGCAGACTCACTGCCGAGGGCTATACCAGCTTCCCGCAGCAGGTTGACTAACAATTCGCCTTGCACACCCCTTTTTTGTTGGCAGGATCGACGACAAAAGATTCGTGATTGTCGCCTGTCACCAAAAAAGTTAAGAATATCAGATAGTACGATTTATCGGAAAGGACAGGTGAGAAATGCGGGTTATTATTCCACGGGTGTGACGAAAGAGCCTGGCTTGACAGCCAGCACCGAGCAGTCCACCGCATTGAGCGCTTTTTCCGCGCTGTTGCCGATGATAAAACCGGGTATACCAGTGCGCGCCACTGTGCCCATGACAATCAATTCCACGCGCTTTTTTCGCGCAGTAGCAGGTATGAGGTCGCCAGGATCACCCTTGAGCAAGTGGACCTTGACGGTAACACCCTGAAAATCGTGCTGGACGAGTAGATCGTCCAGCCACAGCTTATGTCGCTTTCGCGTATCCTTCACCATGCGATCCACTTCCGCCTGGGAAACCTTGAAGCGACCGCTGCGCAAGGATGACTCGTATGTAAAATACCACGTGTGTAGAATGTGCAGTTCACTATGCTCACGTGCTGCGAGTGACGTAGCGAATTCGAGTATCTTTTTGTTGAGTTCGGCATTTTCCGGTTCCGATGGGTCTGGATCAACTGCTGCGAGGATGCGCGCAAAATGCTTGCGTTTTGACGGCTTGATTATCCAGACAGGACAAGGACACTTGCGCAGCAGGTGCAGGTCGACGCTGCCAAACAGCATGCCCGATAGGCCCCCACGTCCCTCGGCAGACTTAATAACGAGATCGTGCCCGCCTTGCATTACTTCCTTGATTACCTCAATGAACGCGATGCCGAAAGGTACCCGCATCTTGATTTCGATCCCGTCGGCCCGTGCCATTTCCGCCAACTCATGCAGTTGGTCTTCATTCACCTTTTCGAAGGCTTTCTGGAGATTGTCCATGGTACGTGGAAGTTCCTTGCCAACGGCGATTACCGTCAGCTGTGCACCATTGGCAACAGCCAGCCGAACTGCACGTCGAAACGCCGGCTCGGAATTTACACGTGTATCATTAACAAAGAGTATCCGCTCGAATCGCTGCATATCGATCACTCGTATTGTGTGTCTGCACCGGTTTCAGTAACACCGATGTCGTCAAAGTTACAGATGAGGCTGGCATTAAACTCACAACACTAGCAAGATACGAGCATAATGCGATTTAGGCCGAAGGACAATACCATGCATGAGAGAATTCATCCGATTTTGCAAGCGATGGTTGTTGCCATTGTTGCTGTGCACACTGCTGTGGGTTGTAATATCCAAGGGAAACCCGTCCTCGTGGGTGGCCGGACTGCCGTGTATCATTATCGCTGTCGTTGCTTACCAACGGCTGCGCGTCCACAGCAAGCCAAGCCTTCGCCTCAGCTTACTACCTGGCTTCAGCATCTGGTTCCTGTGGCATTCACTGCGAGGTGGTATCGACGTTGCCTGGTGTGCTTTGCAGCCAAAAATATGAGGCCTTACATTTTACACTCGATTGCTTTGACTGCCCTACTCACCGTTGCATAACTCACACCAAAACATTTGCCAACCTCTGCCAATTTATAATGCCCACTTAAATAGGCATAAGCCATCGCTTCGTTCCGCTGTGGGCAGCGTTGTTCAAAATAAGATAAAGGCTTTGCTGGTGATAGCTTTTGCTGTCTCGGAATATCTGACAATCACTGTTTTGGATTGATCTTACATTGCATATCCTCAACAAATTGATCGGTTCCAAGGAACACCTGGTTTTTTAACGACTCCCACGCTGACGGTTGATTCTTACCCTCCTGTACAAATCGCCGGTAGCGTATCTGTGCTTCTTTCTTGCCTTTGGCGAAGGCAGCGAGCAGCCAGTCTGTCGTCAACAAAGCATGATCGTGTCGATATCCAGCTGTCGCTCGATAACTGCTCCAGGGCCAGTCAACAGCACGGCACACCATACGAGTACGTACGGGAATGAGCACAATATAGCGCGCGAGCTCGAGCAGAAAGTTCTCTTTTTGAACCAGTATCGCCTTGTACCGCCCCTGGAAAACATGGCCAACTCGTTTGTTGCGGCGATTGAAATGCTGCGTGTAGGTTCCGTTGAGGTATTTCACACCTTTTGATAGCGTTGGCCTGTTCGTCTCGATCAACAGATGATAGTGATTTGTCATCAGACAATAGGCATGGCAATACCAGCCGTAGCGCTCACAGGCATTGGCGGCCTTGTTGGTCGACAAAATCTTGCCCGAGCAGCCGATGTGCCAGTGGGTGCCAAGCTTTCCGTATCCACTGCGCTTTCTGTTCGCCAGCCGTCCGGCGATCATGGGCCAAGGTGTTTGATCGCCGCTCACCCCTGGCCGGCCTATTAGGATGAAGGTCGTTCAGGTAGCTCCTTGCTGCGGGTTTCTTAAACAGACCAGCGGGCGCTATAATCAGGATTGGCGCAGGCCTCGATGCCATGCGCGGGGCGTCTTGTCGGCAAGCAGGCTAGCAATGTAGAGCAAACTGCCGCGTCGCTGCGCTGGTCACCGATAGCAGGTCATCTAAAGACAACTAAACTACCCTCAGCAGGAGGAATGCCACCGATGTCTGATTCCATCAAATATACCCTCGGCGAACAGGATATCCCCAAACATTGGTACAACATTGCGGCAGATCTACCGTTGCCGCCGCCAGCGGTACTGCACCCTGCGACCAGGCAACCGGTAGGTCCCGATGATCTAGCGCCGATTTTCCCCATGGCAGTGATCCAGCAGGAGGTCAGTCAGGAGCGCGAGATCGACATTCCTGAACCGGTGCGTCAGGTTTACCGCCAGTGGCGGCCAACGCCGCTTTACCGAGCGCGACGTCTGGAGCAGGCGCTCGATACTCCAGCTCGCATCTACTACAAGTACGAAGGCACCAGCCCCGCTGGCAGCCACAAACCCAACACTGCCGTTCCGCAAGCCTTCTACAACAAAGAGGAGGGGGTCAAGCGCATCGCTACGGAGACCGGTGCGGGGCAGTGGGGGTCGGCGCTCGCAATTGCCGGCGCCTTTTTCGGTGTCGACGTCGAGGTGTACATGGTCAAGGTGAGCTTCCAACAGAAACCTTACCGGCGCACCTTCATGGAAAGTTTTGGCGCCACGTGCATCGCCAGCCCCAGTGATCTTACCAACTCCGGCCGGGCCATCCTCGCGCAGCATCCGGATAGTACCGGTAGTCTGGGCATCGCCATCAGCGAAGCGGTAGAGAGCGCGGTGCAACGCGATGACAGCAAGTACGCCCTTGGCAGCGTGCTCAGCCACGTACTGCTGCACCAGACCGTGATAGGTCAGGAAGCGATGCGCCAATTCGAGTTCGCCGATGATTACCCTGACCTGGTCGTGGGTTGCACCGGCGGTGGCAGCAACTTCGCCGGTATTGCTTTTCCCTTCCTGGGCGAGCGCCTGCGCAACAGCGGTGACACAGAGTTTATCGCCGTCGAACCCGCAGCCTGTCCGACCCTCACCCGGGGTAAATATGCTTATGATTTCGGCGATACCGCGCACCTGACACCCTTGGTGAAGATGCACACCTTGGGTTCCACCTATGTCCCGCCCGGTTTCCACGCGGGCGGCCTGCGCTATCACGGCATGGCACCCCTGCTTAGTCACATCACCGAGCTCGGCTATATCAAGCCCCGCGCCTATCAGCAATTGACCTGCTTCGAGGCAGGCCTGCAGTTTGCCAGGGCAGAAGGCATTCTGCCGGCGCCGGAGGCCAACCATGCTGTCAAGGGTGCCATCGACGAGGCGCTCAGGTGCAAGGAAGAAGGTGTCAGCCGCTGCATATTGTTTAACTTGTGCGGTCATGGACACTTCGACATGCAGGCCTACCGGGACTACATGGACGGCAAGCTGATCGACCAGGAATACGATGAATCCGAGATCGCGATGGCGCTGGCTGGCCTGCCGTCGGTTGCCTAGCCCGCATTTCTCACCAGGCGGCCTTGGATTCTGATA
>JABDQW010000006.1 GCA_013042055.1 Gammaproteobacteria bacterium | reverse complement strand
AGCATCAGATGGTATCCAGCTTCGAAATGAGGTACCAGAGCGGATACGACAGACAGTAACAGACCGACAAAGATGAACAGGTAACCCGGTCGGTTTGAGTACGATTGCGTGTGCATAATCCCACCTCTTGATTAGTCGCCACTACTTTGACGGAACCAATCCTGTCTCGAATTCGTTAGGTCAATGATAACTCCGGTTCAAACAGCAGTATCCAGAAAAAAACAGTGGAAAAGGGCCGGTGTGATCCATCGATCTGATCGAATCACAGTTGCGATAATCGGACTCGTGCTGTTTACAACCGTTGTCCTAAAGCAGTACTCGCTCGATGCCGCCGCGGTTTATCTTGTCAACGAACTCATCCTGCCAGCTGTCGCCCAGCAACTGATTGCAGAGTTCGACCACGATATAGTCCGTTTGCAGTCCGGTATCATCCTGATAACGTGAAAGTCCCTGCAGACATGCCGGGCAGGCGGTCAGCAGTTTCACTTTACCCCGGTTGTTGTTGGGTTGCCCGGTGAGTTTGACGAGTCCGTTTTCCAGTTCCTCCTGCTTGCGATAACGGAGCTGGTCAGCAATATCGGGTCGTGCCGTTCCGAGGGTTCCCGATTCGCCACAGCAGCGGCTACTCAGCTCTACGTCCCGCCGTAATAGACTTGAAGCGACTTTGAGCGGTTGATAGCTCTTCATCGGTGTATGACAAGGGTCATGATAGAGATATTGCGTTTCCCCCTGGCCGTTCAGGCTGATACCCTTTTCCATCAGGTATTCGTGGATGTCCAGTAAGCGACAGCCCGGAAAAATCTGCTCGAACTCGTATTCCATCAACTGGTCCATACAGGTACCACAGCTGACGATTACCGTCTTGATATCGAGGTAGTTCAGGGTATTTGCCACGCGATGGAACAAAACGCGGTTGGCTGTGCTGATCGCATGTCCCTTGTTGTCGTAACCGGCTGCTATCTGTGGATAGCCACAACACAAATAGCCGGGCGGCAAGACCGTTTTAGCACCCGTTTGGTAGAGCATTGCCAGCGTGGCAAGACCTATCTGGCTGAACAGACGCTCGGAGCCACAACCTGGAAAGTAGAACACAGCGTCGGATTCGTTCGTGGTGTTGTCGTCGTCGCGAATGACAACCACCTGGGTCGGATCTTCCGATGCGATCAGCGAACGCAACGGTCGGGGCGGCACCGGGGCACGCATGGGCTTGCGGACGAGATGTACGATCTGTTGGGTGGGCGGCGTTGTGCCCGTTGTAGAGGGCGGTATGCGCTTTTTCTTGCCCAGCAGGCCCGCTATCTTGGCGATACTGTGCGCCGCATTGATTACGCGGAACCCGGTTCTTGCCATCAGCAGACGCATTGCCTTGATCGTCGTCGGGTTGGTCACATTTAGAAACTGCATCGCTGCCCAGCTGCCTAGATTGAATTTCTTTTGCTTGCGGTTTCTCAGAATCTTGCGCATACGCATAGATACATCGCCGAAGTCGATATCCACTGGGCAAGGATTCAGACACTTGTGGCACACGGTGCAATGGTCGGCGACATCATTGAGGTCGCCGAAGTGTCTCACCGCGACGCCACGGCGCGTTTGTTCCTCATACAGAAACGCTTCGATGATCAAGCCGGTAGCCAGGATCTTGTTGCGGGGCGAATACAGTAGGTTGGCTCGTGGGATATGCGTCATGCACTCCGGCTTGCACTTACCACAACGCAAACAGTGCTTGACTTCATCGTTCAGCAAACCCAGTTCGCTCTGTTCCAGAATCAATGCTTCTTGCTGTACCAGTGCCAGGGATGGCGTGTAAGCGTTACCGAGACCGGAGCCGGGTAGTAGTTTGCCTCTGTTGAATCGCCCATCTGGATCGACTTTGGTCTTGTATTGCACGAAGTCTTCGAGCTTGTGTGTCTCCAGAAACTGAATCTTGGTCAAACCTATGCCGTGCTCTCCCGAAATGACCCCACCGAGTTCCTGCGCTAGTTGCATGATCCGTTCAACCAGGTGATCGGCCTGGTGTAACATCTGGTAATTATCGGAGTGTACCGGGATGTTGGTGTGTACATTACCGTCACCGGCGTGCATATGCAGGGCAATGAATAAACGATTGTTCTTGATTGCGAGGTGTTTGTCGCGCAGCGCCATCCTCAGAGGTTCGAACTCCTGTCCGCGAAAAATTTCTCGCAGGCGTTGCTTGATTTCGTCGCGATAGGAAATGCGCACGTCCCGGCGCAACAGCGTATCGAGCACACGGTCACCCGGTTTGATCAGAGCACGCTCGGTCTCAGTCAGCAAATCCATATGATCCGCTACGGTCTCGTCCATGTGCTGCAACAAAGAAGACCAGCGTTGCCGGACTTTGTGCAGATGTTCGCGCGCCAGGTCCAACTTAGCCTGAAGGATGGCTTGGTTTTCATCGCTGTCATCGAAGTCTTCGTCCTGCTTCAGTTCTTTGAGATCACCCGATAGATGTTCGATGAAGCTATCGACACTAACCAGTTTATTGGTAATCGACTGTTCAATGTTGATGCGCTCGATACCAGCGCTGTACTCACTGAGCCGTTGGAGGGGTATCACCACATCTTCGTTGATCTTGAAGGCATTGGTATGCGCAGATATCGCAGCCGTACGTGCACGATCGAGCCAGAAATGCCGACGGGCTTCCGGGCTTCTCGCGATGAAACTCTCACCATTACGTGACCTCACACGTGCAGCTATGTTGGCAACGACAGCATCGAGGCTAGCTTCCTCGTTACTGGCGATGTCAGTCAGCAGTACCATTCGTGGTCGTTCGCGTCCTGGTGTTTTGGTCGCATAACGAACAGCCTTGATATAACGTTCATCCAGGTGCTCAAGCCCGGCCAGGACAACTTCATCGGCCTGTTCGACCAAATCTTTTAATTCGACGATCGCTGTGATCGCCTCGGATAGATCCGTGTTGAAGAATTCCAGACACATCGTACGTGTATGATTGGGCATACGGTGCAGTACGAAACGCGCCGATGTGATGATGCCATCGCAACCTTCTTTCTGGATGCCGGGTAAGCCTGATAGGAATTTGTCGGTGACGTCCTTACCGAGACCAGCCTTGCGAAACATCGCGCCTGGCATGCGTAGCATCGACGGCTGGCCGATCGGCGTTTCGCCATCGGCCTGGTAGGTATGAATACAGTAAACGACCTCATCCTGTTGGTGGATCTTGCCGAGATTGTGATAGTAGCGTTCAACCTCGATCCAGTTGGCATCAGGGGTCACCATGCGCCAGCTGACGAGATTGTCGAGTGCGGTGCCCCAGAGCACAGCCTTCTTGCCTCCGGCATTCATGGCCACGTTCCCACCGATGCAGGATGCATCCTGAGACGTCGGATCAACCGCAAACACCAGGCCATTTGCCTCAGCCATGTCGGACACGCGGCGGGTGACGACACCGGCACCACAATGTACGGTTGGCACTGGCTGCTCGACACCATGAATACGAACCGGCTCGACAGGACTGAGACTATCGAGCTTTTCGGTGTTGATCACTACCGAGTGCTTATCTAACGGGATGGCACCACCGGTATAACCGGTGCCGCCGCCTCGCGGAATGATGGTCAGGCCCAGATCGATGCAGGCTTGGACTATGTCGGCGACCTCGGCTTCGCTATCCGGTGAGATCACGACGAATGGAAACTCGACGCGCCAGTCAGTGGCGTCAGTGGCGTGGGAGACACGGGCGAGACCGCCGAAATCGATATTGTCTTTGCGGGTAATGCGTCGAAAACGCTGGCGAAGTTTTTCACGTAGGATTTTGTCTTCGGTAAATTGCGTGGCGAATTGACTCACGGCATCGGTTGCCGCCTGGTGTAGTTCCAGCGCCTGACGATTATCGCCGGCTCGTGCCAGAATTTGTGCCAAGCGATGACGCATAGCATCGATCAGCGCCTTGAGTCGGGTTGTGTCCTCGAGCAAATCTTCCTGCAGATACGGGTTGCGTGTGACGACCCACATATCACCCAAGACTTCGAACAACATTCGTGCCGATATGCCCGTGTTACGTTGATGCCGAAGTTCATTGAGCAGGTCCCAATAAGGCTCACCCAGAAAACGTATCACGATCTCCCGGTCGGAGAACGAGGTATAGTTGTATGGAATCTCGCGAATACGTTCTGACATGACAGTGATGGGTATGGCTAAATTGGTCGGCCGACTGTAAACGATCCTATTTTAGCCGATTTACCTCGGATCTGTAGATCCTGAGTCCGTCGTGTCGGTGCTATGCAGGTGAATACCAACAGTGATGATGTGCCGCGTAATTTGTTTATCGACTCTAAGCACCAACACGAATCGTTTAAGCAATAAATGAGCCAGGGCTCGAAAAGCTTGATTCACCGCAGAGACGCTGAGGCGCGGAGTAAAGCAAATTCAATG
>JABDQW010000003.1 GCA_013042055.1 Gammaproteobacteria bacterium | reverse complement strand
CCGAAAGGCATGAAATGTGTCTGGAAAATCATTGAGCCGATAGAAAAGCATTACAAATTCGATTGAAAGGTGGACGCTAAATGGAACTATGGGAACAAATAGCTTTAGGTGCACTGGCCGTACTGGTTCTATTTCTGTTCAGGCCCGGGATCAAAGCGACCTTAGAGAGGAGCAAGAACGCGGAGGAAAAACACTGGGGTACATTGGCCTTATTAGCTGTGGTCCTTATTAGCTTTGTGATCTTTCTGATCTGGTCTGTACGTTAGCCTGAAAGCTACCGAAGGGCGCACGGTGTTTGCTGCTATCCCCTGCTTATACAATCTATGTTAGTGGCCGCTCGTGCGATAAACGATAGACGATCAATCGCTCAAGCCAAACCTGTTCACGACTAGATGTATCGTTGTTGCCTGCACGAATAACGTGAATAACACGACGCCAAACGCGATCGACTGTATCGTCCACCAGTAGTCCAGACTCGTCGGAATGGAAAGCGCCAGCGCCAGCGCAACCGCTCCCCGCAGACCACCCCAGACGATGACCGTCTGGCCACGCAAATCAACTGGCTCGCGCTGAAACAGACCCAGCAGACTCAAACAGCCGTAGGTGCTTATCGCTCTTGCGACCAGAACAGCGATGATCGCGATTATCATTGCGAGCCATCGCTCCTCGAACATGCTGACCGTGATGGTCACGCCCATTATGATGAACACGGCTGCATTGGCAACATGACCGGTGACATCCCATAAATAGTCGGCCTTCATCAGCGTAGTATCGCCTGAGTGCCTGTTGAGCACCACCGACATCACCATCGCGGCTGCCAGTGTCGACATGACGCCAGACACCTGGAATATGGCTTCAGCGAGCAAGTAGGATCCGTACGCCAGCATGATCGACAGTACGCCTGTCATCGTATCGGATTTAACCACCCTGGCCAACCAACTGGTCAACAGCCCCGCTATCAAACCGGTTGTCAGACCACCGACGAATATTTTTATAAACTGGCCAATAGCACTTGACACAGTGATGGAGTGCTCGACTGATAGCGCCATGGACAGGAATAAACCAAACAGCACGATAGCTGTGGCATCATTGAACAGGCTCTCGCCTTCCAGCAACACACTCAAACGTTCTGGCGCACCGATTTCGCGTAATCGCGCAACAACGGCAACTGGATCGGTCGCAGCAAGTATGGCACCGGTGAGCAAGGCAGCCATGATTGGAAAACCGACAGGATGAGCTATGCCAAAATACAGCCCCAACGCAGCCAGTGTTGCTGTCACCAATAAGCCGATTATCGCGAGAAAAAGAATTGGAACAAACAGTTTCAGCAGCAACTTCTTATTGATTTTGAACGCTGATTCAAAAACCAACACAGGGATAAAAATATAGAATACCAGGTCCTGGAAATTATCGGCGCGTACACCGGTGTCCAAACCTGACTTGACCGCCAATTCAGATCCGATAAAACCGAAAGTCACTAAAACAACACTATAAGGCAGGCGAATCCAACGGGATATTGGCTCTGCAATGAAAACCAAAAACAGCACTACAACCACAGCAGTTGCAATATGCTCAATGGACATAATATATCGGACCCAACGGCCGCCTGTCAGTTCTTCCACGACGGCTTGTTTTTTCGCTACCTAAGTGTGCGATTATTCGTAAGCCAAAACGAGTTTAATGTGAAAAACACTCAAGCGGGGCTGATATGCACGCCGAGAAGACGGGAAGAATAAAACCAATAGCGCCAGTTGTTCTGATGGTCATCGCCTACCTGACCTCAAGCGGCAATGGTCTGGCAGAAGAAGTTGACCCCGTGCTGATGCAGTTTGAGGAAGCGATGGATGAGCGCGAAACGGGTAAGATTTATGATGCGATCAAGATGTTCGAAAACATCCTTTCAACACACCCATACCTGAACCGAGCCAGGCTTGAACTGGCGATCGCTTACCATGAAGCCAGTTTGTACCAAAAAGCCATGGAGCAATTTCAGATTGTACTGGACGACCCAGAAACACCCGAATCGGTTCGCCTGGCGATACTCGCCTATATCGAACAGGTGTCCCAGGATGCGTTACGACCACACGGCACCCACTATTACTCCCAGTACGTCAAAGCCGGTCTGATCTATAACTCCAACATTAACGTCGTACCCGGTGTTGGCACCGTTATTGTCAATGGCCGCGAATTCTTTTTACCCTCGGACGAAATCGGCTCTATTGGCTCAGATATTGTGTTGAGTGCTTCACACCGCTATCGTCGAAAAAAACCCGTCAATATAGACGGGGCCAGAACGAGCTTCGAGTGGCAAAGTCAGGCATCCGTATCCAGCAACCTGTACATCGAAACCAGCGACTTCGATCTGAATATTGTCAGCGCCGATACCGGCCCGGCATTCATATCAGCGGGACGATGGCTGGGTGCGGCGCCGTTAAGAATCGACTATGTGAATCTTGGTCACAGCTCGCTGGCCACAGCCTTTTCGGTCAATCCTTACATCAGTTTTGATCTCGGCAACTACCGTAGCGTTCTGATTGAGTCGACGCTACTCACACGCGACTATGCCGATGCAGTGAACGAGCCGCAAAATGGCAAGCTACTGATGGCCGGTGCTGCCTACACAAGCTTGCTGCAAAAGCTAAACACGGGCATAGAAGCAGGCTTTCGTTATCGCAAACGGAGCGCCGATGATGACCAATTTGCCTATGACGGCGTCACGCTTTATGTCAGTGGCTACACCGCGATAACAGACCTGCGCACCGTTTACCTGAAGGCGAACGCAAGGACTTTCAATTACAAGGCCCCGGATACGATTATCGACGACAGCAATACGAGCTTGATCAGGCAGGATGATGAGCTCACCGCGAGCATCGGCTATAGCCGGGATATCAAGTCGGGCTCCCTCGACAACTGGACGATAAACACAGAAATCTCCTACACCTATAATAAGTCGAACATAGACGCTTACGACTATGACCGATTGCTGTTATCGCTCGACCTGTCGCGGTATTTCCAATAACGCCGATATCGAGCAAATGCCATAATCGAATTCAGCAAAATCAATTCTTGACCGCAGAGGCGCAGAGGCGCAGAAAATAATTTCTATGCCGTCCCCCATAATACCGATATTCAGCGTAAATAGACAAAAAGCGAGTAATGCAGGGTGGGCGGTCTGTACCACCAGGCAACAACAGGGGTAATCTTCGAGGCGTTTGGTGCGCGCGACGCACCCTGCAATAACGGCGCTGACATTAGATTTTTTCCAACTCGACGGTTTCTTCCGTGACATCGAGCTCAGGCAGCACAGCGTAGAGCGCACCCTGCAATGCCTCTTCGATAACCGGGTGATAGTAAGGCATTTTCAGCAGATCGAACACCGTCATACCCTGCTGAATCGACCATGCCAGCAAATGAGCAAGATGCTCGCCTTTTACACAAGCCATGGCTGCACCCACGACCAGGCCGTCGGCCTTGTTGACATAAACCCTGATTATGCCGCGATTCTTACCCATGATCAGCGCACGACCGACCGGGGCAAACTGCATTTCGGCAATCGCGATAGTCGATACATCAAGCGCGTCGAGTTGCGCACCCACCGTCGATACATTGGGGTCACAAAAGGTAATCGCCAGTGCGGTTTTTCGCCTGAATTTGACGGCACTTTGACGTACTGCGTTGTAACCTGCAACACGCCCCTCATGGCCAGCCTCGTGCAACAACGGCCGATCCAGAACAACGTCCCCGGCAATATAGATCGATGATGAACCACACTGCATGGTTTCAGGGTCGAACACCGGTACGGCCTTGTCATCCAACTGCAGCGATGTGTTTTCCAGCCCCAGCCGATCGAGATTTGGCCTGCGCCCAAGACTGGCCAGCACCTTGTCGACGGCGACCTGCTTTTCACCCACACTGACACGGATACCATCCGCTGTTTTATTGATCTGTGCCGCCTCACCCAGCCAAAGTGGAAACTCCTTTCCGATCACGTCGACAGCCAGCTTGTTGACGACGGGGTCTTGCAATTTAGCGACCGTCTCCAGCAGGTCGATGCCGGTGACCGCCACCCCCAGGCGTGACAATGCCTGCCCAAGCTCCAGCCCGATCGAACCCAGGCCGATCACCGCAACGGATGCCGGCAGGTCTTCGATTTCGAAGAACTCATCCGTGGTGATGATATCTTCCCTGAACGATTGCCATGCATCGGGTACGATCGGTTTCGTGCCCGCTGCTATCACGATGGCTTTGGCGCGGTAGTGCTGATCATTGACCTCAAGGGTATGGTCATCGACAAATCTCGCGTAACCATCGATTAAATGTGTGTCATCCAGCCCATCGGTCACACCGAGTGTCCTGTCGACGAAGGTATCACGTAAATCCTGAACATGCTCCATAACAGCCGCCTTGTCCAGACCAAGCGCATCAGCACCACCGATGCCCTCACGGTCAAAAATTGTCCGCCGATGAAAGTCATCCGCAACCTGAATGATCACCTTGGATGGCATGCAACCCACCCGCGCACAGGTTGTTCCCAGTTCGCCACCATCGATCAAAACATAGTTTTCGGTTTCCCGACGCACTTGCGATAAGGCATACAAACCGGCACTACCCGCGCCGATAATAGCGACATCGACCTCACGTAACATAGACTGCCTCCTGATTGATATGCACAACGCGAATCATGCGCGCTAGATTAACAGCATGATCCGATATGTAAAACCACAATATCGACGATTCGCCGGACAACGGCCGGATCGGTGAGAAATGCAGGCCAAGCGCGATAAAGAAAAACAATCGCGCACATAGCAAAATACTAATTGAATCCGACATCAATCATCTTTAATGTTATTGTTAGAGAAGTTGATGTAGATTTTCGGATCCGTTAAACCAAAGAGGAAAAAAAAATGGCATTGAAAGGCAGTAAAACAGAACAAAACTTGAAAGACGCATTCGCTGGTGAATCACAAGCTAACCGTCGCTATCTGTATTTCGCATCGAAAGCGGATGTCGAAGGCTACAATGATGTATCCGCTGTTTTCCGATCCACAGCTGAAGGAGAAACTGGTCACGCACATGGGCATCTGGAGTACCTCGAAGAAAGCGGCGACCCCGCAACAGGCTTGCCTATTGGTGGAACCTCGGACAATCTGAAAGCAGCTATCGCCGGCGAAACTCACGAATACACCGACATGTATCCTGGCATGTCCAAAACCGCACGCGATGAAGGTTTCGACGAAATCGCTGATTGGTTCGAAACACTGGCTAAAGCCGAACGCTCACACGCGAACCGTTTCCAAAAAGCATTGGAT
>JABDQW010000312.1 GCA_013042055.1 Gammaproteobacteria bacterium | reverse complement strand
GTTTAGAACAGCGCTGGATCAGGTGTTTGCAATCAAAGACGCCTGCCCTCACAAGCAGGGCCCATTATCCCAGGGGATCGTTCATGGGAGCTCGGTGACCTGCCCGCTGCACAACTGGAAAATCGATCTCGCCTCCGGCGAGGCACTGGGTCCGGATGAGGGTTGTACCAATGTTTATCCGGTCAAGGTTGAAAATGGCAGGGTCTATCTGGGTTCAATGGAAGCCAAGGCCGCCTGAGCACAGCAGAGCGTGTGCCAGGTATACCTCTATATGACGGTGTCGATCCTGCGGAGCAGGTCATCACGAGAATCTGATCATGTTATTCGGGCGTAAAAACAAAAATCCGATCAAAATAGCGGACAAGGGGGTGGTCGAGTGGAAATATGCCACCTGCGGCTACTGCTCGACCGGCTGCTCGATCGAAGTCGGCCTCGATCAAGACGGCGTTCCGGTGGCTTCGCGCGGTGTGGCCGATGCCGATGTAAATCGCGGCAAGTTGTGTGTAAAAGGCATTTTCGAACACGAACTGTTTCGAAAGACCGCGGGCCGCGGCAGCTCACCGCTGATGCGCCGCGATTATCACGATGACTTCGAAGAAGTGACCTGGAAGCAGGCGCTCGATCATACCGCCGAAGAAATCAAACGCATTCAGCAGCAATACGGACGCGATGCGTTTTCTGTCATTTCGACCGGTCAAATCATGACCGAAGAGTTTTATACGCTGGGCAAGCTCGCGCGCGGCGTCATCGGCACCAATAACTACGACGGCAATACCACGCTGTGCATGTCATCCGCGGTATCGGGCTATAAACGCTCGTTCGGGTCGGATGGTCCACCGGGGTGCTACGATGATTTCGAGCACACTGAATGTTTGCTGGCCTTCGGCTCCAATCTTCCGGAGCAGCACCCGATCATCTACTGGCGTTTGAACGAAGCGCTGGAACGCCGTGACCGCGAAGCTAAGCCGCGTTTTCCGATCATCGTGGTCGATCCACGAGTAACCATGTTCGCTCAGCAAGCCGATATCCATCTGCCGGTGTCACCCGGCACCGACCTGGTGTTGCTGAATGCGCTAGCCCACGCCATTCTCGAAGAAGGCCTGGCCGATCGGGACTACATCGACGCGCACACCACCGGTTATGACGAATTCAGTGCGCTGGTACAGCAATACGATCCGGAAAGCGCAGCAAAAGTATGCGGTATCGACGCCGACATGATTCGCAAGGTGGCGCGCATGTACGCGGCTGCCGGTGCAGCGATGACGATCTGGACCATGGGCATCAATCAGAGCACGCACGGGTCGGACGGTGTTTGCGCGATCAACAACCTCAACCTGATCACCGGCAATATTGGCAAGCCCGGCGGCTCCTCAGTGTCGATCACCGGCCAATGCAATGCGATGGGCACACGCGAATGGTCATCCTGCTCCGGGCTGCCCGGTTACCGTGCGCTCGAAAGCGAGCAGGACCGCAGTGAAATCGCCAGGTTCTGGGGCATCGATGCCGATTTCTTCCCGAAAAAGCGCGGCATGTTCATGACTGATATTCTGCCGGCGATCGAATCCGGTGAAATAAGGGGTCTGTGGCTGATCGCGACCAACCCGATGACATCGATGGCGAATACCGCATTGATGCGCACGCTGCTGTCCAGCCTCGAATTCCTGGTGGTGCAGGATGCCTACCGTGATGTCGAAACCAATCAGTATTCGCATGTGTTCTTGCCCGCTGCGGTGTGGGCGGAAAAAGAGGGGTGTTTTACCAACACCGAACGGCGTGTGAACCTGATCCGAAACGTCTGCGAGCCCCACGGCGACTCCAAGACGGATTTGGACATCTTCAACGAAATGGCCAAGCGCTTCGAGCGAGGCCGACAAATCAATTTCCCGGAAACGGCGGAAGGCGTGTTCGATGAGCTCAAGCAGCTCTCCAAGGGGCGTATGCTGGATTATTCCGGCATGAGTTACGACAAAATCGAGCAGAATCGTGGTATGCAATGGCCGTGTAACGAAGACACTGCACCGCAAGGCTCACAACGCCTATACACTGACGGCGTGTTCCAGTTCCCTGACGGCAAGGCAAAACTATTGGCGCTGCCGTTCTTCGACGACAACGAACGACCCGATGACGACTATCCGTTCTGGTTGAATTCCGGGCGAGTTGTCGAACACTTTCATACGCGTACCCGTACCGGCAAGGTGGGCAACGCGAATAAGTTCAGCCCAACGCCGTACATGGAGATCAATCCACGAGCCGCAGAGAAGCTCGGGATCCAACACGGTTCCTACGCCAGACTGACGTCACGCCGAGGTGATGCGATCGTCATGGTGCAATGCACTGAACGGACCGCACCCGATTCGGTGTTCATACCGTTCCACTATCATGAATGTGTGAACCGCTTGTCACTGGGCCTGCTCGATCCTCATTCCCGTCAACCCGCGTACAAGCAATGCGCGGTGAAAATCGAAGCCATCGAAGACCAGCAGGCCGCAGCACACACGAATGTCGCAGCACGGGCGTTTTGAATGATTAACCGCAGAGGCGCAGAGACGCAGAGGGAATTCAATGTGTGTTGCCATGCAGCAAGGGTATCGCGTCGTAATAATCCGATCGCGTTACGCCGCTTAACAGTAAACAACAACAGGATTAACCCTGCGCCTCAGCGTCTCTGCGGTTAATCACCAGATGTAATCTGCTATAGATAATCATGTTCAAGTATCCCAGACCCAATGAGCAGAGCTATGCGTTTGTGCCGGATGTCGAGCATCCGCAGGCCAACCGCCACGGCACGCTGATCGAAACCGTGCCCGACGGTCACGAACTGCGCGGGCAGTCGTTGAATATCAATGGTGACAGCTCAATCGGTGACAACCCGAACCGGTACAAGCAGCACGGCTTTTATTTCACTGCGGATAACTGCATTGCCTGTCACGCCTGTGAGGCCGCCTGTTCGGAGAAGAACGATCTGCCGGCGCACCTGGCTTTTCGCGCGGTTGGTTATGTCGAGGGCGGATCCTACCCTGAATACACGCGCCTGAATATTTCGATGGCCTGCAACCATTGCGACGACCCGGTCTGCCTGAAGGGCTGTCCGACGCGTGCGTATACCAAGTTTGCTGAATACGGCGCCGTACTGCAGGATCCGGATATCTGTTTCGGCTGTGGCTACTGTACCTGGGTGTGCCCGTACAACGCTCCCCAGCTTGATACCAGTGCTGGTCACGTATCCAAATGCAATATGTGTGTCGACCGGCTGGAGATCGGTCTTAAACCTGCCTGTGCTGCCGCCTGCCTGGCAGGTGCACTCGACTTCGGGGTGATCGAGACGACACCGGAAAACCGGGACGCGCTCGACAGCACGATACCGGGCTTTCCGGACACATCGATCACCCAGCCCAACATCCGCTTTCAACAAAAGACGGCGCTGCCCGATGAAATGACTCGGACCGATAGCATGCCGCTGAAGTACGCAAAAAATTCTACGGGTGACTACAGCGCGAAGGTCAACGCCAATGATGGACCATCCGGTTGGAACCTGAAAATGCTGAGTACGCGCGAAAATCCGCTGATCGTGTTTACGCTGGTATCCCAGGCCGTGGTCGGGGCGTTTCTGATCCTGTTCATCGGCCCGCTGCTGGGCATCGAGACGATCACGCCGAGCACCCATCGACTGGCCTGGCCGCTGGTCCTGTTCTCGATGATCGCGGTTCAAACGCTGGCTTTGGTGCTATCGACCTTGCATCTCGGCAGGCCGCACCGGTTCTATCGTGCCTTCAACAACCTGCGTTATTCGCCCGTCAGCCGAGAAGTCGCCGGTATTGCCGTTTTCTACAATTTTCTTGGTGCTTATACGCTGTTGACCGGGCTGCCGATGTTGTTTCAATGGTTGCCGCAGCCACTGGCGCACGGGCTGGTTTCGCTAACGGGGTGGGGGGCTGTGCTATCCGGTATCGCTGCGATCTACTTTATGCACAGTATTTATCGGATTCCAGCCCGGCCGTTCTGGAACCACTGGCAGGTGTTGACTTCATTCTACGGCAACGTACTCGTGCTCGGGCCTCTGGCCGTGTTGCTGGCCTATGCTGTGATCCAGACCAACGCCGGTTCTGGCTGGAATCAGAGTACGTCGATGTTGGCGACGATCATCTCCCTCGGCTTATTCCTCGAAATTATCGGCCTGTATTTCCATCAGAAAGACTTGCTCGAGCAGGGAGGTGAAGCTGCGGCCTCGCATCATCGTCAATTGACACTGTTTGGAAAAGTATATGGTGCGCGTAATGCCGGCTTGTTCGCCGGCCTGGCATTCGCGATGGTTTTGACTATTGTCCAACTGGAGGGTGCTGCCGGCCTGACGGTCTGGGCGGCGGCGGCAGTGGTCATCGTCACTACTGCAATCATCGGCCGGGCACTGTTCTACGCGCTGGTGATACCGACGACGATGCCCGGCGCTTTCTTCTGGCGCAATAAAGGTTTCGAGGAACATGCGCGCGAGACGGGGTTAGCCAAAATGCCGCAGGTTGGCGTACTACCGGACACGCACTGAGCAGACACCGATGACGGCAAATCGGATAGCCGTGAATGCAAGATTTCAAATGACTGTCAACAAAATGACGCATTCTTTGCGCGCTTCGCGCCTTTGCGAGAAATCCATTAGCTGCCTGAAAAATGCGGACTACCACACGGACTTGACAGGTGGATAATGTTCGGTCGAAACGTCTGGATGAAATCAAGAACGATTTCG
>JABDQW010000309.1 GCA_013042055.1 Gammaproteobacteria bacterium | reverse complement strand
CTGTTGGTCCTGTTGGTCCTGTTGTTGCTGTGTTGCTGTTGTTGCTGTTGTTGCTGTTGTTGCTGTTGTTGTTGCTGTTGTTGTTGCTGTTCTTGCTGTTCTTGCTGTTCTTGCTGTTCTTGCTGGTCTTGCTGTTGTTGCTGCACCTCGTCGTTCGGCTCCTCTGTCACTTCATCTTCTTCAGGGGTGGCCTGAGCCAGCATTACCCGGGCAAGATTCTGATTGAAGTCTGCCCCATCGTGCTGGGGATTCTGCTTCAACACCTTTTCATAAGCACTTATGGCTTTTTCATAATTGCCGACACGAAAATAACTGTTACCTTCGTTGTATTTTGCCGCCACTCGTACCGCGTCACGATCAACGCTCTGGAAGGATTCAGCGGCTTTGCTGTACTCGCCGGCCCGATAGAGCGCGACGCCACGGCGATATGAGTCCTCGAACATGTCGGCAGCTTCCATATAACGACCCTCCTGATACAGACGCTCACCTACCTGCTCACGGTTTTCAAACAGCCCGGCAGACGCCGAATTACTGAAAGCGACCAGCACGAGCACGTAATACAGACGTCGTAACGGGCCGCTCATAAGGTTTCCTGTTTAATAAAAACACGCGGGAAGCGCCGGTACATCGGCAACACCAGCAGCATCACTAAGCCCACGAGCCAGAAATAGCGTTCGTTCCAGATACGGGTTCTCTGATTTGCAACAGCATGCGCGTGACTTGCCTGACCGATGCCGTCCAACAATGCGGCGGTATCGGCATCGCGGTAGCCGGCACGTTGATAGATACCGTTGCCGATTTCAGCTAGTTTTTTCAAGTTATCTTCATCGAGCCGGGAGATCACGACAGAACCATCCGCTTGGCGCAGCATATTGTTGTCAGCACCCGGCACCGGCCCACCCTCTTCGGTACCCAATGCCAAGACGTGCAGGTGTACGCCTTCACGAGTCAGGCGTTTGACGTATTCTTCCAGATTGCCATCACCAAAATCCCCGTCAGTGATCAGCAACAGATGCCGGCTGCTGTTCTCGGGTTGTCCCGCCAACATCTGCTGCGCCCGCAACAGGGCTTCGGTGAGTCGGCTACCTTTGAGCTCAACCAGATCCGTCGACAAGGCCGGTAGCAAGACCCGCAGACTATTGCCATCCTCGGTCAGCGGCGCAATGATATGGGCCAACGTCGCGAATCCGATCAGGCCGAGACGTGAATGGCGATTGTTTTCTATCAGATCCTGTACTTCCTGACGAGCTCGGGCCAGTCGCGACGGACTGATATCGGTGACGTCCATCGAGCGAGACAAATCCAACAAGATGATCAGATCGCTGCCAGGCCGAAATAGCTGCACGTCTCTGAAATCCCAGCGTGGGCCAGCGATAGCGATAACCAGCAACGCCCACAATGCGCACCAGAGCAGGAAAACCCGCGATTTCTGCCGGGATGGCAGGTCGTGGCGGCCTATTAGAAAAGGCAACAAACGCGCATCAGCATAGGCGCGATAGCGTCGAGTGTCTTCCCGAGGCGATGTCATGCGTAACCATAGCCACAGCGGCACCGGTGCCAACAGTAACAGCAATAGCCACGGGTGGGCGAAGTGGAAACCGGTCTCAGGCACTTCGACCACCTCCCGCGATGCGCGCTCGGCCATCCGGGAACATCCCTAAAGCCAACAGCGCCACTAGGCCTAAACCCAGCGTCCACGGATAAAGCGGATGCGGAATCATGACCGTCCGGGACTCGGCACGGGTTTTTTCGAGCTCATCAATCCGTTTATAGATCTCCTCCAGGGCTCGGGTATCGGTAGCTCGAAAATAAGCACCGTTGGTGATGCCTGCGATGGTACGCAGTATCTTTTCATCCAGACCGAGGTCATCGCGAACCACTAGACGTCCATTTTCGATAATCTGCACACTATCGAGAGTGCTTCCCACGCCAATGGAGTAGATGCGGATACCACTCAGCGCTGCAAGCCGGGCGGCATCCAGCGGCGGTATCGAGCCGGCAGTATTATCGCCGTCGGCAACAAGAATCAGCACGCGCGACCCTTCCGGCCGATCACGCAATTTTTTCACGCCAAGGCCGATGGCATCACCCATCGCAGTTCCTTGGCCAGCGATGTTCGGCACGACATCGACCAACTGCTGGCGCACCGCATCCAGGTCATACGTCATCGGCGCGATCGTATAGGCCTGGCTACCGAAGATAATCAGTCCAATCCGGTCGCCGGTGCGGTTGGCAATGAATTTGCTCAAGACGCCTTTGAGTACGGCCATCCGGGTAACCTGAACATCGCTCACTGTGAAATCCAAGGCTTCCATCGAGTGCGATGCGTCCACTGCCAGCATCAGATCGTAACCTTCCGCACGCGTCTCGGTATACGGTTCCAGCCATTGGGGGCGCATCAAGGTCAGCGTCAGCAGCAGCCACAATAGCGTTAGCAGCAGACCATGAATTCGACCGCTGGCGGAGACGCGCGGACGATAACTAGTAAAGCTTTGCTGCAAGTCGGCAAGTGCCGGGTGAAGTAAGGTTTCTTGACGGCCGGCCAGCGTATCGGCCTGTTCTGGATCATTGCGCGGCCATAGATACATGACCACAAACGGCAAAATCAGCAGCAGCGCCATCCACGGCCACTGAAACTCAAATCCCATGATGCTTTTCCCGCCCTCGTCGACATTGACTCGGCCGCACAGTCCATACCAGCGCGGCATCGATCAGGTTGCATAATTCTGACGGCTGATCCAGTTCGCCAGGTGGTGCATAGGGGATCTCTAATAACAATCGTCCTCGATCGCGCCAGTCGAATCCCTCGGGATCGTGATCGGCCAACCAGTCCAGCCAGGGCTCACCGTGCAGGCCTGCGCAGCTGTGGCGTCCACAACGGGCAATCGCGATGCGACGCAGCAATTCAGAAAATCGGGCCATCTGCTGCTTGACGTCATCGTGACCGAAATGCTCTCGCAGTGTTGTTAGTTCACGTGCGGCCTCGCGTGACCAGCCGTAACGGGGTAAGAATCGCCGCCAGTCTAGCTGCCAGCGGCGCACAGCAATAACCACCAGTATCAGAAGGGCAGCCGCAGCAATTAGTAACCACCAACCCAGGGCCAGCGGCCAGATGCCAGCGGGATCCAGATCCTGGATATCATGCAGGCGGCTGGTCAGGCTTTCAGGCGTCACAGATAGGCCTTTGAGCGGGCTCGCTGGGCGAGTCCGGCCAGCAACGAGCGGTGTACATCCCGCGACGTATGCACCGGGATCACCGCAACACCCAATCGACAGGCTAGCTTTATCAAGCTCGAGCGACGCTTATGCCAATGCTCACTGAAGACGCGCTGGCCGTCGGCATCGTCGGTATCGATTTCTACCAAACGACCTTCGGCATCCCGAAAAAGGGCACGTCCCATGCGTGGAATCTCCCGGTCCGCCGGGTCATCCACGGGAATCAGTACCACCGAGTGTTTTTGACAGACCTGACCGAGGGTTTTGTCCAGCCCTAAGAAATCACGATTAAAATCACCGATCATGAAAATGAGGCTACCGGTACCGGTACCTCGGTCGGCCTGTTTTAACACCCGATCGATACAGTCGATGCCCCGTTGAGCACGGCGCACTGGCTGGGCCATTTGTTTGAGCAAGCGCCACACTGCGCGCCGGTCCTTCGTCGGCTGAAAATGCACCAAGCCGGTATCGGCATCGCCATATAGCATGCCCCCGACACGGTCATTGACGCTGTTCGCCGCCCAGCCCAATAGTGCAGCAGCACGTGCGGCCTGGACAGACTTAAAAGTACCACTCGTTCCAAAAAACATGTGCGGCCCATGATCCACGCACAGCACAACACTGCGCTCTCGCTCCTCGCGGTAAACCTTTAAGTGAGGCTCGTTGGTGCGCGCCGTAACCTTCCAGTCCATGTTGCGGATATCGTCCCCATCGCGATACTCCCGAACTTCCTCGAAGTTGAGACCTTGACCGCGAAATACCGAGGCATAAAGACCGCTGAAGGTGGTATTAACCAGGTGGTGCGATGCCAGCCCCAGCGAATGTGCCTGATGACGCAGTTCCAGTAGCTCATCCAGGCGCGGGTGCATCTCATCGGTCATGGAATCGCGACCAGTCCCAGCAATTGTTCGATAAAATCATCGGTGGTGATGCCTTCGGCCTCGGCTTCGAAAGTCAGCAGTATCCGATGGCGCAAAATCTCCGGCGCAACGCGCTGTATGTGCTCCGGTGACACGTAAGTATCGCCGCGCATCCAGGCCAGTGCGCGGGCACAACGACCCAAGGAAATGGAAGCACGCGGTGACGCCCCGTAACGTATCCAACGGCGTAAGTCTTCACTGTAACCAGCGGGATTACGCGTGGCCTGCACCAAATCAACAATGTAACCATACAGTTTAGGGTCCAGATAGAGTTCGGTCGCAGCTGCACGCATCGCCAGCAGCTCGGCCTGTGAGAGCACTGTATCTGGGGCTTGTTGAGAGATTTTTTGGCGGTTGTTGTCCAGTTCCAGAATTTGCAGCTCTTCATCATGACTGGGGTGTTCCGCGCGGACCTGCATCAGAAATCGATCCAGTTGCGCCTCTGGCAGGTGGTAAGTACCTTCCTGCTCGATCGGATTCTGGGTACCCAACACCATAAACACATCAGGTAAGGGATAACTGGTATGACCGACGGTTATTTGGCGCTCCGCCATCGCCTCGAGTAAGGCCGACTGAACCTTGGCAGGTGCGCGGTTGATTTCATCAGCAAGGAGAATATTGTGAAACAACGGGCCGGGCCGAAACTCAAAAGCCCCTTTTTCGTGCCGGTAGATATCGGTACCTACCAGGTCTGAGGGTAACAGGTCCGGGGTGAACTGAACCCGATGGAAATCACCCTCGATGGCTTCCGATAACGCTTTGACCGCGGTGGTTTTGGCCAGCCCAGGCAAGCCTTCAACGAGCAAGTGTCCATCGCTGAGCAGGCAGACTAGCATACCTTCGACCAAGCGCTGCTGGCCGATCACGCGCGACCCGATGTGATGACGCACCGAATCCAGTTTTTCTCTCGATGCTTGCGGCTTTTCTCTCGATACTTGCTGCGTTTTCTTCGCTGCTTTGGCTTTGGTTTTGGATTTGACAGTGATAGCGCTGTCGGATGTTGCTTCATTCATGAAAGTGGCCATAAGATGGAAATCGGTGTGATATTCATATTACCAACGCAAAGCTCCATGATAGCGCATACCGACTTCATGGTGTGTATTTCAAGCCGGAATTTGGATGAAAGTGACTAGATTTGACAAAAATATGAATAGTTAGACCGATTGTTGATCCTGACTTGCACAGTAGCGCCCAGTTTCCAGGCGAATCTACCGTTGGTTTCGTTATCGGCTCAACAAAAATCGCTCCCGTAACCAAGCGGTTTACTTGATGATTCAAAACCAGACCGTTCGTTGCGTGCAGGATTGGGGTTTTAGGGTTAAGAACATGAGTCTACCTGTTTGACGACATCGCATCTAACCAACAAAGCTGCTTCACGTTTCGTGAAAAAATAACAGCGTATACAGAAACCGGAACTCGCAATGTTTTAGTTTAATACATTACTAATAAAGCAAATTAGCATTAGCTCATAAGTGCTTATATAGTATGACAATAATTTACGTAAGCTTCGTTGCTATTGAAATGTCCGTTCTTATAATTGGTCATCCATCTGCTCGATTGTGCGGCGCAGAAGCTTATGTTTGTAAGCAACAGACAACAACAACATAAACACCTAGGGAGAAAAATCAATGAACAACAATAATCCGGTAGGTATAGTCGTTCACATCAAAGAGAAATTACAACATGATCAAATCTTCCACCTGGAAGCATCACTAGGGAGTGACAAGGGAGTAAAAGACGCGCGCATCAATCGAGACAGAAGTCACCTTATGCTAGTGAACTACTTTCCCGGCGTTACTTCTTCACTTGAAGTGTTGAGTAATATAA
>JABDQW010000306.1 GCA_013042055.1 Gammaproteobacteria bacterium | reverse complement strand
TTGGTTCGATACAGGGGCTGAGATTTTGAGCTAACATCATTCAACAAACATGTTGAAATGGCGCGCCAGAAGGTCAGCAATGACCGAACTCCGAAAGTGGGCCAATATCACGATAACGACCTGATCTACATTGGTATCTTATGCTTTTAAAATCCATCCTAAAAGATCATGGCCATATGAAGCTGGTTGCGTTGCTCCTCGCGAGCTTGTTGCTTACATCAACGGCTAGCGCTCAACTCAAGGTGAATTGCCAGGGTTCAGGCCCACCTGTTTATCTTATCGGCGGTGGGCCTGCTTTCACGACATGGAATCTGGAACCAATACAACGACGATTAAGCTCTAACTATCAAGTGTGCCGATGGGACATGCGTGGTGTCGGTGATAACGCTTTTCAGATGATTGACGGGCGTGTACCCGTGCTAGCGCAATGGCTGCAGGATATGGCCGATGTGCTACCTCAGCGGCCGGTAATCCTGTGGGGTCATTCGTGGGGTGCCCTGCAAGCTCTGTTATTCGCGCATCAACACCCGGAGCGTGTCTGGGCGCTGATATTGAATAATCCTGTCGATCCAGAACTGGAAAGTCTGGAACACATCGAAACCAAACGCTTTGTGCATCCGTCTGTTGAGTTAAAGCTCAGACTCGAGGATATTGATACAGACGAGGAAAAACGACACCGTTTTCGTAGCAAGATAGCCAGTTATTTTCTGGATGCAGAAAAAGGCTGGGAATATTCTGAACAATTCGATCATAGCGACAGTAACAACACGCTGAATGTGCGGATATGGCAAGAGTACCGGCAAATGGCGTTGGGGAGCAGCGATCTTGAGCGGCTGTCACCGAAGCTATCCGGGCTGATTTACTGTAAACAGGATGTATTGATGCCGGAGAGCTTTGCTTGGTACTCAGCCATGATTCCGCACGAGAAACACTACATAATAGACAATTGTGCACACTTTCCATGGGTAGAATCTCCTGACGAATTCTACCCGCTACTATGGCAGGCTTTGGGTAATGCGACCAAACTGGTTGGTGAGGTTGGGTGTTGTACGCAGACGGACGACGAATGATCTACATTTATCGCCTCATCAATCTTTGTGGTCTTGGCGTAATTTGGATCAGGATTTGCTTTCCGAGTTCGTCTTTTGATAATCCTCCATCGCCTCCACCCAGTAGGGCTCTGCTTCACATGAACAGCAATCGCACCAGGCTTCCACACCATTGTGCATACTTTTGGTCATCGTGAATCTGGTCTGAGAAGTCGTTATTCCGCTGAGAGCGCCTGATTCTGTTTTTCTCTGATCGGCTGTATTCGGTTTAGCTGGCTTTGCAATCATGATAGGCCCACCTTCAGTTATCGATACTGACGAAGATACCACCATTCGAAGGCGCGTTTCATCCAATGAAAGAGAATGCTTTCGGGTAGCATGATATTTTTCTTCGCCGTACGCGATACCAACATGCCTTTATTGTTGGAATCGACGATACAGATTAATTCGACTTTAAACGTAGCATCAGCTGGTTGTCCGTTAAACTCAGCCATTAAGTTTTTTGCGGCGGCTTCTGCCTGCAAATCGGCCATGTGCGCCTGTTTTGGCATCCAGTCCGGGCCTGGATAACTGCCGGAATCACCTGCGACGTAGACATGTGTCAGGTTCTCAACTTTGCAATGTTGGTTCGCCTTAATCAGTCCACCCTCCGATCGAGGCAGTTTGCTGTTATCGAACCAGATGTTACCCGTCATCCCCGGCATGAACATGATTATATCGGCCTCGAATTCGCCTCCTTCCGTCATTACCTTATTGGATTCAAAGCCACGCATCTTATGACCGAGGTGGGTTTCGATACCGCGCCGACTCATTTCCCGAAGCAGGTTTTTTACCGCCTTCGGGCCGAGACGATTACCGGGCTGTGGTGCCGGACTGAAGAACACCAGTTTGAATTTTTCGCGCCGATTCTGTTGGCGTAGCAGCGTATCGGTTCCAAACAGAAACTCGAACATCGGCCCACCGCGCATGGCGCTTGGTTCCTTTGGATTACCCGCGAAACCGATCGCGATTGTGCCACCATCCATTGCATTCAGGCGATCACGAATACACTCGGCTGCGTCAATTCCCTCACAGGGTGTGACCGCGTGTTTTATACCTGGTAATTTTTTGATGAATCGGCCGCCCGAAGCGATAATCAGTCCATCATTGTGCACATCACCGTTATCGGTATGTACCGTGCGGCCATCTTCACTCAACCCAGTGACACTCGCTTGATGGAAATTGACGTGCATGCGCCTGAAAAAGTTGTCCAGGTTGATTATCAGATCCTCACGTTTTCGCAGGCCGCTCGGTATCCAGATCATTCCAGGGTAATAATGCAGTTCCTTACGCGGCGCAATCAGGGTGATCTCAATATTTTTACTGAGTCTGCGTAGCTGTCTGATTGACGTCAGGCCAGCGAATCCGGCTCCGATGATCGTTATTTTATGCATCAAATATCTCTTAAAACTAAAAGCGTTAATTATTACAAAAATTCGATAGCGCAGATACCGGAGGAAAAGTCGGGATTATGGCGGATGTCTTGTCCACAAACCAACTGCAGTATCATAGCTAAGCGCATGAAAAATCGAGAAATTTTTCTATACTTGAATAATGAGAAAAAGACCCGACCAACTCAGGTTTCAGTTCCTTTCGTGGCTGTTCTTATGCATCATCCAGTGGCCGATTGGCCCTGCCGCAGCCGACGTCAGACTCAATGGCTTTGCGTCGATCGCTGTCGGCAAAGTGATCGAAGGCGAGGCATTTCTAGCCGATTTTCCTAAAACCGGGATATACGACACCCGCTTATCGCTCGACCCCGATACCTCGTTAGGGCTGCAATTATCTTCGTACTTTACCTCTGATGTCTCGCTGATCGCCCAAGTTTCGGTGCATGGGGCTGAAGACTATGACCCGCGAATTGACTGGTTGTACCTGAATTACTACCTGACATCCCAACTTTCGATCCAACTGGGACGCAAAGGTCTGCCGCTCTATTACTACTCGGACTATTTCGATGTTGGCTACGCCTACTACTGGATCAGGCCCCCTCCGGATGTGTATACCTGGCAAATAACCAACTATAACGGCATCAGCGTGTTATATGAAACGGCTATTGGCCAGTGGGATGGCAGTGTCAATTTATATTATGGATCTGAAGAATCCGAGGATAATCAACTACTCGGTCTGTTGTTTGGCGCGCGTGTCGATGAAACTTGGAAGAACATGATTGGCATCGTTGCATCCATGGCGAATCCGTGGCTTGAAGTCAGAGTGAGCCATATGCAAGGGCTGATTGACAGAACGATCAACGACGTCTCCGTGATCAATGAAATCAAGCAACAGTTTCTAGGGCTTTCAGTCAATATGACTATCGATCGCTTGTTGATACTATCCGAGTTCAATAACTATCAGCAACCGGATAACGACGTCGCGTACGATGCTTATCTTCTTTCCTTCGGCTATCAAATAGGCGACCTCACACCCCATATTACGCGTTCAGGATTCAAACAGAGTATCAATGCAATCGGTAATGACGAAAAGCATCATACGACCAGTGTTGGTCTGCGCTGGGATGTTGTCGACAACATCGCGGTAAAACTCCAGTACGATAAAGTTACCGATGATGGTGTAGTTGTACCGATCAAGGGTGATTCGAAGTCGATCACCCTCGGCATGGATGTTGTGTTCTAGGGCCTTGGTGGCGATATGAGATTTCGTACACCGGAATATTTTGTGCGCTATTACCAACGCTCCGTGTTGATGCTCATGGTCTTCACAATACTGCTGATAACGGCGATAACTCCATGCCATGCAGAAAACAAAGTCGTGCTAATTGCCGCCAAAGGTTCCGGTATAGAAATGCTCAGCAATCGCGATATTAGGCGGATATTCCTCGGCTTGAAATCGGCCGATAGTGGGATGGTGAACAAGCCTGTCATCAATCTACATAACAGAGATGTCTACGAACAGTTTCTCAAGAACGTGATGCATATGACAGAAGGTGCTTATAAGAGGAAGCTTGTCAAGCGTGTCTTCAGGCATGGCACTGCAGCAATCAAGGAAGTCGACAGGCTACACGAACTAAATAGGCACCTGTCCAGTCATGTCGGTGATATAAGCTTTATTGACTATACTGAATTAGAAGTTATGCCTGATGTCGAGATAGTCAAAGTATTATGGTAGCAGATGACAATAAAAAATGGTTTGGTCTAACCAGCCATGTTATGGCCGGCGCGCTGCTGATACATTTGATACTGATACCCTTCTTGTACATCAATATCAACAAAACATTCTGGAACAGTGCTGAAGAGCAATTTATCGGAAATGCAAGACAGATTTCGGGATTGCTCAACGATCTATTTTCCATGGTAGGCTTGGCCAAGGACATTAACAAACTTTCCACATTTATGGACTACGTCCTGCTAAGCGGTGAGATCCTGTTTATAGAAATAGACAACCAGCAGGGAGAAGTCATCAGACCAAACGAAAGCACGTCTATTACCCGAGACGATTATGTAAAAGATGACTACATAGGCCACCACAGTGACGGTGTCTATTATATGTCGATGCCGTTGAGTATTAGCATTAACGGCGCGAATAACTACGTACTCAGACTAGGATTCGATGAAGCCGTAGTGCTCGATAAACTCGTTACAGTAAATCAGCGCAGTATCATCATACTGGGCATCTACTCGGTCAGTATCCTGCTGCTGATGGGCTTCTTCACCAGAATCATCACGCGACCCCTGAGGCTTTTAAGCCACTGGTCACGCGATGTGGCCAAGGGTGAGGCCGATTACAAAGTACATATTTCTACCTATGTTAGGGAAGTAGACCAACTGTCACATGATCTTGAGAAAATGAGGCAGTCGCTTGTGGAACTTGCCGAACGCATGCATTACAAGGCTATGCACGATGAGCTCACTGGTTTGCCCAATAGGGCCCTGAATGATGACCGCCTCTATCTTGCTATCACTCGAGCTGGTAGAGAGAACGCATCCTTTGCAGTACTTCTACTCGATCTTGATCGCTTTAAGGACATTAACGATACTCTTGGCCATGGTATCGGCGACGAAGTGCTTCGGATCGTCGCAACCCGGCTGAATTCTGAAATTCGAGATTCAGACACCATCTCACGGATAGGCGGTGACGAGTTTTGTGCCATTGTTGATGGCGTCGAGCGTGTTGTGGCAGAGAATATTGCTCTAAAACTGGCTAATGTCATTGAACCGCCATTTGAGGCCAAGGGTCATACCTTGCAGGTTGGAACCAGTATAGGTATTGCAATTTATCCCCAAGACGGTATGACACCTGAACTATTGATACAGCACGCTGACGTCGCTATGTATGAGGCAAAATACAAAGGTCTCAAGGTCGCATCTTATCACGTCGATATGGACCGGCATCGTTTTAAGGATTTGCAGCTGTCAGTGGATATGAAAGATGGCCTGGATTCAGGGCAGTTCGAAGCTGTGTTCCAACCGAAGATCGATCTAAAAACAAGCCAACCATGTGGCTGTGAATTATTAACGCAATGGAAACATCCACGCTACGGTATTATTCCGCCAAGTAAGTTTATTCCGCTGGCAGAGCGAGAGAACCTCATTGGCAAGCTGACGTTGCAGATATTCGAAAAAAGTGCTTCGCTGTTAAAAAGTATTGTCGAACATTCCAATGATTTTCAATTTTCGATCAATGTGTCACCGCTGAATTTGCTGGACACCACACTGCTGGCGGAGCTCAAACTCATCATGCAAACCACCGGATTTCCACCAACACGACTAACCATCGAAGTGACCGAAAACGCGATTATGACGAATCCATTGAGATCGGCTCGTGTACTTGAGGAATTCTCCGAGTCCGGCATACAGATTTCGGTAGATGATTTTGGTACGGGTTATTCATCACTATCTTATTTACAAAAGTTCCCGATCAACGAACTCAAAATCGATAAATCATTCGTCATCGGTTTGCACGAAAATTCGAACAACTACCCCATTGTAAATGCAACTATAGCAATGGCACATGACCTCGGTATGTCGGTTGTAGCCGAGGGTGTTGAAGACTTGCGGGTGTTACAGCTGTTGGAACAGCTCGGCTGCAGTCGTGTTCAGGGCTATCATTTCTCTAGGGCCATGAGCTACGACGAGCTTGCCAAATGGCTGTCTTCATTTGATATGTCGGTTTTCAAATAACACATTATTCAGCGGTCATTCTGGTATGTGTTGCAGCATTCGTTGGCGCACCTTGGTTGACAGCTCAATTTTCGTTTAACCGCAGAGACGCGGAGGCGCC
>JABDQW010000304.1 GCA_013042055.1 Gammaproteobacteria bacterium | reverse complement strand
CACTGTCATGTTCGGCCGTGCTTCGCAAAATCTCTTGTGACAAATCCGTCTGGAATGGATTTGGACCGCACAGCGACCCTAAAAAGGGGGGGAATACAACGATGTATTTCATCTATCCAAATCTCGGCGTGACCATCTCGCCTTCTGGTGAGAAATGCGGGCTAAGGCAAAGCGTGATTATTCTTCCTATACTCGTTGCACATGCGTGTATTTGAGTATTTAATCAGTCATTAATTTCTTAGGAGATATTGCGTGAACGAAGTTCTCAATCTCATATTCAACTTCTGGGTTGGTCTGGCCATTCTGGCCATCGTTTTGGTCAAGGTCTCGATCAAGTTTGTACCTCAGAACCGCGCTTATGTTGTAGAGCGTTTCGGTAAATACAACAAAACCATGGAAGCCGGTCTTAACTTCCTGGTACCGTTTATTGATAAAGTCGGTTATGACCGCTCGCTGAAAGAACAGGCAGTGGATGTGCCCAGTCAATCAGCGATTACACGTGACAATATCTCTCTGGTCGTTGATGGGGTGCTGTATCTGAAAGTGCTCGATCCGTACAAGGCTTCTTATGGCGTCGATGATTATGTTTACGCGGTTACCCAACTTGCTCAGACCACCATGCGTAGCGAGATCGGCAAGATCGAACTCGACAAGACGTTTGAAGAACGCGAGGCCCTGAATACAAACATCGTCGCAGCGATCAATGAGGCAGCGAGCCCCTGGGGCGTGCAGGTGTTACGCTATGAGATCAAGGATATCGAACCGCCGCGCACGGTACTCGAGGCGATGGAGCGCCAAATGAAGGCCGAGCGTGAGAAGCGCGCAGTGATCCTGGAATCGGAAGGCGAGCGTCAGTCGTCGATCAATGTGGCCGAAGGCGACAAGCGGGCCAAGGTACTGGCAGCCGAGGCCGACAAGGCGGAGCAGATCCTCAGGGCGGAAGGTGAGGCGAAGGCGATTCTCGCTGTTGCGGAGGCCAAAGCAGAGGCGCTTAAAATCGTTGGCGATGTGGCCATCGAGGAGAGAGGGCAAAAGGCGATTCAGTTGGAGCTTGCCGCCCAGGCGATCGCTGCAAAACAGGCGATCGCTAAAGAATCTTCGGTCGTTTTGCTCAGTGACGACAAGACCGGCGCTGCAAATATCGTCGCCGAGGCGATAACGATTATTAATACATTGAACAAGGACGGGTCGGGCGCGGCGGCTTCACCATTATGATCGAGTATATTCAAAGCAATCAGTCCGGGTTCTGGATTGCTGCTGGCTTCATAATGCTCGCTGCAGAAGTACTGCTGTTCGGTTTCACGACGATCATTCTGATGTTTGCAGGTCTGGGCGCACTCTTGACCGGTTTGTTGATGATGTTCGGCGTGTTGCCTGAAACATGGATTGCAGGCACGGCCTGTTTCGGTATATCAACGGGTATTATCAGTACACTGTTGTGGAAACCGCTCAAGTCCATGCAGGACAAGCGCACGCCATCGCGAAAGCCGAGCAGTGACCTGATCGGCCACGAGTTCGTCGTGCAGCAGAACGTTACTACGCTACAGCCAGGCACATACCGCTATTCAGGTGTCGACTGGCGAGTGGAAATCGACGCGGAAGCCGGTGTCGATACGCTGGAAGCAGGCCAACGTGTGACCGTGTCTTCCGTGGATGCCGGTGTTTTCAGGGTTAGGCCGGGGTAGCCCAGATATTGCATGCCCGCCTTCGTGCAACATCCGGGTGAGTACTCTTCGTTTTAAGGTTCACAATTTCCGGGTCGTGCCGGTGGAGTAGGAGCGCGGCGAGTTCAACCATGACATAGGGTTTGCTCAGGTGATCTTCCATACCGGCCTCGTTGCTTCAGCGCTTGGTTCCTTAGCCCTCTTTTCACCAGCATCAAGCACAAGACCTCATAATCTCAAAGGATAATACTCGCCTGAATCGATGATTTCTGACGCGAATTTAAAGAATGTTCGTGGCCAGCCGATACTTATCAACGATGGTTTATCCAAGAAAAATAGATTCAATTCATACTTATCATCACCAAAACACAATAAAGAATGCGAATTAAATCTAAACTTGTCACTTATTTACTTGCAATTAGCCTGATTCCATTGCTGATCACGATGGGTTTGTCCCTTGGCTATACAAGTAGTGAAGTCGAAAAACTAACCCTACAAGCTGCACGAGAAAGAGTCGATACCAGCGCAGAAAAATTGTCTGCTTACTTTTCTTGACGCATTTCAGAAGTAAGGCCTATTCACAATCACCGCTTGTCACGTCAATGAAGTGGCATCCAATACGAGAATTCCTAAGAAAAGAAATCAAACGCCATGATGGCGTCTATGAGAAATTCATACTCAGTGGGCCGAGTTCGTATTTCAGAAATACAACGGTTGGCAACCCGGCGAAAGACGATTTCGCGAGTTTTAACGACAGTGATTCCAATGCAAAGTTGAAATCAATCCGTAAACGAGGATACTGGCAGGCATTGATAGGAGCGAATAAAAACGCAGAGCCTCGTACCCATGTTTCCAATCCCATGATTTCATACACAACAGGTGTAAAATAGGTTGTCGTTGGCTCAACTGTTTTGTCAACGGATGGACAGCTAGTCGGTATGCTTGGTGGCGGTATCACGTGGGAAGAAATCGAGAAAAATATCAATATAATCCGAAATGAAATCACGAATGATTATGGCAGTGAAGTTAAACTGAGCCTGGTCGACAGTGATGGTATCTATATCTACCACTGGGATCCTGAAAAAGTTGTACATTTAAGTCTCGATGAAAATGGCAAGCCTGTCGTCAATGATATCGGCGAGAACATTGTAAACCTGAGTAAAATCACAGACGAACATTCCGCAGAACTCGTTAATGCAGGTAAACAACTTTCGCAAGGAAGCAACGGATACCGTTTTCATACGTCAGCAGAGACTCAACAGGAGATGGTCGCGCTGTATGCACCTGTCCGCGCTGCCGGCTATGGCCTGATAATGAACATTCCAAAAACAGTCATCCTGGCCCCTGTAGCTAATCTTCAGTCCTATTTCAGCGTATTGATCCTGATCATCGCCTCAGTGGTGCTAATGCTCGCAGCGTTAACTTCCCGTCGAGTACTTCGACGTATTCTTGAACTGAATGCAGCTTCAAAAATGATCGCGGCGGGCGATTATGAAAAGAAGATTTTCCCCGAAGGCCACGACGAAATTAGCGAACTTGCTGACTCGTTCAACACCATGGCAGATGAACTGAAAGTGCGTGAACAAAGCTTGCATATAGAACGCAAGGAAGCTGAAAAAGTACTGCAAAACCTTAACTTTGAGCTGGAACAAAAGGTCGAGCAACGTACCGCTGCAATTTTGGCAGCTAAAGAGCAATTATCTGATTTCAAAGATGCCATCGATGAACACTCTATTGTATTGATGACAGACCTTGATGGCACGATCATATTCGCTAATGATAAATTTTGCGATATTAGCGGCTACAGCAGAGAAGAACTGATTGGTCAGAACCATCGCTTACTCAACTCAGGCAATCAAGATCAAGACTACTGGAAAAACATGTTTAGTACAGTTTCAAATGGCAACACATGGCATGATGAAGTCAGGAACATCGCCAAAGACGGGAGTTTTTATTGGGTAAAAACAACCATCATGCCCTCATTTGATGATAGTGGTGTGATTAAGAATTACATATCGATCAGAACTGACATCACGGAAAATAAACAACTCAATGAAAAAATTTCTTATCAGGCGTCACATGATGTATTAACGGGTTTAGTAAACAGAAGAGAGTTCGAAAGGCGGCTTGAACAATTGATCTCTCGCTCTGAGGATGGCGTTCCCCATAGTGTTCTCTATTTGGATCTTGATGAATTTAAAATAGTTAATGACACCTGCGGGCACCATGCCGGTGACGAGCTTCTTAGACAGATCCCCGACATAATTAAACAACACACCAGGAAAGCTGATCTGGTCGCACGATTAGGCGGCGATGAATTCGGCATAATACTCAATGCTTGCGATGCAGAAAATGCAGACAAAGTCGCTAAACAAATTCTGAAGAGCATATCAAATTTTCAATTTTGCTGGAAAAACCAGTGTTACAAAATCGGTGTGAGTATTGGAATTGTCGTACTGGGTGATGAGCCAACAAATCTTGCTGAAACGCTCAAATCGGTCGATTCAGCCTGTTATGCCGCAAAGGATCGGGGACGGAACACTGTTGTCATCTATAGCCCCTCCGACAATGAAATCGTGAATAGACGAGAACAGATGAGTTGGGTGTCCAAATTAACTCAGTGTCTGGAACAGGATCAATTCGTCTTATATGCCCAACCTATTATTGCATGCAATCACCATACATCGAATAATCCTTCTTATGAAATCCTTCTACGCATGATTGAAGACGATAAGGTCATTCCACCTGGCGCATTTCTGCCCGCCGCAGAACGTTACAATAAAATCACACAGATTGATCGCTGGGTAGTTTCTAATACCTTGTCATTGATCGAAAACCAGCATGAGTTCTTGGATAATACCGATCATATCTCTATCAATCTATCTGGCGTTTCTCTGGCAGATAAATCATTTGTGAAGTTCCTGATCGACGAGTTAGACCGTAGTAATCAACAAAACAAAATCTGCTTCGAAATCACAGAAACGGCCGCCGTCACCAATCTGAGCGCCGCGACTAGAGCTATCAATATACTTCACGGCATGGGTATTCGTTTCTCTTTAGATGACTTTGGGAGCGGCCTTTCTTCTTTTGCGTATTTGAAAAATTTACATGTGGATTACCTGAAAATAGATGGTCATTTCGTTAGAAATATCGTTACTGATCCGATTGATAGAGCCATGGTCAACTCAATACACGAGGTCGGCTCTGTCATGGGAAAAACGACTATCGCAGAATTTGTAGAAAATGATGCAATATTATCTGTATTGCGAGATATCGGGGTTGACTACGTTTAAGGGTACGGCATAGGCAAACCTTGTCCATTAACCAGCTTATTGCAACACAGTAACGACAAATCAGACGTTGATGACTGGTCGGAGAAAACAAGTCGCTCCCTTTCATCCGGTTGAACAACTCCCTATAGCAATCCATACCAACCCGAGTCAGAGGGCTGTTCTCGCTAATATTCGTAAAAAATCTGATCTGGCGCCTTGAAATTCAATTAGCCGTTTATTCTAATCTGTTAACTTTTTCCATTATCGCCGTTAATACCTGATGGAGCGGATAATAGGAATCGAACCAAGGTAGTCAGCTTGGGAAGCTGAAGTTCTACCATTGAACTACATCCGCTAGAATAATGTGATGTTTTGATTATTTCTTGACGACTGCATCGATTGTCTATGAATTTACCCCTGCGTGCATATTCCGGCCCAAGCTGAACACCCATTCCGGTACTGTCAACTTGGCGCTAAATCGGTCAGACTGTACGCATGGAAGATGAAAAGCAGTTATACCACAGATACCGATTTCCACCAGCCAACATCAGTCACGCTGTGTGGCCATATCATCGTTTCTGCCTGAGTTTTCGCGATGTAGACGATCTTCTGGCGGAGCGCGGAATTGTCGTCTCGTATGAATCCATTAGGCAATGGTGTAACAGATTCGGGCCGGAATATGCCCGGAAGCTGAAGAAACGCCAAGGCCGATTAGGTGATATTTGGCATCTCGACGAGGTGTTTATCAAGATCAACGGTGAGCTGCATTATCTTTGGCGAGCCATTGACCAGGACGGAGACACCATTGATATCTTGGTGCAGAAACGCCGGAACAAGACGGCAGCTAAACTGTTTTTCCGCAGACTATTAAAGGGCCAAGGTAAGTCACCATGGCAAATCATTACAGATAAACTGAAGAGCTATTCGGCTGCGCATCGAGAGGTAGTGCCTTCGGTTACGCACAGCACCAAACAATACGATAATAACCGAGCTGAGGTATCGTATGAACCAACTCGCCAACGCGAACGACAGATGCGGCAGTTCAAATCAGCTGGCCAGGCTCAGCGCTTTGTTACAGTGCATGGCGTGGTAGGAAATCTGTTCAGGCTCGGCCGGCATTTGACGCGAGCGATTCACTATCGGGAGTTTCGTTACAGTGCCTTCTCAACCTTAATTGCCCTTGCATAGCACACCCTGTTCTGGATTTGATAGCCAGCGAGGCCATCGAGAAATGATTGAGCTGAAAGCTACAAGGCACTCCTTGAATAGATAAAGAAAATCAGTGCCAGCAGCGTCACAAACCAGACTAGAAGATAGACACGCATCGCCTTTTTCGCCCACTCTTTCTCATACCACGTGCGCGGACTGACGCCCTTGATAT
>JABDQW010000303.1 GCA_013042055.1 Gammaproteobacteria bacterium | reverse complement strand
ATGGAAAGCTGGATGTACTCCGGACGGAAGTCGTGTCCCCATTGCGATACGCAGTGCGCTTCATCGATCGCGAACAGGGCTACATCGGTTTGCTCGAGTAATCCGAGAAAAACCGGTGTCATCAAGCGCTCTGGGGCGACATAGAGCAGGTCCAGCTGACCGGCAAGCAGCCGGTTCTCAATGTCAGCCGCTTGTGACGCATCCAGAGTCGAATTCAGGTAGGCCGCGCTGACGCCGAGTTGCTGTAGTGAACTGACCTGGTCCTGCATCAGTGCGATCAGCGGCGAGATCACGATGCCGCAGCCATCCCGCACGATCGCGGGTATCTGGTAGCACAACGACTTGCCGCCACCGGTCGGCATTAACACGACCGCATCCTTGCCGGCGATCAGCTGCTGAATAATCGCCGCCTGCGAGCCGCGAAATTCGCTGTAGCCAAAAACCGTATTGAGAACATGTAAAGCCTGATCGTCCATGGGCGGATTATACCTGCTTGTAGCTATTGATCGGTTCTAATCTGTGCATTGATGAGAACTTCGGTCTTTCGATGGCGGGGATATAAATTAACCGCAGAGGCGCGGAGGACACGGAGAAGTTAAATGATACTTGAGTGTTAAAACCATAAAAACGTTCGCGCTGTTGGCGTGTTTCGCGGCTAACCTTTATTCTTTTTTGCCGCAAATAACGCAAAAGACGCGAAGATTGCGAAATATCTTGGGTGTTATAACCAAAAAAACATTCGCGTTGTTGGCGTGTTTCGCGGCTGACGTTTATTGTTTTTGCCGCAAATAACGCAAAAGGCGCGAAGATTGCGAAATATCTTGGGTGTTATAACCATAAAAATGTTCGCGCTGTTGGCGTGTTTCGCGGCTAATCTTTATTCTTTTAGCCGCGAATTGCCATGTAACTTCTACGCATCCTCTGCGCCTCTGCGGTCAACACACCCTGTCAATTAATTATCTTTCGCGTATTTGACTAATATTTTGTCCAGATGATCGGCAAACGCTTTGCGATCGCTCTGGCTCAATGCTGGCGGGCCGCCGGTATCGATACCACTCGCCCGCAGCGTCTCCATGAAATCGCGTATATTCAAACGGGACTTGATATTGTTGGCCGTGTGGAGTTCACCGCGAGGACTCAGAGCAAGCCCACCTTTTTCGATCACGTCGGCTGCTAGTGGAATATCGCTGGTGATAACAAGATCACCCGCCTCAAGTCTTTTAACAATTTCACTGTCGGCCACATCAAAACCGGATGCCACTCGGATAAATCTGACGTAACGCGAGCGCGGAATTATCACGGCCTGGTTAGCGACCAGCGTCAACTGTATTCCGGTACGCTCAGCCGCTCTGTACAAAATGTCCTTGATCACCACGGGGCAGGCATCGGCGTCGACCCATATTTTCAATTCATCCACCTTCTGTTATATGTTTTCCGCAAGTACAAGATGCTCTCCGCGGCTGACGTACTTGCATTTATGTGAAACCGATATATAACCGCAGAGGCGCCGAGACACGGAGGATTATTCTACGCTGTCGTCTCGACCGCAGGGAGAGACCCCCTAACCCTCCGGGGATTTCTCCCGTTGGTCGATATCACATACCATCACATACAAATCCTCTGCGCCTCCGCGCCTCTGCGGTTAAACCCCCTCTTTCTGTCGTAAAAGTGCATCCTTCGATAAAATCAGCGTCTTTTGTAGGCAATGATCAGGTCCATCACATTGGTGTTGGTGGGCCCCGGTTTGAACAGATCACCTATTGCCATCAGAACCGTACCGGCATTGGCTTTTACGAGTTCCGCATCGATATCAAAACCCATGTGCCGGGCTGTTGCTGCGCTGTTACCAGACACGATCGCGCCGGCACAAGGTGTATTGCCGTCAATGCCGTCGGTGCCTGCGGCCAACACCGAAAGATCATCGACGCCGTCGATGGCGGTTGCTAGCGACAACGCGAGACTTTGATTGCGGCCACCCAGGCCCGGCTTTTGCGGAAGCCTGACCGTGGTTTCCCCTCCCCAGACATGAATACCAGCAGCCGCATCGAGTAGATGCTCAGCGATGGTCCGGCCCTGTTCTACGGCATCGCCGCTGACGAAGACATCATGCAGATAATGATCGAGCACCTGAAATCCAGCTTCGTCGACGACGGCTTGCATCGCTTTCTCCAGGCTGCCCACGATATGGGTTTCCACCTCGATGTCGTGCTCAAGCGGTGGTGCTTGTTGCGGCAACAGTGACTGCAACCAGTCGTCGCTGTCACGTTTTGTATCACTCGAAGATACCAGCAGACCGGAACCAATAACTGCAGGATCATTGCCTTGTACGTCAGAGATGATCAGCTGCGTACATTGCCGTGAATGCTGATAGTGCAGCAACCCACCACCTTTGATCTTCGAATATTTCCTACGCCAGGCATTCATGACATGGATGTCCTTGCCCGATGCCAGCAGGTACCGATTGATCTGTTGCAACTGTGACAACGAAACACCGTCGACCGGCACCTCGACCAGGCTTGAGGTACCGCCCGATATCAATACCAGCAAGGATGACTCTGCTGGGATAGCGCGCAGAAATGCGAGCAATGCCTGCCCAGCATCCAGCGAAGACTGGTCCGGAACAGGATGCGAAGATTCCATGGCCTTGACCTTTTTATGGCGCTTGAGCTCGCGTGGCAACATACCCTGAGTGGTAATCAGCAAGGCGTTGTTGAGCTTAGGCAGACTATCCAGCGCACCTTGCAGCATCGGCGCCGCGGCCTTGCCGATCGCAACGCAGTGCGTGAATGCTGCAGTCGGGTGCTCGCGGCACCATTGCTGCACCAGTCGCCGGCCATCCACGGCATCGACCGCAGTCTGATACAGGTGAACCAGGAGTTCTCTTGCCGTAAGCTCTGTCATACGATTGCTGCTTTTGCGTTATTTGCGGCAAAAAGAAAAAAACACTAGCCGCGAAACACGCCAACAACGCGAACGATTTTTTGGTTGTAACACCCAAAAACTTCTCTGTGTCCTCTGCGCCACTGCGGTTAATAAACCTGCCTTACCGGGTCACATACCACGCGCCAGATCCGCTTTGATATCTTCGATGTCCTCCAGACCAACCGCGACGCGGATCAGGCCATCCGAAATGCCGGCGGCCTGGCGCTGTTCTGGCGACAGGCGACCGTGCGTGGTCGTCGCCGGATGCGTTATGGTGCTCTTGGCATCGCCGAGATTGGCGGTGATCGAAATCATCCGCGTCGCATCGATCAGTTTCCAGGCCGCTGCTTTGCCGCCCTTGAGTTCGAAGGAAACAACACCACCAAAGCCTGTCTGTTGCTGCTTCGCCAGGGCATGCTGAGGATGGCTCTGCAACCCCGGGAAGTACACACGAATTACCACTGCCTGTTGCTCCAGCCACTGCGCCAGCGCGATCGCATTCTCGCAATGCGCGTACATACGTAGTTGCAGCGTTTCCAAGCCCTTGAGAAACACCCAGGCACTGAACGCGCTCATGGTCGGCCCAGCCGTGCGCAGAAAACCGTAGACAGAATCACCAACGATGTCCCGCGTACCACAGACAGCGCCACCGACGCAACGCCCTTGACCGTCGAGGTATTTGGTCGCCGAATGGATAACGATATCAGCTCCCAGCGCGAGCGGTTGTTGCAGCGCCGGCGTGCAGAAACAGTTATCGACCACCAACAAACAGTCGCTGCGATGTGCGATCGTTGCCAGTGCCGCTATGTCCACCAGTTCGGTCAACGGATTAGATGGTGTTTCCAGAAAAAGCAGTTTCGTCTGTGGCCGAATAGCTTGCTCCCAGGCACTTAAATCGGATAGTCCAACGAATGTTGTTTCGATACCGAGCTTACCTAGGAAGTTTTCGAACAATAAGGTGGTCGAACCGAATATGCTACGTGAGGACACGATGTGATCACCGGTCTTCAGCAGACCGATACACGTCGCGGTGATGGCGGACATACCCGAGGCCGTCGCAACACAACACTCGGCGCCCTCCATCGCTGCGAGGCGTTCTTCAAACGTGCGTACGGTCGGATTGGTAAAACGCGAGTAGATGTTACCAGGCTGTTCCCCGGAAAAACGGGCCGCCGCTTCCGCGGCGGAGCTGAACACGTAGCTGGAGGTCGGGAATATCGGTTCGCTGTTTTCACCCTCATTAGTCCGATGTTGCCCACCACGCACAGCACGGGTCGCAAAACCGAATTGTTCCAGATCTGTATCGTCAGGGTCTGCCATTTTTCATATCTTGATTCGGTACCCGGCTCATCATTCGA
>JABDQW010000050.1 GCA_013042055.1 Gammaproteobacteria bacterium | reverse complement strand
CTGCGACGGCCGCGGTGACCAGGATGGCGTTATTCAGTAACAAAGCCGTCTCACGCGAAAACCATTTGAAACTGCCGGTCGTGGATACGGTCTCCGAACGCCAGGCGTACAAGGCCAGCGAGCCACCGACAACGATACATAAAAAGATCAGAATAAAGACACCACGTGCCGGGTCGGTGGCGAACGCATGAACGGATACCAGCACACCCGAGCGCACGATAAATGTACCCAGCAGGCTCAGTGAGAACGCCAGAATCGCCAGCAGCACGGTCCAGCTCTTGAACACACCGCGCTTCTCCGTCACCGCAAGCGAGTGCATCAAAGCGGTACCGACCAGCCACGGCATGAACGAGGCGTTTTCGACCGGATCCCAGAACCACCAGCCACCCCAGCCCAGTTCGTTGTACGCCCACCAACTTCCGAGGGCGATACCAAAGGTCAGAAAAGCCCAGGCAATCGTTGTCCACGGACGCGACCAGTGCGCCCAGGTCGCATCCAGGCGCCCACCGATCAGCGCCGCCACGGCAAAGGCGAAGGCCACCGAGAATCCGACGTAGCCCATGTACAGCATCGGCGGGTGTATCGCCAGCCCCGGATCTTGCAACAGCGGATTTAGCGAGTTACCGTCCAACGGGGCCGGGAATATGCGTTCGAACGGGTTCGACGTGATCAGCATGAACAACAGGAATCCGATGCTGATCATACCCATGACGGACAATACCCGGGCCACCAGCACATCGGGCAAGTGCTTGCTGTAGAGCGCAACCGCCGCTGTCCAAATCGACAGCGTCAAAGCCCACAGCAATAGCGAACCCTCGTGCGACCCCCAGACACCAGAAATCCGGTATATCAGCGGCTGCAGCAGATTGGAGTGTTGTGACACATAAAGCACGGAAAAGTCGTGCACGATGAACGCGTAAGTCAGCGCCAGATACGACAGGAACACGAAAAACAGCTGGACATAGGCTGCTGGCCGCGCGATCGCGATCATGGCGGCATCGTTTTTCGCGGCGCCAAATAAAGGTATGACGCTCTGGATAATGGTGATGCCCAGAGCAATGATTAACGCAAAGTGTCCGAGTTCAGGAATCATACTGTGTGGCCCTAGTTGGTCGCAGGCGCGCCGGTTTTCCCGGCTTCGTGAGCGGCATCGAGCGCGTCCGCCACTTCGGGTGGCATGTAATTCTCATCGTGTTTGGCCAGAACCTCGTCGGCAACGAACAGCCCGGCATTATCGATGCGGCCCATGGCAACGATACCCTGGCCTTCACGGAACAGGTCCGGCAGAATGCCGGTGTAGCTGACGGGGACGACCGCGGCGTTGTCGGTCAGATCAAACTGTACCGCGAGGCCGTTTCCTTCGCGCCGAACGCTGCCATCAACCACCAGGCCACCGACGCGGATAGCACGATCGGCGGGTGCTTTACCGGCGTGGATTTCGGTGGGACTGTAAAAATACATCAGATTCTCGTCGAAAGCCGTCAATGCCAACACAGTGGCGATGCCGACGCCGAATACCACCATGGCAACCAGCATTTTCCTGCGACTTCGTTTATTCATTGTTGCAATTGCTCCCGCCGAATGGCGCGTTTGACCCGGTTGATCACTTTTTTACGATGCATCACCGGCATAATAATGTTGAGGGCGATAACTGCGAATGTCAGACCGTAAGAGGTCCACACAAAGAAAGCGTATCCGCCCATCGCAAAAAATTCTGACCAGCTGAATTCGGATCCGTTCATAATTTTTCCACTAACTCCCGCACCCACCGGCGATTTCGGTCGCGGTACAGCGCCTCATTTCTGGCCCTGACCAGCACCATCGTGGCATAGAACAGCTTAAAAGCCAGCGCCATCAGTAACAAAGGTATCAGCATATCGATGTGAATCGAGGGCTTGTCCAGCTTGGTCACGGTCGCGCCCTGGTGCAGCGTGTTCCACCATTCGACCGAGTAATGGATGATCGGAATGTTGACCACACCGACGATGGCCAGGAGGCCGCTGGCCTTGTCGGCCATACGCTGGTCCTCGATCGAGGCTTGCAACGCCATATAGCCAAAATACAGAAACAACAGAATCAGTTCCGAAGTCAGTCTGGCGTCCCAGACCCAGTAGGTACCCCACATCGGCTTGCCCCAGAGCGATCCTGTGACCAACGCTACGAAGGTGAATGACGCACCGATCGGGGCGCTGGATGCGGCGATTACGTCAGCCAGGCGGATCTGCCAGATCAGGCCGATGCCGGCGGATATCGCCATGACCATGTAGATAAACAACGACATCCAGGCAGCGGGTACATGGATGAAAATAATACGGTAGCTTTCACCCTGCTGGTAATCGGTTGGCGCGACGAAAAAGCCCAGATAAAGGCCGTAGACACCGATCACCAGCGCGGGAATCGCGAACCACGGTATCAGCTTCGCCGACATATCGTAGAAGTACTTGGGTGAGGAGAATTTTTGTATCCAGGCCCACATATCAATTCATTGCCCACGGACACAGAACGGCAAACAAGGTTTTAGGTCCAGGTCTGTTCATAAAATCTGTTTTGTTTATCTAGAAGCGGTTATTCTCAGTGCGACCGCGGTTGCCAAAGGCGCTAATGATAGCGCCAAAGCCAACACGGCGCCAAGGAAGTATAGCTGACCACGGACGCTCATGCCGTCATTGGCGACATCAATCGCATTTGCACCGAAGATCAGCACCGGTATGTACAGCGGCAGCACAATAAGTGACAACAAGACACCACCGCGGTTCACTGCGACGGTCAAAGAAACGCCGATGGCGCCGATCAGGCTCAATACCGGTGTACCCAAGAGCAGGCTCCAGATCAGCACACTGAGCGATTCTGACGATAACTGCATGAAAACACCGAGCAATGGTGCGATGATCACCAGCGGCAGTCCGGTCAACAGCCAGTGGGCACCGACCTTGGCCAGTACCAGCACCACCAGCGGATTCGGGCTCAGCATCAACTGGTCCAGCGAGCCGTCCTCGTAGTCCTGCTTGAATAGTCGGTCCAACGACAGCAGCACCGATAAAAGCGCGGCCACCCAGATCACACCGGGTGCCATTTCCTGCAGGCGCTCCGGCGTTGGCATTACCGCCAGCGGGAACAGCGTCACCACCAGCACGAAAAAAATCAATGGGTTAGCCAGTTCGTGGCGCGAACGCAAGGCCAGACGCATGTCGCGCAATAACAGATAGTAAAAGGCCTTCAGCATCGGCTCAGATCCACGGTTTTCATCTCGCAGGGCAGGCGCATGCCGTGGTGGGTGGTGAAAATCACACTGCCGCCATTGTCACGGTGCTCCAGTATCATCGACTCCATCAGATCGACACCCTTCACATCCAGTGCGGTCAGCGGCTCATCCAGAATCCACAGCAGGGCATCGGCCAACAGCAGAAAGGCCAGCAGTACGCGGCGGCGCTGGCCGGATGACAGGGCCTTGCCGGTCACATCCTCAAATCCCGCCAGACCGACGCGGGACAAGGCCAGCTCGACCTGATCCGCAGCCACCGCCTGCGAACGCGTATCGAGCAGAACGCGAATGTTCTCCAATGTGGTCAAATCGTTCTTGATGCACGGCAGATGGCCGATATAGACCATATTGGCATAGTAGTCATCACGCGCGTGCAGGATATCTTTGTGCTGCCATTTGACGCTGCCGCTGTCGGCGCGCCGCAGACCGCTGAGAATGCGCAACAGGCTGGTTTTTCCGCTGCCATTCGGCCCCTCGATCTGGAGCACCTCCCCGGCATTAAGCTGAAACGACAGCTCGCTGAACAGCAAACGGTCATCGCGCGTGCATTCAAGCTTGTCGGTTGTTAACAGGGATGGTGTAGGGTCAGGCATGTCGTGATGAGATCGATCGAGACGGCATTCTATCTGTTTGCTGCTGTGCGCGTCCAGCAGACCTGGCGATCCAACTGACAACGGCCCGCATTTCTCACCAGTGAAAGGTCGTTTTCAGTAATCAATCCCTTACATAAACAGGCCTGCCGGGTCAGGGGTTGACCCGGCAGGCCTGGTTCAAACTCAACTCCATCGTTGAGTGACAACACTCACAGTCACGTTCGGCGCATGTCGAACGTTGCGTGATCGTCAGTCGTCATCCTTTCTGGAATGGTGATAGTCATCATCATCGTCGTGATGATCCGGTCCTTCTATACCACAGTCAGCAGGCGCATTGATCACATCAGCTTGCCCGCACAAACCAAGGTCAGGCTGGTCGACCTGAACTCGGCAAGGTACAGGATTCAGCCTTTTGGCATTGACCCTGAAAAAGAAACCGCCGGTTCTGCCGCGTCGTTTTGCAAAGATCTGCTCCGGATCATCTGCGTTCGAAAGGATGAACCTGCTGTCAGGCTGTCCATGGCCAATGACGATTAGCTTGCCATACTTGAATCGATATTTACTGTGCTTGTGATCATCATCATCGTCGTCATCAAAGCCCTTTCGGTGTCGTTTCCAGTACTTGTACTTATACTTGTACGCGTGCCGCCTGTTGCTGTGCTTCCACACTGCTTTGACACTGATTCCCTCGCAGGACGACAACCTCAGCGCATCATTGACGACCGCCGTTGTCGACGCCGTGCTGGTGAGACCCGCATCATCGGTCACGCCGAGCGAAACGGCGTAAGTACCCGCAGCCTGATAGCTATGGGTCGGGCTGGCACCGCTGCCAGTGCTACCGTCACCGAAATCCCAATCGTAGGCGACGATGGTGCCGTCAGCGTCGCTGGAAGCGGCGCCATCGAAGCTGACCGGCTGCCCGGTCGTGCCGGTGTAGGGGCCCTGCGGGTCCGCTACCGGCGGCGTATTGGGTTGCAGTGCTGCGATTGCGGCGGTCGTGGTCGCCGCATCACTCCAAAATCCTTCATCGTCGGTCACGATCAGGGTAACGGTATAGCTACCTGGGCTGACATAGCGGTGACTCGGCGCGGCACCAGTAGCGGCATTACCGTCGCCGAAGTCCCAGTAGTAGCTCAGAATCGGACCGCCATCCGGATCGAACGAGCCGCCGCCATCTAGCGCCAGGGCAACACCCTCGATAGCATCGTACGGCCCACCGGGATC
>JABDQW010000300.1 GCA_013042055.1 Gammaproteobacteria bacterium | reverse complement strand
CAACTGATCCCAGAAGCGGCAAGCAGATGCGGCACCATGTTGACAAATCAACATTTCGCAAGGCACTCGCTGCCGCAGTCAAAAAACTGAATATCAACAAGCGTGTTTCACCACATGTGTTGCGTCACTATGTACCCTTCTTGACTATGTCGGGTAACGTGAAGAACTCTGCAGAAATGCTCTGAAATTGTAGATTACATCATGCAGAGACCGATCGGAGTACCCGACATAGTTTTCCCGGTTAGAGACTGTTGAGGAAACTCAGTAGCCGATCGCCCGGTTGATAGCGACCCGGCTTGCCTTGCGGTGGTGTCGTCTTAGCGAGGGCCTGCTCTTTCATCGCCAGTGTTGCCTCCAGATAAATCTGCGTCGTCTCGACGGATTCATGTCCGAGCCACAGTGCAATCACAGCGCGATCAACACCTGCTTGCAGCAGTTCCATGGCCATGGTGTGCCTCAAGCGATGGACAGTGACACGCTTATGTTTTAGTGAAGGACACACGTTGGAGGCGCTCATGCGATGCTTGTTCAGCAGGTACTGCACGCCATGGACACTGAGCCGTTTCCCTCTGGCGCTGGGAAACAGCACACCATCGTCGCCGCGTTGTGGCTCTCGCAGCCAGGCTTTCAACACGGTGCGTGTGGATTTGGCCAGGGGTACGCAGCGTTCTTTACGCCCCTTGCCGATGACCCGCACGTGAGCACCGGCGCCTAAGATGATGTCTTCCTGTTTGAGCCCAGTCATCTCCGACAAACGCAAGCCCGTCTGCACGGCAGTCAGCATGAACCCATGGTCACGCCGCCCAGACCAGGTGTTGCGATCCGGCGCAGCGAGCAAAGCATCGACTTCCGAGCGGCTGAGAAAGCTGACCAAGGTACGTGCGAATCGCTTGCTAGGAATAGCGAGCACTCTCTGGATCTGTGCAGCATGCTCTGGCAGTTCGAAGGCCACGTAACGAAAGAAGGAATGAATGGCAGTGAGCCGCAAATTACGACTGCGGACGGTTAAGCCTCGCTGCTTCTCCAGTTCATCCAGAAATGCCACGATCAACGGCGCTTCGATCTGCTCGATGTTCAGGCGTGACGGCGACTGATGCAAGCGCTGTTGTGCGAATGTCAGGAATTGACGGAAAGTGTCTCGATAGGAGCTGATGGTGTGAGGGCTGGCCTCGCGCTGCAGCATCAGGCGCTGTGTAAAGAAACGCTCCAACAGGGGAGCCAAGCTGGTGGCAGTGGTCATGGTCGGTCCTCCCAGCACCGCTCAAGGCGGTACATCGCTTCGCGCATGAGTTCGGGAGAACCCTCCAAATACCACTGAGTATCAGCAATGTGAACATGACCGAGATACGCGGACAACAGGGGCAGGCGACGCTCGGGATCCTGATCGAACCGATACCAGTTCACCAGCGTGTGGGTGGCGAATCGGTGACGCAGGTCATGCAGACGGGGTCCGTGACGGTCCGTCGCACCGCGCAGACCGATCTGCCGGGATAGTGCATAGAAGGCGCGGTGGATTTGTCCACTGTCCAGGCGATTGCCCCGGCTCGAGACAAACAAGTAGGACGACACCGGCCGACCTGCCCAATGGTGCTCGCGTCTGGCTATGTAGTCTGCCAACACTTTGCCGGTCGAGGCGTGCAATGGCACCCGGCGAGTCTTACCGAACTTGGCGTTGCGGACCGTCAATACCGCAGCCTCAAGGTCGACATCTTGCAGCTCGAGATTACGTGCTTCGCCGAGACGCAGGCCCGAGACGCTCAGCAGGCCGAACAAGCAATAGTAGACCCAGGGCAGCAATGCACCGCTTTGGTAGCGGTGCGGCATGTTGAGCGCGGCATCCAATAAGCTTTGGATCTCTGCATCCGAGTACATATAGGGTCGCGCTCGCTTTGGTTGGAACGGTAACAGACCTGGCGATGGAATCTGTGTGCGTGAATCGCTCGAACTGCGAAAACGCGCAAATCCGCGCACGAAGCTCAGTCGCCGTGCCCAATGCGCAGCCTGAACGTTGGTAGGCTGCTGGGCCCAGACGAGCGCCAACGCTTGGGTGATGTAGGTCGCGCGGTGCTGTTCCATAAAACCAACGAAATCAAGCAATGCTTTGCCGGCTTCCCGCAATTTGAAACCTAGATCGCGTCGCATGCTCAGGTACTCTTGAACGGCCTGACGAAGTGTGTTCATTGCTCACCTCCTGGCCACGGCAGAGCCAGCGTACGCAACGCCTCTAGATCGACCTGGGTATAAATCTTAGTTGTCTGAGGATGACGATGTCCCAATACGTCTCCAATTTCACCGAGCGAGGCGCCTTGGCGTAACATCTCGGTGGCCAGTCCATGGCGAAACTGGTGTGCTCCATACGTAGTTGCCTTGATGTCGGCACGCTTGAGTGAATGACGAACGATAGATCCCACACCACTGGCACCACGAAAACCGCGGATTGGCGCTTTGGCACGCAAAAATACGCGCCGACTGGCGCTGAAGGGTCGTCCATTGCACAGATAGGCGGCGATCGCTTTACCCACCTCGCGGGGTAATGGCAACTCGTTTCGCAGGCTGCTTTTGCCGCGTACGCTCAATGTCCCAGTGTTCCAGTCGATGTCATCAAGTTCGAGAAATGCCACTTCGCTCGAACGCAATCCCAGTCGTGCAAGCAGCAGCAAAATAGCGTAGTCGCGACGCCCCATCGCAGTTCGCCGATCAATGCTGGCCAATAACTGATGGACTTGGTCGGCCGAAATGGCACGAGGGATCGATGGCGTCGACCAGTTGGCCACAACGGGAACAGCAGCGGCCAGATCCAGCGCCACGTCACCGCGATAACGAACATACTTCAGGAAAGAGCGCAAGGCACTGGTCATGAGTTTTGCTCGCTTCATATGCAAACGCGGTGCTTGGCGCTGAACAAACGTCACGACATCGTGGGCACACAGGTGTGAGAGGGCAACCGGTCCGTCTCCGAAAAGCCACTTCAGAAAGCTGAGGATGAACGGTACGTAGTTGAGAATCGTTGCTTCGGCCAAGGCCTGCGCCTCGCGCAGGTGTTGCTCGTACGCCTGCGCACAGTGCTCGACCGGCGTTGGTCGAGGTGCCGATACCTTCTCGGCAGGAATCAGGCCCTCGCTGCGCAGAAAGTCGATGAGGTGTTTAAGCGCAGCAGCGTCACCTTGGCCAAGCTTTACCTGCCGAGCTCGGTAGCGTAAATATTGCCTCGTATGTTCGGATGTAATGAAGTGTCGTTCGACACCCTTTTGTTTAAGCCATCGACTAAAACACGCGGCGAGATGAACCTGTCGATGGATCGAATACAGTGCATATCCCTGGGCGCTGATGAATGCTGTAAATGTGCCAATGTGTGCCGCGAGAGGTCCTTCTGGTTCTCGCGACAGAACCACTTGGTTATTAATGGCAAACTTCATGGTGGGCTCCTCCCCGTACACGGGGCTGATGAAAGGAGTCCGGACTATATCGCTATTGCTTCGCGCGTTTGCCGAGAAAATCAGGCTAAAATGGAACTACAAGACATAGTCAAGAAGGGTACATAGTGACGCCTATGTCTTGAACGACATAGGCGTCATACAACCGCCATGCATTTGTTGCAATCGGGAAATGCAATCACCGTCGTGAAGGACTGGTTGCGACATGCCGATGTCAATACGACTCACGATTACATAGAGATCGACTTGAAGATGAAGCGCAAGGCTCTGGAAACTTGCCTGGCACCACAAACCATGAACGCGGACCGCCGATCCAAGTGGCAAAAGCCAGACCTTCTGAAATGGTTGGATGAACTCACCAAAGTGTCCAAGAATTATGTGCAGTAATCTTCACGGTTAATTGCCTTTGGCGGCTAATATTGCGAGATCCAGGGTGGTGTAAATACGTCACTCCACATAATGCAGGACTTCACATGAAATATCCATTTTCACATGCTGTTTTTGGATGGTGTCTACGTCACGGGCACCAAGGGTGCAAACGCCCGTTTCCACGGGGTCAATGCGCCCTCCAGCGCAGAGCTGACACAACTGGTGCATAAGATAGCGCACCGTGTTGTCCGTTACCTGAAACGGCAAGGCTGGTTGGAACGCGATGCCGAGAACGACTATCTGGCCCTGGATACCGCGGATGACGATCCGCTCAGTGTGCTGCAGGGGCATTCGATCAGCTATCGCATTGCGCTGGGGCCGCAGGCGGGGCGCAAGGTCTTTACCTTGCAAACCTTGCCGCCGGTCGACATCGATGAAATGCAAGCCAGTACTATGGGGCAGGTCGCCGGGTTCGACCTTCACGCCGGCGTTGCTGCGCGGGCCGATCTATGGTGTAATATTTAACGTCTGTAGAGTGATAG
>JABDQW010000046.1 GCA_013042055.1 Gammaproteobacteria bacterium | reverse complement strand
TTATTTTCCTGATTGTTCATCTTTTGTTACAACAATGTGACACAATTCGGCATGACATCTATCGATGCCCGCCATTAAAGCAAGCTTAGGCTAATTGTCTAAGCTTGCCAACAAAGGCTTCCCAGAGTGCGATTGATTTGTGCTAGTGTTACTTCTGTTGGCATCAAAGAACGGGGCTATATATACATGTCGAGATACAAATACGGAATACTGCTGATCGCCCAGTTGCTGCTGTCATTTATTTCACCGCTTTTTTCCACATTTCCATTCGGCCGAACAATCATCGACCTTGGCGTTACCCTGGTATTCGTGGCTGCGATTTACCTGATCTCCAACACAAAAAAGCATCTCGTCATCGGCATCGTGTTGATGCTGCCAACGCTGATCGTCACGTGGGGCGTCAAACTCGTCGATATACCCCATCTCGAGTTTGCAGCACTGCTCGGCTCAGCATTGTTCTTCTGCTATGTATGCGGCTTAATACTGGTTGATATATTTCGTGCGAAAATGGTGACCTTCAACATCATCGCTGCCGGCGTATCAGTCTATCTATTCTTTGGCAATATCTGTGGATTTATCTACGCGATGATTGGGCTGGTTGATCCCAATGCCTTTGATATCCCCGAAGCCACGGCCAGCTATCTGGGCGATAGTATTGCGAATCTCAATAGTGCGATGTACTTCAGTTTCGTTACCCTGACCACGCTCGGTTATGGCGATATCACGCCCGTCAACAACTTTGCCCGCTCCCTGGCGTACCTTGAAGCGGCTACGGGCCAGTTTTATCTGACCATATTGATTGCCAGTCTGGTCGGTGTTTACGTCTCATCTGCTTCCAATGGAGGAAAATCATGAACAGACTAGCCCTGATCGGCCTCTTGATGATGCTATCGTTGCAATCCGCGCTCGCCGCCTACCTGGATGGGTTTGCAGCCGAAAAGATATCCGCTCATGCCTATGTGATTCATGGGCCACTGGAACTGCCCAATGAGACTAACGAAGGTTTCATGAACAATCCGGCGTTTGTTGTGACGGATGACGGTGTCGTTGTTATCGATCCGGGCAGCAGTGTCCATACCGGCAAGATGCTATTACGGGAAATAGCTAAAGTTACAGACAAACCGGTGATCGCCGTATTCGATACCCACATCCACGGCGATCACTGGTTGGGCAACGACGCGATTCACCGCGCCTACCCGGATGCGACGATCTATGCGCACGACAAAACCATTTCGATGATCGACGATGGCGAAGGACAGAGTTGGCTCGACCTGATGCACAGCATGACCAAAGGCGCGACTGCCGGCACGAAAGTCGTCAATGCGAACCAGGCGCTGAACGGTGGCGAGGACCTGACCATTGGCGGCCACCCGTTTCAGATCATACATCGCGGCCAGGCGCACACGAGGACCGATATCATGATCTTGCACAAACCCGACAATGTGCTGTTCACCGGCGATAATGTCTCGAACAAACGCTTGATACGGCTGGTCGACGCCAGCTTCAAGGGCAGTATCGAGACCATCGAAGTCGCCAAACGCCTGAAACCGTCAGTTGTGGTACCGGGCCACGGAAAAACCGGTGGCACCGAGCTGCTCGATCAGTACCAAACGTATTTATCGACGCTGTACCAGAACGTCAGCCAGTTATTTGAAGAAAATCTTAGCGATTACGAGATGAAACCGCTGATTCACAATAAACTGACGACGTTCCATGACTGGTCCGGCTACGACGACGAACTCGGCAAACACATCAGCGGTGCCTACCTGGAAATAGAAGCCGACGCGTTTTAACGCGCGCTATGGACGCACTCAACAGACTTTTTCCAGACACATTGATCAGCACCTGGTATTTACGTTGCCAAGGACTACGGCCATTGGCTGCAAGTCGCGCCTTGCCAGCGCTAAATCTGTGTTCAACTGCGGAATCTAGGTTGAAACGCTCATATTCGTAAAATTCAAGCTAAATAGTGAAAGTCGCCGTGTTCTGACCTATATCAAGTAAAGAGACGTAATAGTGCATTAGCATACTCTTATGGATATATTTACTTTGGTCGCCGGGGGTATACTCGGATTGTTACTGCTTTATGTCATCATGCGCATGTCCTACGTGATCATGCGCAACGTGACCGTCAGTATGGAATTTCGTAAAAACCTTGCCAGTACGGTGCACACGCTGCGTCTGAACAGCATGCTTGGCGCACTAGGCATCGATGTCAACCGTTACCTACACACCGAGCGCATCCTCGATATCGAGGAGCACATCGATAAATGCGCGTCATGCCAGAACACCGACACCTGCGATGAACAACTCGCCCAGGGGTCGATTACGGCCGGCAACATCGATTACTGCAACAATGCGCAGGCGCTACAGCAAATTGTAACCAGCAAGGCGGCGCACGAGTCCTGATTGCCCGTTACCTACCCGCATTGCTCAGCTATACTTAAACCCGCATTTTTCACCAGGCGGCGTCGCATACTGGCAAGACATTGTTCCATTGGAATAAAGTTCGGATTATCCATAATACAGGGTGTTATGCACGTAGGCCTATCACGGTTCAGGCTGGCCTTCGTGTCCGCAAACTTGCTCTTCACTCAAACCGTAGCTATTGCTACGCTTTTCGCTCCAGAGCGGCGTTTACGAACACGAATCCTGCGCCTGCTCCCGTGATCCTGGTGAGAAATGCGGGTTAGTCATAGCTGAGCGGATCTGGTACATTGAAAACACTATCGCGGTTCATCTTGTCGTTACTGGGCTGGCAACTCGAGGCTAACCTGCCCAGCGAAAAGAAATTCGTCATTATCGGCGCGTTTCATACCAGTAACTGGGACTTTGTTATCGGGATCCTGGGCATGTGGGCGCTGGGACTCAAAGCCAGTTGGGTCGGCAAACACACCTTGTTCCGCGGACCGCTTGGCCCCCTGTTCAAACGCATGGGCGGTATTCCGGTCGACCGCACGCTGCACACCGGTTTTATTCGTCGCGTTGCTGAGCTGTATCAGTCACGGCAACAGATGGCTTTAACCATCGCCGCTGAAGGTACACGCTCTAAAACGGAATACTGGAAAACGGGCTTCTATTTCATTGCCGTCGAGGCTGGTGTTCCGATTGCTCTGGGCTATCTTGATTGGGGCAAGAAAAAGGTCGGCATCGGCGCCACGCTCTATCCTACCGGGGATATCAAGCGTGATTTCGAGGTAATTCGAGATTTTTATCGAGACAAGACCGGCCTCAGACCCGAAAACCAAGGCCCAATCGCACTCCCGCCAAAATATGGCACTGACGCGAATCAACGATCAGCGGATGACCAGCAACAACCATCGTTATGATTGCCTTGGCGACTAACGCGAAAGTCCGCTTTGATCACGCACCCGATATCGCCAATTTCATATTTAATTGTAAATCTATATGAGAATCGTTTGCATTTGCGTTTAGTGAATGTATAATCCCTCCAAATTCAGATTCGACTAATATTTGGAGCCCTCAATGCGATATCTTGATAAAGCGCTCGCCCCGACTGGATTGGCTGTCGGCGCACTCATCTACGCAACCACTGTGACAGCCGTCACGGACGAAGAGTTCAAAGCGCTTCAGGAGCAACTCAACCAGCTGGCCGATGCCGTCGAGCAAACACCCAGCACGCAGACCCAGCAAGTACATCTCGGTGGTTATGGTGAATTGCACTATAACAACTGGGAATTTCCGGATGGCAGCAAGTTCCGCGAACTGGATTTCCATCGTTTCGTTCTCTACTTCGGCTATGACTTCACCGAACGTATTCGCTTCCATTCGGAGCTCGAGATCGAACACGCGTTCGTCGAGGATAACAACGACGGTAGTGGCGAAACCGCGCCTGGTGCCGTGGAACTCGAACAGGCTTACATCGAGTTTGATCTGACCGACAACATGGAAACCAAAGGCGGCTTGTTTCTGATCCCGGTCGGCATCCTCAACGAAACCCATGAACCCACCACATTTTACGGTGTTGAGCGCAATCCGATCGAGAAAAACATCATACCGACGACATGGTGGGAAGGTGGAGCCGCCTTGACAGGTCGTATCGGCAGCTCAGGTCTGAGCTATGACCTCACCGTGACCTCCGGCCTTGACGCTGGCACCAATATTCGCGGAGGCCGTCAAAAAGTTGCTAAAGCCACCGCAAACGATCTCGCCTACACCGGTCGTTTGAAATACACCGGCGTACCGGGATTGGAACTCGCAGGTACAGCCAACTATCAGTCCGACATGACACAAAGTGTCGACCCCACTGTCAACGATGGCTTGCTACTCTCAGGCCACGTAATCTATAACATCAGCCAATTCCAGATTCGTGCGCTGTACGCGTCCTGGGATATCGATGTGACCGGCAACGCGACAGCTGAGGATCAGGCCAAGGATAAACAGGACGGATACTATCTGGAAGGCTCATGGAAGTTCGTACCCAGCGCAGGCGTGTTCGCCCGTTATAACGCCTGGGACAATGGCGGTCTCGGCGACACCGAACAAACCCAAACCAATGTCGGCATCAATTACTGGCCGCATGAACAGGTCGTCGTCAAGTTTGACCTGCAAAAACAGGATCACGGTGCGGCCAAAGCCGCGAAAGAAGCGGATGGCTTCAACCTGGGCATCGGTTATCAGTTCTAACGGCCAGCTGCCCTTCCCTGCTAACAATGATTGTGGATATCACGTCATGAAAAAATACGTACTATTACTATTGCTGTTATCGTTTTCGGTGACCGGTCTCGCCGGTGGCGTCTATCAAGAACCCGATGCCTTCGTCACCGAAGCATTTGCGGGTCATCCGCCAAAAGCAGCCGTGATCTGGCCGAGCAGCGAGCTCAAGGCCCAGATGAAACAGATACTCGGGCATGACTACAAGGGCCTGCGTATTCGTTACTGGAAAGAAGGCAACAGAACCGCTTGGATTCTCGATGAAATCGGCAAGGACAAACCCATAACGACAGGCTTTATCACCAACCAGGGCAAGATCGAAACCGTGCGCGTATTGATATTCAGGGAAAGTCGCGGCTGGGAAGTTCGCCATGCTTTCTTCACGGATCAGTTCGACAACGTCGCCTTGACCAATATGAACCGGCTGGACCGAAACATAGACAACATCACCGGCGCTACGCTATCGGTGAGGGCTGTCACCAAACTGGCCCGCGTGGCGTTACTGCTCGATGAGGCAGTCGGTGAAAAAAATAACACCTGATGACCGGGCGTAGCGCGCAAAAGCATACGGTGTTCTTGTGGCACCGTCGTGCCGGTCTGACCGCTATCGTATTCGTTATCGTGCTGGCGATCACTGGCATTGCACTCAATCATACCGACGCGCTCAAGCTGGATGAACGCTACATCGATTCCGCATTTCTGCTCGGCTGGTACGGCCTCGAACCGGAGGGTGAAGCGATCAGCTACGACGTCGGTGAACACGTCATTACCGTGCTCGATCACCAGGTCTTTTTCAACACCTACCCTGTCACGACAACCACGCAGGCCTTTCATGGCGCGGTCGGCACAGCGCAATTGATCGTACTCGCGTTCGATACAGAACTGCTGCTGTTGACAGCAGACGGTGAATTGGTCGAACGCATGCCCACCGGACAGGGTTTTTCAGAGATTCAGCGCATCGGCATCAAATACCAGCGCCCCGTGATCGAGACCGCAGGGCCCCGCTACTATATGGCCGATGAACACATGTTGGATTGGGACGTGATCATCAACGAGGACATTGCCTGGGCGCAGCAAATAACCCTGGATCAGACCAAGATGGCGGTTATGCTGGAGTCGTTTCGCGGCAGGGGACTTACGCTGGAACGCGTCATGCTCGACCTGCACAGCGGCCGCATTTTTGGTGCCTATGGTATTTATCTGATGGACGCTGCCGCTGTCGCCCTGCTCTGGTTATCCTTCAGCGGACTGTGGGTATGGTGGCAGCGCCAGCTAAAACAGAAACGAAAACACCATTACCAAAAGCACCACCGCGGCTGATTACCAATTTCTCTATTGGTGGCAACCCACGTTGCAGATGCGGTGTCAGTGATAAATGCGGGCTAACTCACTCGGCACTCGCCGCTGTCGGTTCTGCTATAATCGTCGGCCAGGCATTGATGACGGCCTGCACCAGCGTTGCCAGTGGTATCGCAAAAAACACGCCCCAAACGCCCCACAGCCCGCCAAAAACCAGCACCGACATAATAATCGCGACGGGATGCATATTCACCACTTCAGAAAACAACAACGGTACCAGAACATTTGCATCTAGCGCCTGGACCACCAGATAAGCAATCATTACATAAAGAAAGCTGTCACCTGGCCCCCATTGAAACCAGGCGATCAAAGCCACCGGAATGGTCACGGCAATGGCGCCTACATAGGGAATGATCACAGACAGACCAACAAAAATACTCAGCGTCGCCGCATAATTCAACCCCATCAACTCAAACGGTATATAGGCAGCGACACCGACAATCATGATTTCCAGCAATTTGCCACGAATGTAGTTACCCATCTTGATATCGACATCCTGCCACACCTCGTAGGCCAGTCCATGATCTTTCGGCGTAAACCGGGCGAACCAGGTGATGATCTGCTGTTTGTCCTTGAGCAGGAAAAAGACCAGTAACGGGATCACGATCATGTACACCATGATCGTAAAGATATTACCTGCCGATGCCAACGAATACGATACGGCTCTCTGTGCGAAATCGACCAGTTCGTTGTTGATGGTGGTAATGACTTCGTTGACCTGCACTTCTGAGATCAGCGGATATTTTTCAGGCAGGGCCGTGATTTTTTGCTGGAGCTTGTCGAGGATGTAAGGAAAGTCGCGCACGAACTGCGCAATCTGACGTGTTGCCAACGGCACCAGACCCAGCATGATGATCAATAAGGTTGCGATGAACACGAAAACGGTGAAAATCACCGACAGCAGTCGCGGCACACCAATATTGGCGATCCGTCTGACGATACCTTCCAACGCGTAAGCGATCACCAAACTGGCGAGAATCGGTGCCAGTATATCGCCCCAGTACAGTATCACGGCAGTTCCGAGCAGGATGATCAATACCAACAGCACTGCCTGCGGGTTTGAGAAATTGCGGTCGTACCAGCTTTTAAGAAACTCGATCATTCAAACTCTCTGCGTATTTTTTGGTAGGTATCTTCAAACAGCGCTTCGATCTCGCTGATGACTTCTTCGCTATCGCGCCCCTTAACCATGTGGTCTGTCATCAGATTCGAGGCAACCGCAAAAACTTTCATACTGTCAATCATCGGATAGGACCGCTTCAGACGCTTGATAGCGCCGACAACTGTCTCATTTTCCGGTCGTGGGATCGCGAGCGGTGCACTGATCTGCCGACACTGAGTATTCGCCTTCGCTTGCAGAAATTCAGCATAGTCGAGCAGGCTTTGCTGCTGGTTTTCATCAAGTGAATCGAAAATATCAAGCAGCGCTTGCTGATCACGCTTCATGTTTCAACCTCGCGAACACACGCTTACACGTCTTTGCAGAACTCTTGGGAGAACGTCAACAACTGATCGGCAGCTCGGGATTTAAATTTATAGCGTTGGCGTACAAATGAGAAGGGCCTCTCGAGCGATGGTTGTAGCTCAACTGCAGTCAGTGTACCCAGCTTCAATTCCTTGATAATCGTCGCCCGGGATACGATCGATATCCCCATACCCGCCTCCACCGCACCCTTGATCGCTTCAGGGCTACTCAATTCGAAACAAATGTTCAGCACTTCACCGTTACCTTGCGTTTCGACATAACTGGTTATCACTTCCTGCGTCCCTGAACCATGCTCGCGACTGATGAACGGGTACGCTATGAAATCCTCAACACGAAGTTTTTGAGTACTGGCCAATACATGATCGTTCGGCATGATCACAACCAGATGATCCATTTTGCACTCCTCGACCAGGAGATTCTTGTTGTTGACAAATCCCTCGACAATACCCAGGTCTATGTCGTTGTTTTCAACCATGGACACGATGTCTTCAGTATTCGATTCCTTTAAATTAATCATGACATCCGGATACTTGAGCTTGAAGGCACCAATCAATAGCGGCAGCATATATTCGGCTATGGTCGTGCTGGCACCCAGCGTCACCGAACCGCTGACATCGCCGGTCATGTCAGTGATACTGCGTGTCATTTCCTCATAAAGCTTGAGTATCCTGTCCGAATAAGAATAGACTTGTTCACCGACTTCTGTCAGCGTGACTTTGTTGTGGGTACGGTCGAACAGACGGGTATTGAACTGTTCTTCCAGCTGCCGAATCTGGAAGGTCACGGCCGGTTGAGTCATGTGCAGCTCTTCGGCTGCTTTAGTGAAATTGAGCAACCGTGCCACGGTGTGAAAAATCTTGAGTCGCCTGTCCGCCATATAAACAGCTCTGAAAACTTTATTTTTCTGCTTAAAGGACTATGGTAACACTCATACATGAAAAAAGGAGCCTACCGTATGCCATTGACTGCCTCATGCCCTGATCTGTTTTCATACGGACAACAGCAGTACGCAGTGCGTGCAAGAAAACGGCTTGTCACCACGCTATTTGCGGTTTTTCTCGCCGCTCCCATCACCGCCCTGGCGGGTCAGATTTATAAATGGACTGACGCTGACGGCAATGTGCATTACGGCAGTGAAAAACCTCCTGCTGCCGCCGCCGAAAAAGTCCGCGTCGATACCAGCAAAACCGGTGTTAATCGAGGTGCGGACGCGCTCGACAAAATGAAGCAACAGGCTGACGACGAAGCTCAACGCATCAAGGAGGAAGGCATTCCGGAGCAGCCGCCGGTACCCTCCCTGTCAATGAAAGAAGTCAAACAGCGTTGTCAGACGGCCAAACAAGACCTGGCGACAATACAGTCGCGTGGCCAACTGAGAGAGCGTGACGAAAAGGGTAACACCCGTTACGTCAGCGACACGGAGAGACAACAGCGTATCAAACGTGCTAAAAAGCAGATCCGTGAATACTGTAATTAGAGGCAAGAATCCATGCCGGTGCTGCAAATATCAACCAACCTGAGTATTGAGAACAAACTGGCCCTGGCAGAACAGGCATCGAGTCTGGTGGCCGAACTCCTCGGCAAGCCCGAGAGCTATGTCATGATCGACATTCGCTCGGATGCCGCTCTGGTTTTCGCCGGTAGCGATGATCCGTGTGCACACCTGGCGTTGAAGAGCCTGGGCTTGCCTGAATCCGAAACCAAGGCATTCTCCGAGAATCTATGCGCTTTCATCGAGCAGCAGCTCGGCGTCTCCCCGTCACGAACCTATATCGAATTCATCAGTCCCGAGCGGCATATGTTCGGTTGGAACAGCGGCACTTTTTAGCCCATTGTTTCACCAGATTGGTGTAGGAAATTAATAGCTCTCTCTGCGCCTCTGTGTCTCTGCGGTTTAAACCGAACCATCGCATCAGGCTGTACTCCAACGCACGGCCCTCGTAAAATGGCGCCCAACCTTTGATACCTCCGTAGGGATTCCATGTACCTGTCAAAATTTCCTGTCAACACACTGAAGGAAACGCCCGCAGACGCCGAGATCATCAGCCACCGGCTGATGCTGCGTGCGGGTTTGATTCGACGTCTGGCCTCCGGCCTGTACACCTGGCTACCGCTAGGACTGCGCGTATTGCACAAAGTCGAACATACCATCCGCTCGGAGATGAACCGAAGCGGCGCCATCGAGGTTCTGATGCCATCGGTGCAGCCCGCTGAATTGTGGCAGGAGTCCGGCCGCTGGGAGCAATACGGACCTGAGTTGCTGCGCCTGCACGATCGCCATGAGCGTGATTTCTGTTATGGCCCGACTCACGAAGAAATTATTACCGACCTGGCACGCAAGGAATTGACCAGTTACAAACAACTGCCGGTGAACTATTACCAGATCCAAACCAAGTTCCGCGATGAAGTACGACCGCGTTTTGGCGTCATGCGCGCGCGTGAGTTCATCATGAAAGACGCCTACTCGTTCCATATTGATCAGGCGTCTCTGCAGCAGACCTATGATGTAATGTACCAAACCTACAGCAATATTTTCACGCGCCTGGGCTTGGAGTTCAGAGCTGTGATGGCTGACAGCGGCGCCATCGGCGGCAGCAGTTCACACGAGTTCCATGTCCTGGCTGAATCCGGCGAGGACGCAATCGCCTTTTCCAGCGACAGCGAATATGCAGCCAACATCGAAAAAGCCGAAAGCCTGGTGCCGGAAGCATCACGTCCCTCTGCAGCCGCGGCGATGCAGCGTGTCGATACACCCGATCAACATAGCATTGAGGACGTGTCCGCCTTTCTCGATATCGATGCGACACAATGCATCAAAACACTACTGGTCGACGGCGCTGAGGAAGGCAGCGTGGTTGCACTGGTATTGCGCGGTGATCACGTGCTGAACGAAGTCAAAGCCGCCCATCTCGACGAAGTCGCATCACCGCTGACATTTGCCAGTGATGAACAGATCAGACAGGTCGCCGGCTGTTCGGCCGGCTCGTTGGGACCGGTTGGCCTCGACATTAGTGTGATCGCCGATCATGCCGCGTTGCAGCTGGCCGACTTCGTCTGTGGCGCCAATGTCGATGGTAAACATCTGACCGGCGTCAATTGGGAACGCGACTGCCCTATCCCGCGAGCCGCTGATTTACGCAATATCGTCGACGGCGATCCCAGCCCAGATGGCAAGGGTAGCTTGTCCATCGTGCGTGGCATCGAAGTCGGCCATATATTTCAGCTGGGACGGAAATACTCTGCTGCGATGGACGCCAGCGTGCTCGATGAAAATGGTAAAAGCGTGGTCATGACCATGGGTTGCTACGGTATCGGCGTAACACGTATCGTCGCCGCAGCGATCGAGCAGAACCATGACGACAACGGTATCATCTGGCCAGAGACAATCGCACCCTTCAGCTTAGCCATTGCACCGATCAATTTCCAGAACTCGACGAGCGTTCGCGAGACCGCAATCGAGATTCACGACGCCCTCACTGCAGCCGGTATCGAAGTATTACTCTACGACCAAAAAGCCCGCCTCGGCGCCATGCTGGCCGACCTCGATCTGATCGGCATTCCCCACCGCATTGTCATCGGTGAACGCGGTCTGGCGGATGGCACCGTTGAATACAAAGCCCGCGCAGCAGAGCAAGGCCAGGATGTGGCCGTTGACGACATCGTCGCATTGCTGAAGGATTCCATTAGCGCCTGAGCAAACTATACTCAGAAACATGTGTTTACGGTTTCTGGTATTTGCCCCGCTACTGGTCGTGTTGTCACTAACGGTCAACGCCAACCCGGCCGCGCCGAGTTCAGCAGACCCCGAACTGCGCCGTCTGCTGGCCGAGGCCATCGCGGCTTCAGACAGCTTCAATGACCGCTTCGATGCAGAAGTCTGGCTGTTCGATATGTCCAGCCGCCTGAAACGCTTCGTCCCGGATAAAGAATTCAGGCTCAATCTGCTGAAAAACATTCACCGTGAAGCCACACGGGTTACGCTGCCGCCAGAGCTGGTGATCGCGGTTATCGAGATCGAGAGTAGTTTTGACGCCTTTGCCATATCCCGCTCCGGTGCCCAGGGACTGATGCAGGTGATGCCGTTCTGGTTGGATGAAATCGGTCATCCGGATGACAACTTAGTCGATATGGAGACTAACCTGCGCATGGGCTGCACCATACTCAAATACTACCTGGACATGGAAAAAAACAATCTGCGCGGCGCATTGGCGCGCTACAATGGCAGCTATGGCGATATCAAACATACCTACAGCAACAAAGTACTGAACGCATTGACCAAGCGTTGGTACCAGAAATAGCATGGCGAAGACGACATCAATTCACTGGCAACAGGTGTTTCCGCAGCTCAGTGAAATCGACGACGCTGTGATCAATAGTATTTTCAACAAGGCCGGCATCATCAACATGCCTGCAAAAGCCACCGCGTTTCGACAGGGCGATACCTGCAGCAATTACCTGCTGATCGTGTCCGGCAGAATCAAGGTGCTGACGCGCGCGGAGAATGGCCGTGAAATCGTGCTCTACCGGCTCAGCGACGGTGACTCCTGCGTACTGACGACTTCCTGTTTGTTCGGCAGCGCACGCTACCCGGCCGAAGGCATCACCGAAACCGACGTCGTCGCACTGGCGATCCCGGCAACCGAGTTCCACGAAGCCATACAGCAATCAAAATCGTTCCGCGAATTCGTTTTCGGCTCGTTTTCATCTCACCTTGGCAGTCTGATCGCCCTGGTTGAGGAGGTTGCCTTTGGCAAACTCGACATTCGCCTCGCCCGCCATTTGATTGAACTCGGTGGTGACAACGACAGCATCGACACCACACACCAGCAACTCGCCACCGAACTGGGCAGTGCGCGCGAGGTGATCAGCCGCCAACTCAAAGATTTCGAATCCAAGGGCTGGCTGAAATTGCATCGCGGTAGTATCGAAATCATCGAAAAGCAGGCACTCATCGATCTCGCTAGCTAGCCTGTATTTCTCACCAGGATCACGGAAGCAGGCGCAGGCAGGCTTCTTTAACTACCTTGCGCCGGTAGAATATGAGGCGAAGTTTGTCGATAATTAAATCGCCCGCTTTAGTGGGGGAGCCTCAGGTTCACTCTGGCCCCTTATCACTTACCCCTTAGTTACTCGGTTATTTCGTTCAATCGGGGAATACTGCTGTACGATGCCCGGGCGTATCGCTATGACTGTCGCAGTTGTCTACGTGGGTTTTGATTATTTTAACCAGCACATCGAGTTCAATAGGTTTAGCCACGTAGTCCGCCATACCGTACTCTAGACATCGGATCCTGTCTGTCATCATCGCATGTGCAGTAACCCCGATAACGGGCAGACCGGGTGCCATCTTGAGAATCTGGCGCGTGGCGCTATAACCATCCATTACCGGCATCTGCACATCCATTAATACGACGTCGAAGGCGGTCGTGCCGTGCTCGCCGATTAGATCAAGTGCCCGCTGTCCATTTTCTGCAAGAATCACGCGGGCTCCTTCAAATTCAAGCATCTCACCGAGTACGATACGGTTTAGCTCCACGTCTTCCACCACCAGTATGCTAAGGCCTGTCAGGCGTGATTTAGGCATTTTCGACAACCGTTCATACTCGACGGGCATTTCCGTTTCAGGAAGGGGCAGCCTGATGGTCACGGATGTGCCATTACCCTGTTCGCTCTCCACTGTGATTTCACCGTTCATAAGGTCGACGAGATTGCTGCAGATCGCCAAACCCAGGCCCGTGCCTCCGTGTTGGCGCGTCGTGCTGCCATCTCCCTGTTCGAACGGTTTGAAAAGGCGTGACAGTTGCACCTTGCTCATTCCAATGCCTGTGTCGATTACCCTGACCAGGGTATCACCAGCTTCGCGCGTCACCTGCATCTGAACACCACCCTGCTCGGTAAATTTAACTGCATTGGAAAGCAGGTTGACCAGTACCTGTTGCAGGAGTTGTGCGTCACCCAGCACCCATTCCGGGTGGTCGGGATCTGTTTGTACGGTGCAACTCAGGTTCTTCTCACGCGCCATGCTGGCAACGAAACTGTGAGCCTTGTTGATGACGTTGTTGAAATCGAACGGCCGGGGTTCGACGTTGAATTTGCCTGCCTCGATCTTGGAAATATCGAGTATATCGTTGATTACGCCGAGCAGGTGTTCGCCGGCGCCCTGGATTCGCTGAAAATACACACCGGACTTTCGGCCCCGATTTTCTCGTACACCGATCCGGGCAAAACCCAGAACGGCGTTCATTGGCGTGCGAATTTCGTGGCTCATGTTCGCGAGAAACTCACTCTTGGACTGATTAAGGCGCTCGGCTTCATTGCGCGCTTGGAGCAGTGCGGTATCAAACTCGCGGCGGCGATGAATTAACTTGAGCGCCAGGATGAGACAGGCAAGGAATCCAACAACAACGATGCCAAGTTGCACGGTCATCGTTCGCCTGATTTCGTTCAACAGCCCCGCCTCTGGCATGTCGAGTACTAGCCAGTTCGCATGTTTGACATCGCTTAGTCCGCCGTAACTGGCCAGTCGCTCAAGGTCATCCGGATCAAGAAAATTATCACCATCGAGCAACTCTCGACTGCCCTTCGCGTTAACCTCGATCAACCCGGGGTTGTCAGCCCGAACGATCATCAACTGGTGCCCTGGCGCCTGATCGCTTGCCAGAAGCCGCGCAATGGCATCCGGAAGAAAGGTGACAAGCATGATGGCTTCCCGGCCCTCGTCACGCCAGGTCAGCCTGATGTCGAAGTGATATTGTCCAGGCCCCGGATGAATTATTGAGGAAATGCTGGCGTGATCATCAACATAGCGCAAAAGTTCAGAGCGGCACAGATCGCCAATATCAACACCGAAATCATCAACCAATACATGGCCATCCATATCGGCAAACGTGAAAGCCAGGTAATCCTGAAAATGGTGAGAGAGCCTTTCACCAACCTGCTGCTGTAGCAATTCATTTTCCGGCTGATCAACCATGCTGTTCAGCAGTTCAGTATAACCATCGGCAAAAATCCCGACACCCCTGCGCAATTCGAAAAGCAGCAGGTCGATTTCGCCGGCGGCGGTTTCACTAACGTGTACGGCCAGGTCCCTGTGATACTTGAGCCGCTCCTTGTGGTTTTGAATAATGGCCCATGCCAGCACAATGGCTGCAAGGCTGATTGCCAGCAGGCTAAGGAGGTGCGGGGTGTAGGAAGGAGCCTTGGTGTGCAAATTGAATGCTGTCCAGTGAATGTTGTTGATAAACGCACAAGACAGTGAGATGTAGTACGTTTGTGCTCCTGCTAAAGGTCCTGAGGCGGCTTCACATTCTATCGGTTCGGGGCGGGCGGCAGCCCGCACGATCTTGATTGCTCCCGACTATTAGATGATTACATCACTGCTCCACATTTTCGTCAAGCCCATAATTTGATTTGAGGAGGACTATCAGTCTCGGGTGGCGGCGAAGGTCAGATCTGTGTGAACACATCCATTGTCGAGAATAGGCTGGCTTATACACGCACAATATTCGCTGCTGTGACCAGCCTGATCGGGATGTAAACTTGAGACAAGCAAGCATCAGATACGCGCATATCGCGATCCATATCCGTGTCAGTACCGCGTTCTTCGAGTTGCCCACGAATACGTGGATCTTGAGGTTTTGCTTAATCGCTTTGAAAAACAACTCCACTTGCCAGTGGTCCGTAGAGATCGGTAACCGTCTTCGCCGAGAGAACAAAGTGGTCGGTGAGAAACATACTCGAGTTCTTGATTAATTCGATGCTCAACAGCATCATCCAGCACCGCCTCATGTTCCCAACGACTGATGCGACGATTGACACCGGCAGTACACTGGGGTTTCAATGCGCAATGAGGACAGGCGGATGACCAATAGCGTTTGCTGGTTCCCTTTTTCTGTCCGCCAAACCTATGGATAGCTCGTTCGCCAGCAGGACATTCATACGCATCGGCTTCTGGATGGTAAACAAAGAGAAGGCGCCATTTTTGTATGTGCCGACAGCCCGCAGTTGGCCGTACCCGGAAGTAGAGACTGATTCTATATAAGTCTTATCTAAATAGTCTACCCATAGCAGACAGATTGATGTTATCCTGGTTTTATAGTCGAGGTGGAATAGACGATGTCACTTAAAGACAAGATTTGCGAAAAATGTGTGTTAAAGAATAAATGTGGTGACCTGCCCGGCTTCTGCTTGCTGATATATTATGTTCCTATCGTGCTACTAGTAGTCATGTTGTTCTATTTCCTTATGACCATGAAATTGTAGCGTTTAAGTGTTTGCTTAAATTCTTCAAACGATCCAAAGCGGACATTTGCCATTATCAAGTAATGCGTATATGAGCTTGAGCATATATATGCTTTCGCGTATATTCCAAGCATGCTCAACGAGGCGGACACTTTTTTCAAACTGTTGGCAGACAGCACGCGCTTACGCTGCCTGATGCTGATGCAAGCCGAAGGCGAATTGTGCGTGTGCGAACTGACACACGCGCTGAACCTCTCACAACCAAAGGTTTCACGCCATCTTGCGCACTTGCGTGAGGCTGGAGTTCTCGTTGCAAGACGTAATGGGACTTGGGTGAACTACCGTATCAATCCGGAATTACAGGATTGGGCACTAGGGATTCTACAAACAACGCTCGATGGGGTATGCAAAACGGAGCCCTATGTGTCAGATTTAAAGATGCTTAACACCAAGTCCAACCGTCCCGAATTGGTATGCAGTCTATGACAAAACCATTCAATATTTTATTTTTATTTACGGGTAATTCCTGCCGCTCGCAAATGGCTGAAGGCTGGGCGCGGTGGTTTGGCGGTCCATTAGCTGAGGTCCAGGCAGCCGGTATCGAGGCACATAGCGAGAATCCACGCGCAACAGTAGCTATGGAAGAAGCGGGCCTGGATATTTCCAATCAGGCATCGACACAGGTGACGGATGTGATGCTCGAACATGCAGCTCTCGTTGTTACCGTCTGCGGTCATGCCGACGAGCATTGGCCGTTGCAAGCCCCTGTGAAAGCAACTGGCAGTGACGATGAAATAATGGATATATTCCGTGGCACTCGTGATGATAACAAGCAACGCGTTCAAGAACTGCTGCAGAAATATATTTGATTGGAGTAAACATTACTATGTCTGCACAATGCGAGGTGGTAT
>JABDQW010000287.1 GCA_013042055.1 Gammaproteobacteria bacterium | reverse complement strand
ATATCCTGTACGCCACAACGGGCTGCAAGCTGTTGGCTCACCGCACCTCCGATTGAGCTCAAGGTCTCACATTCAGCGCACTAAGCCATTTATTTGCCACTTTCGGTCAGCCTCATACCCTACTCGCTGACTTATCTATTTTTCTAATCTACATATAGCGCGGATCAGTTTCTCATCACTGTTATCTGATTAGGTTATTGGTAGGGACAACTGTTTTCCGATACCCTGAGGGCTCAAATGTCAAAGACCCTGATTGGCAATTTCCATTAGAATAATGGTTCAAAAACTCGTAAGCCACCGATATCATACGTTCCTACCATGCCCAGAACAAACAAGCGCGCTAGCCTAAAAAAGCGTCCACCGCCGTCAGGCTGGTCGACCAGTGATGCCGATGAGATAGAACGCCGCCGCTTGCGTGGCGTTACCGAAGTTTTCGAGATTAAATCCCTAACGCCGGGCGATGATTTTTTTGGTCTCTATCGGGTCGACTCGCAAGGCGTACAGACCTATCGCATAGAGATTCGCTCCCTTGCAGAACCGATCAACAGCTGCGATTGCCCGGATCACCGCATCAACGGCCTGGGCACCTGCAAGCACATTGAGGCAACACTGAACCGGCTCCAATACCGGCGCAAGCGCAATTTTAAAGAAGCCTCGGCCAAGGGAAGCCCCTACATCGAGATCTTTATGGACCGGCGGGACCACCAAGTCCGGATACGCTGGCCGCGAAACGGCTCGCGCCAGTCCAAGGCCAGGAACATCCTCACACCCTACTTCACCGATCAGGATATACTTGCAGGTCAACCTCTCGACCTCCTGCCCGCTGTGCAACGCACAATAGAGGCTCTCCACCCAGCCAGTAGACGGAGGATCCGATTCTCACCTGAATTGAATGCCTGGCTCGAATTGCTGGACAGACGCGAACAGCATGTCCGCAGCCGGCAACACTTCGAGACCGAAGTGGCAGCAGGCAACGCCAGCCTCGATCTGGTCAATCAACCCCTCTACCCTTACCAACAGGAAGGCATGCTGCACCTGGCCTTCACGGGTCGCGCCCTTCTGGCGGATGAGATGGGTCTCGGCAAGACGGTACAGGCCATCGCCGCGTGCGAACTACTGCGCCGAACGCTGGGCATCCGGCGTGTACTGGTAATCTCCCCTGCTTCGCTAAAAGGCGAATGGGAGGAGCAGATCACAAAATTCACTGCCCTGCCGTCACGCATAATCCACGGGCCACGCGCCAAACGCCTGCACCAATACGAGGAAGCCGTCTTCTTCTCTCTTGCCAATTACGAGCAGATCCGGTCGGACATCGAAGAGATCAACACCACCCTGGCGCCGGATGTCATCATTCTCGATGAGGCACAGCGCATCAAAAACTGGCAGACCAAAACCGCCATTTCCGTCAAGCGACTGAAAAGCCCCTACGCCTTCGTTCTCACCGGCACGCCGGTCGAGAACCGCATCGACGAGATATACTCCATTGCCCAGTTCCTCGACCCCTCTCTCTTCGGACCTCTGTTCCGCTTCAACCGCGACTACTATCAACTGGACGAGAAAGGCCGGGCGATCGGCTACAAAAATCTTGATCGGTTGCATAAAAAACTGCGTCCCATCATGCTGCGACGGCGCAAAGAGCAAGTGGAGGAGCAACTACCAAGGCGGAGGGTGAACAATTATTTCGTCCCCATGCACAAAGAGCAGATACTGCGCTACGACGAGTACGAAAGTAAGGTGGCACGCCTCGCAGCCCTGGCCCATAAACGGCCGTTGGTGAAAGAAGAGATGGAACGGCTCCAGAAGTTTCTGGCGTGTATGCGTATGCTCTGCGACACGCCGTACATTCTCGATCAGAGCTGCCGCATTTCGCCTAAACTCCAGGAACTCGGCACTGTCCTCCATGAGATACTGGAGGATAGTGATAACAAGGTCATCATCTTTTCCGAGTGGGAGCGTATGTTGGAACTGGTGCGGCAGCAATGCGACGAAAGGGGAATCGGATACGCGATGCATACCGGCCAGATCCCTCAACCCAAACGCCGTGCAGAAATCCATCGCTTTAAGAAAGACCCCGATTGCCGGCTGTTCCTCTCCACCGACTCGGGCTCAGTGGGACTCAACCTGCAGGCGGCCAACGTTGTGATCAACCTGGATATGCCCTGGAATCCCGCCAAACTGGAACAGCGAATTGCGCGAGCCTGGCGCAAGCATCAGAAGCGCTCCGTGCAAGTAATCAATCTGGTGGCCGAAAACTCCATCGAGCACCGTATGCTCACACTTCTGGATCAGAAACGCGCCTTGGCGGAGGGCGTGGTGGACGGCAGGGGCGAAAAAGAAATGAGTCTGCCCTCTGGTCGCGCCGCCTTTCTGGAGCGTCTCAACACGCTGATCGCTGTTGAGCCGAAGGAATCACGGTCACCCTCCATAGATCCGCTGGATCGGATGCGGGACGACATTCTTGCCCAGTGGAGTTCTCAGCTGGAACTGATGGAGCTGCATGGTGATGGTGACCGACAGGCCCTGCTGGTGGTGGTGGACCGGCTGAGCGATGAACTGCAGCGTGATCTTAGCCGGCGACTGCAAACACAGTTTCCCGACAAAACACCACAATTGCAATTGCTGGACCGAGATGCCTTCACGACTATCCAGCAACTGATCGACGCCCGCATCTTGAACGTCAATCAGGAGACAGTGAGAACTTTTTATCGCGAGACGGATACTGACAGCCCAGAGGTAGAGGATGCCCGACGATCAAGACGACTCAGCGCGGCCTGCGACCGCCTAGCCCAGGGCGAACACAAACGGCGAATGGCGCAAGTACTCAGCGAAGGCGGCTTCTCAGTGGAAGCGATAGCCCCCATGCATGAGGCCGTGGAGACAGGCCTGCAAGCCCTGGCCCTATGGCAGGGTCATGACCCGGACACACCGCCGACGCTGGCGCTCATCGACTCAATGTTGGTAAAGGCAAATCTGATGCCCCCCGAAATCTTGTACCTGGTCGCCAATCTGCGAGAGGAACAAGCCGAGTGGAATGAAGCCGAGGTGAGTAATCTGCTTACACAAAGCGACGGCTTCCTTTCGCATGTCACATCGGTTCTGGAATCGGCTGACAAAAGGTGACGCTCCTTACTTCCCGAAAAAGCAACAATGGCAAAATCCATACAACTGGCCGCCAAGCGGGACCGGCTGTGGGCGGTAGTGTCGAAAATATTCATGCGGCTTCCCTAAAGTAATATTTCAACAGCCCTCCCAAGCGTACTTTACAGCCGACTGATCCGTCAACACTCACAACACGACCTCTGCTTGCATGGCGGTCGGATATATCAGTACGTTATCGAAGCAATCGACGCTCTAACAGTAACTGCATATCACGACGCCCATCGAAACAGGCCAAAACGACTACGTGATTTCTTATAATCTCGTAAATGACGCGGTAGGGCTTAAAATGTACTTCTCTGTAATCCTTCACGCCACGTTTATTCAACTCTGGAGGGTAGTGCCCTCGCTCGGGTTGTTGCACTAAGCTCAATATGAGCGCATCCAGCTTTTCAAGTACATCATATGCTTTATCAACCGAATCTTTTCTCGCGATGTACTCAAATAAGTCAACCAGATCCCGCTCTGCCTCCTCGGTCAAACGAACATGGTAGCGCTTCAATAGCCCCTATCCTTGAGTTGTTTTCGGACATCTGCCAGTGCTTTCTTGGCTGGATTATGTTTGCCCTGATAATAACTGTCTTTACTCTGCGCAAGCATTTTCAACAGCGCGAATGATTCTTGCGCCTGTTCGTACTCAACAATATCCACTAATACTGCTTTAGCTTCACCATTTTGAGTAATCACGATGGAGCTGCTGTTTTCGTTGACTTCTTTCACTGCTTCCGCGGTGTGTTGTTTCAAATAACTTATCGGTTTCACTGCTCGACTCAATTTCATCACTGCATCCCTCTAGCCAACATGGTACTTAATATAGCTCATATTTAGCACCACCTCAAGAAGAAGATTAGCGCCGGCCGATCTGCCACAAACCCGGTCACATCGGTACCACGCTTCAGCGAAAAAAAGCGTGACCGCTATATTTCCGATGACGAGTACACTAGGCTGATCGAGGCCGCCAGCCCGACACTGCGCGTGATCATCAATATGGCCTATCTCACCGGCCAGCGCATTGGCGACGCGCTGAAAATCAAGCAGTCAGACATCAGCCCGGCTTCTGTTACGGTTATCCAGGAACAAACCTGGTGAAAAACTCAAGGTGGCGATGACGCCGGCACTGGAACAACCCATCAGGGTGGCCCGGCGGCTTCACGGCCGGATGACACCGACCTACCTGCCGGGACAAAGACACGGTAAAATCCGCAATTAAAAGGCGTACTGGGTCTGCTGCAGCGCTGCGTCAACAAGGCAGGCGCGGGTGATATTCACCTGAACGACTTCGGCGCCAAAGCGATTACCGACGCGAGAAAACAGGGCAAGGACCCGTAGACGCTGGCCGGTCACGCTGCGGAAGCGCAGAATACGCTATCTGCGCGATAAGGGAATTCCGCTGGTATACAGCCCGAGGTTAAACCAATAACGCAAATTATTAGACAATAAAAATATAAGCCATTGAATGGAAACGACTAAATCACATACGCCGATGATGCAGCAGTATCTTCGCATCAAGGCGGACTACCCCGACACCTTACTATTTTATCGCATGGGTGATTTTTATGAGCTGTTCTTTGATGATGCTCGCAAGGCCGCCAGGCTGCTCGACATCACCTTGACCGCACGCGGACAATCGGCCGGACAGCCCATCCCGATGGCCGGTGTCCCGCATCATGCTGCCGAGAATTATCTGTCGCGCCTGATCAAACTGGGCGAGTCTGTTGCTATTTGCGAACAGACCAGTGATCCGTCGCAGAGCAAAGGTCCAGTCGAGCGCGAAGTGCTGCGTATCGTGACACCGGGTACCGTCACGGATGACGCCATGCTCGATGAGCGCAAGGATAATTTGCTGTTGTCAGCCTGCTCAGAGAACAAACAAATCGGCATCGCCGTGCTCGACATCACCTCTGGGCGCTTCACACTGATGGAAATCGATACGGTTGAAGCTTTGCATGCTGAGATCGAACGCCTGCAACCCGCAGAGCTGTTGCTGTCAGAAGATGATGTGTTACACGAATTTCTTCGGCACGCGGCCACGAAAAACTCAGTGCGTCAACAGCCACCGTGGTGGTATGAAATCGATACCGCCCAGCGTTTGCTGAACGAACAGTTCGGCACCCGCGACCTCAGCGGATTTGGTTGCGAACAGATGACGAGCGCCATCATGGCCGCCGGCTGCTTAATGCAATACGTGCGTGATACCCAACGCTCTGCCCTGCCCCATATCACCAGCTTGCACGTCGAAAGCACGGATGATACGGTGTTGCTCGATGCCGCCAGCCGTCGCAACCTCGAAATCGAGTTCAATCTGAGCGGCGGCATGGAGAACACGCTGACGTCGGTGATCGACAAGACTGTTACTGCCATGGGCAGCCGCTGCCTCAGGCGCTGGTTGCACAGTCCATTGCGTGACACAGCGATACTCCGGGATCGGCATCAGTGTATCGCTGAACTACTCGACAGCGGTTACTTTGTCGACCTGCGTGAACAATTGCATGCCATCGGTGACATTGAACGCATCATGAGCCGAGTCGCACTAAAAACCGCGCGTCCGCGTGATCTTGATACGCTGAGACGGTCTCTGATGGCCTTGCCCGAGATTCAACTGAACCTGCATCAGTGTCACTCACCACTGATGGTCAGTCTGTCCACGGCTATTGGCGAGCATCCATCAACCACGGCCTTGTTGAAGGCCGCCATCAAAGAAAATCCGCCGGTGGTATTACGCGATGGCGGCGTCATTGCCCAATCGTACAATACCGAGCTCGATGAATTGCGCGCCCTGGGCAAAAACGCCGATGACTTCCTGGTACAGCTGGAACAACGCGAACGCGAGCGCACCGGCATCAAAACGCTCAAGGTCAACTACAACCGTGTGCACGGCTATTACATCGAAATCAGCCGGCTGCAGTCCGAGCAGGCGCCGGAAAATTATATACGCCGACAGACCCTGAAAAATGCAGAACGTTTCATTACCGCAGAACTGAAGGAGTACGAAGACAAGGTACTCAGCGCGCGCGAGCGTGCCCTGGCATTGGAGAAAGCGCTCTATGAGGAGCTGCTGGACATGCTGCTGCAATCGCTGACCGAACTGCAAGGCTGTGCCAAGGGCTTGTCTGAACTCGACGTGCTAACCAATCTTGCGGAGCGTGCCGAATCTTTAAATTACTGTTGTCCCGAACTGAGCACACAGCCCGGCATTCGAATCAAGGCAGGACGGCACCCAGTGGTCGAACAGGTCCGCGACGAACCCTTCATTCCCAACGACGCACAGCTCAGCGACAGCAAACGCATGAACATCATCACCGGACCCAACATGGGGGGTAAATCGACTTACATGCGCCAGACTGCGCTAATCGTCTTGCTCGCCTATATCGGCAGCTATGTGCCCGCAGAAAGCGCCCAAATCGGGCCGATCGACAGAATCTTCACCCGCATCGGCGCGGCCGATGATCTTGCTAGTGGCCGTTCAACCTTTATGGTCGAAATGACTGAAGCCGCCAACATCCTCAACAACGCAACGGCGCTTAGCCTGGTGTTAATGGATGAGATCGGTCGCGGCACCAGCACCTTCGATGGCCTGTCTCTGGCATGGGCGTGCGCCCACCACCTGGCATTGAAAAACAAATCCTATACGCTGTTCGCTACCCACTATTTCGAATTAACCGCTTTGCCCGATGAAATAGCCGGTATTACCAATGTGCACATCGATGCCGTTGAACACGGTGACAGGATCGTATTTCTGCATCAGCTTAAACCCGGCCCAGCGAACCAAAGCTACGGTTTGCAGGTGGCATCGCTAGCCGGTGTACCGGCCAGCGCGATCCAGTTTGCTCGCAAGAAACTGGTCGAGCTCGAACAGCAATCGGTTGAACAACACCAGGATAGCGGACAACTGGAAATGTTTTGCAATCGTGAGCATCCGGTCATCGAACGCTTGAAATCGCTGTCTGTGGATGATCTTTCGCCCAAGCAGGCGTTGGATATGCTCTATCAGCTTCAGCATGACGCTCGCTTGTAGCGAAACGATAGTCTCGAAACAATATGCTGACCAACTTAACGATCAAGCAATACGCCATCATCGATGAACTCGAACTTGAATTCAGCAATGGCCTGACTGTGCTCACCGGCGAAACCGGTGCGGGCAAGTCTATCTTACTCGGCGCACTTGGACTCGTGCTTGGTGATCGTGCTGACACCAGCGGTATCAAACAATCGTGTAGTCACGCGGAGATAACCGCGGGTTTTGACCTGCAGAAAATTCCTGCTGCGGTGAATTGGTTGAAGCACCATGATCTCGACGCCGATGATGAGTGCATTTTACGCAGGCGCGTCGCCAGAGACGGGCGCTCTCGTGCCTTTGTCAATGGCACACCAGTTAACGTACAAACGCTGCGCGAACTCGGGGAACGGCTGATAGACATCCACGGTCAGCACGAACACCAATCGCTGATGAAAAACACAACACAAAGACAGCTATTGGATGACTATGCAGATCACCCATCGCTGCTTGCGGCGGTCAGGGAAAGTTTCGAAGCGATGAAGCAAACCGAACAGAGTCTGAAACAACTGGAGCAAGACTCCAGCGATCGCAGTAATCGCGTTGATCTATTGCGCTTTCAGACCCAGGAATTGGAGCTATTGGCATTAGCCGAGAACGAATACGCCGAACTCAACGAAAAACACGCGCGTCTGGCCAACGCGGAGAAAATCACGCGTATCGTGCATCAAGCGATCAACGACCTGTATTCGGATGAAGAGACGAATGTGCTGTCGTTAGTCTCGCACCATCTCACTTCATTGACCGAAATCGCCGAGATCGACGACGCACTGGGGCCAGCCATCGACATGTTGCAGGAAGCCAACGTCCAACTCGAAGAATGTGTCGCCCATTTGCGCCATTACTTTGATGAGTTAGAGCTCGATCCAACAGAACTCACGATAATCGACCAACGCATCCAGAGCATCCTGGATCTATCCAGAAAACACCGGGTTGAGCCTGACCAGTTAGCCGATGTTCTGCTACAGCTCAGCACCGAGCTCGATGATGTCTCACATGCTGGTGAACGGCTCGATCAATTGCGCGCTCAATATCAAGCACAGCAACAACAATATCAATCGGCCGCGGGCGAACTCAGCATTAGTCGTCGACAGGCTGCCGACCAACTCAACAGCAAGATCAGCGACGCGATGCAGACACTGGGCATGAAGGGTGGAACGTTCTTGATCAAGCTTAGCAGTGACCCTGCATCGGCATCGGTCCACGGTATCGATAAAGCCGAATTCACCGTCAGTGCAAACGCTGGACAGTCGTGTCAACCGCTAGCGCGAGTCGCATCAGGCGGAGAGCTTGCAAGAATCAGCCTTGCCATTCAAATGATCACGGCGACGCAGTGCAGAATACCGACGATGATATTCGACGAAGTCGACAGCGGTGTCGGTGGAGGCGTTGCAGAAATTGTCGGCAGACAGTTGCGTCTACTCGGCAACAGCAATCAAGTTGTCTGCATCACGCACTTAGCGCAGGTCGCCTCGCAGGCACATCAACACCTGCGTGTTCACAAACGATCGGACCGTGAGCAAACGCAAACGAATGTCTACCCGCTAGATCAGCGCGAACGTGTCGAGGAAATCGCTCGCATGTTAAGCGGAATGGAAATAACAGAGCAGTCGCTAGCACATGCAAAAGAAATGATCTCTCGCGCGCAAACCCATTGACACCGATCGCTACTAGATAAATCCGTCAACAACACCGGCAATGCCTGCACCCGCCCGGGCGCTTTAAGCTGGTGCGACGTCCTCTGCCTGGAAGCCCTTTTCTGTCTTCGTCACACTAAATTCGACTTGTTGCCCATCGCTTAATGAACGATAGCCGTCACCACGAATTTGGTTGTAGTGGACGAAAACATCCTCCCCATCTTTTCTTTCAATAAAACCAAATCCTTTGGCATTGTTAAACCACTTAACCGTACCGGTTTCACGCTCTGCCATTGCAGCTCCGTTTATATTTCTTTACAAGAAGTTACTATATTAATCAGCACAATTTCAGAAAACAATAAATTTATTACCTAGAACATAAAATCTGAATATTAAGATTAACTAAATAACACAGCGGTTGCATTGGCATAATCTGTTGCT
>JABDQW010000285.1 GCA_013042055.1 Gammaproteobacteria bacterium | reverse complement strand
GTATCGAATGCCGTGTGGTCCTCGGGATTTGCGCTATCGGGGTAAAGCACGCTGGCGATCGTTGTTTGTTCGGCGCCGAAGGTAACCTCGCCGATGGCCATTCTTTCGTCTGGCGGTAATGCCAGGTAGTCGTCATACGCTTGCTGGCTGGACTTTGATACCATCGTTCGCGCGATCACTGTATCGCCGTTTTTTAATGATTGCCAGTATTGTTCGGCGACTTTACGCGGACCATCGGTCTGATGCATGCACGCTGTTAGGAATACGCTTACAATGAGTACGAATAAATGTTTCATATGTTCGGCCAATAGCAGTCTTTTTCGGTATTTTTGGATATTGAAGAGCCACGCATGGTGTTAACAGGCCCTAGTTGATGGTGGCGTTGTCTTTCTCTTCTAGCAGCGCCTGGTTGTCGAAGGCGTTGAGTATTTGTTCGAATATATCCACTTCATCCATTTCGCCTTCATCAAAATCGAAACTCTCAGGATCTGCCCCCATGATCTGTTCAAAGCGGTTTATTTCATCTTCCAGGCTCGGATTGTACTTCAGCGCCTTAATATACATATTGCGTGCTTCGACAGTAAATGCCTCGCGGAAATCAGGATCACGCTTGAGTCGATCGCGGGTTTCGTTTTTTTTCTCTTCAGACAACGGCATCGAGATTCTTTTATATTTTTCCTTCAGACCGCAGCATTGTTGAAATGTTCCAATGCAGAGCCGTTATTGAGTACCTCGCGTATGCGACTGGCAGCATCGTCGAGTGTGTCGTATTTATTCAGGTGCCAAAGAGCGATCGCACCTGCGTAAACCAAAGCGTCGTAGGTGCTGCTGTGTTTGCCGCCTAGTGCTGCGAGGCCGGCTTGCGCCGCTAGTTGCGCGGCGTTGTCCACGTCAAAGTCAGCACCGACGTCATCGCCGGTGGAGCGTTCTGGTAGGTCATCCGGTAAGGGCGTTGCGCGTACGTTTTGGTGAATGCCGATGTCGACCGGATCAAACGCTTGCTCCTGTTCCGCGCCCATATCATGGTAGAAGACCATTTTTCCTTTCTGTCGCAGCGACGGTACGATGCCGCCTTCGATGCCGCGCACCAGCAGTGCGCTATCGAATCCCGAGTGCCTGGCCAACATTGTGTAAACCCGGGTGTAGGGTTTGTGCACGTAACCGGACATGAAATGGGTTTTTCGCCTGCCGCGGATCGGTCCTGTCAGTACTTCAACGGTGGTAATGGCCTGACGCTTGATGATGCTGGTGCGCAATGTGCTCAAGTCATGCAGTTGCGGGCAGTACGCGTCCTGATCAACATAACTCCAACCGATGCCACTGTCGCCGAGCCGTGCTGCGGCTTGTTCGACCGTCAGCTGAACTGGAGCGCCGGCGGCTCTGAGCACGCGCCGGTGGGTAATACCGAATTTAGGGCTCATGGTTTCGACACCGTGCGAAATCGTATGAATGCCGCAGGCGGCCAATACGGCCGGTACGAACGGCGCGGCCGGCAGCGTGCGGTTGTAGCCATTGTACGGGTCGGACAGATCCAGCACTTCATCCACCGGCGCGGTCACGCTGATACTGATATCTCGAATCGCGTCGAGGATGCCGCGATTTTCTTCGTCGGTCTCGCGCTTCATCCGCAGCGCGATCAGAAACACCGCCGCCTGTACCGGATCGACCGCGTTATCGAGTACGGCGCGCATTCCGGCGCGTGCTTCTTGTTGTGAGATGTCCTTGCTCATATCGGGCCCGGTTGCGATACGCTGGATGATGGAACGCATGATAGTTTTCGGGTCTTGCTGCAGCAATTCTTCAGCTTCGTTCATTGGGGCACCTGTTAACATTTTACGAATATCTCGTCTCCGTCGATTTTGACGGGGTAGGTTCTGATCGGATCTTCGGCCGGATCGTCCAGTGCTTCGCCGTTGTTCAGATCAAAGCGGCTGCCGTGCAGCGGACATTTCACACATTCACCGTGCAATGAGCCTTTGGACAGCGAGGCGTCTTCGTGACTGCAGATGTCGTCCACCGCAAACACTTTGCCGTCGACGTAAGCCAGCGCAATTCGCAATCCGGCCGGTTTGACACAGAGTAGCTTACTGGTTTTTAACGCACTCAAACTGGCGATAGGAATGTAACTATCGGACATCGTATTCGTAACAATCGGGGCGCTAAGCCCGTGTTCAAAGGAACGGCATTATGTCATTTTGTATTGGAATAAAAAACCGAAGCTCGCGGTGGTTTTCAACGCAAAAGCACGTAATGCTGGCGGAGCCAGTCCGCGTCCGGGTTAACCTAACAAGGTAGCCTTTGCCTGGTTAAGCTGCGCGGCGAGGTAATCCGAGCCGCCGCGGTCGGGGTGGACCTTTTGCATCATGCGTCTGTGCGCTTTGATGATTTCATCTTTGCTGGCACCGGCTTTGACACCGAGGATTTCGCGAGCCTGTTCGGCCGTCATCTTTCCTGGATTGGCTCGGCCAGCCGGCCGTTGGCCAGAATGCTGTGCCGTTTGTCCGCCAAATTGCTGGCGTAAACGGTTGAGCAAGGGCAGGTATCTGAGGGCGCTGATCAGGCGAGGCATAAAGGCCGCGATGGTGCCACCGAGGGCGTACAGCCAGTGCATGCGGCCAGTGGCGGCGAGCACGACCAGGGTGCCGATGATGGCACCCGCCGTGCTCCAAAAAATCAGATTCTTGCGTTTATCGGCAGGCGCTCTGGATATTTTAAACCAGAGCACCAGGCCGATCGCAATAACTGCAAGAACGACTGTGAGGCGCGTCATAAATCTCCGAATTGATACTGATTAGCGGACACCGGCGAGTAACGGATCATGATCGCTTCAATACGCTGTCGACGGTTTCGCCGATATTTGCCGGGTTACGTACTACATGGACACCCAGTTCTTCCATCCGGTTCATTTTTGCTTCGGCTGTATCGGCCTCGCCCGAGATAATCGCCCCGGCATGACCCATACGGCGCCCGACCGGTGCTGATACCCCGGCAATAAAGCCGATCACCGGTTTTTCCATGTTCTCTTTAGCCCATTCAGCGGCGTCGACTTCCTGCGTACCACCGATTTCACCGATCAGAACCACGGCCTCGGTGTCCGGATCGTCGTTGAAGGCTTGGAGTACATCGACAAAATTAGCACCGTTGATCGGATCACCGCCGATGCCGACACTAGTTGACTGGCCGTGATCCAGCGAGGTCATTTGCGCTACCGCTTCGTAGTTGAGCGTGCCCGAGCGAGATACCACGCCGACGCGTCCCGGCTGGTAGATGTTGGCCGGCATGATGCCGACCTTGCATTCGCCAGGGGTGATTACACCGGCGGTGTTCGGGCCGAATATCATGGAATCATGCTCGATCAGATAGCGCTTGACGCGCACCATGTCCTGTACCGGTATACCATCAGCAATCACAACGATGGTCTTGATGCCAGCCTCGATGGCCTCGAGAATGGCGTCGGCGGCGAACTGTGGGGGTACAAAAATGCCCGAGACATCGGCACCGGCCTGAACGACCGCATCGGAAACGGTATCGAACACCGGACGTTCGAGGTGTGTGGAACCACCTTTTCCCGGGGTGACACCACCGACAATGTTGGTTCCGTGTTTGATCGCCTCTTCGGCATGAAAAGTAGCGTGCTGACCGGTAAAGCCCTGGTAAATCACGCGTGAGTCTTTATTGATGAATACGCTCATAATAATAAATTCTTGATGATTACAGATTGGTGACAGCGTTGACGGATTTTCGTGCGGCGTCGTCGAGATCATCTGCATAGATGAAAGGTAAACCGGATTTTTTCAATATCTCTTGGCCGAGTTCATAATTGGTGCCGGATAGCCGCACGATAACCGGCTCGCTGATGGCTTGTTTCTGCATGGCCTGCACGACGCCTTCGGCGACCCAGTCGCAGCGGTTAATGCCGGCAAATATGTTGAGCAGGATGGCTTTGACGTTTGGGTCTTTTCTGACGATGCGGAATGCGTTGGCAATTTTTTCCGGCGAGGCACCGCCACCGACATCGAGAAAGTTTGCCGGGGCGCCATCGTGCAGCGTGATTGCATCCATTGTCGCCATGGCCAGCCCAGCCCCGTTGACGATGCAGCCGACATTGCCGTCGAGGGCAATGTAATTGAGGCCATGACCGCTGGCTTCGACTTCTTTCGGGTCCTCCTCGTCGAAGTCACGGTAATTGGTTATTTCCGGATAACGGTGCACGGCGTTGCCATCAAATGACATTTTCGCGTCGACTGCAAGCAACTTGTCGCCGTTGACGACAGCTAGTGGATTGATCTCCGCCATCAATGCATCCTTGTCACGGAAGCAGCGGTACAGCGAGCGCATCAGCTTGACAGCTTGGGGCATCAAGCTACCGGTCAGGCCGATGCGGGCGGCGATTTTACGACACAGGAACTCCGGCAGGCCAACGGCGGGGTCGACTGCCAGGCGCACCACTTTGTCCGGGTGGGTTCTGGCGATCTCCTCGATATCCATGCCGCCGCTGGCCGAGGCGATGATGGTAATCCGCTGGGCTACGCGATCGATGATCAGACCGAGATAGTATTCCCGATTGATATTTTGTGCCGATTCCACCAGCACGCGCTGCACCATCTTGCCGGCGGCGCTGGTTTGCGGCGTGATCAGCCGGTTACCGATGATATGGTCGGCGTGCTTACGCACTTCGTCGACCGAATCGGCCAGCAGCACACCGCCGCCTTTACCGCGTCCGCCCGCGTGAATTTGTGCTTTCACGACCCAGCGGTCGCCGCCGATTTCCTCGGCAATGATCCCGGCACTGGCTTCGGAATCAGCGACACGGCCGTCGGGAACCGGCACGCCGAAGGATCTGAGTAATTCCTTGGTTTGATATTCGTGGATATTCATTTAAGTATTCCAGTGGTCAATTGTTGGCAACAAGGCCCGTATGCGTGAACATGGTACGAGTCGTTGACGCGTTCATTCATGCTGCGTTCGCAGAGATTTGGTCGGCTTTGTCGACCAGTACCTGAGCCTGACGGATCGAAGCGGCGTCGATCATTTTACCGTCTAACGATACAGCTCCTTTACCTTCAGCGGCCGCTTGTTTCATCGCGTCGAGAATTTTACGCGCGGTCTCGACATCATCCGCTGGCGGTGTGAAAATTTCATTCGCCAGTGGAATTTGGCTGGGATGGATCGCCCACTTACCCTCGAAACCGAGGGCGGCATCCGAATCGGCTACCGAGAGGTAGCCTTCCTTGTCCTGAATATCGCCGAATGGCCCATCGATCGGGCGCAGGCCATAGGCTCGGCAGGCGACGACCAGGCGTGACATCGCAAAATGCCACTGATCACCCCAGTGCACCTCTCGATGGCCTTGTTCGTTCGGATGTGCCAGCAAGGTGTAGGCGGGGTTGGCGCCGCCCATGCTGGTGGTTCGGGCCTGCGTTGAGGCGGCATAATCAGCGACCCCGAAATGCAGGGCTTCGAGCCGGTCTGGGCAAGCCTGGGCGATTGCTTCGACATTAGCCATACCCATCGCGGTCTCTACCAAAGCTGACATGGCAATGGTTTGCAATCCTCTGGCGGCTTCGATCTGGCTCAACAGTAGCGCAACGAATTCCAATTCGGCTGCTTTACCGACTTTGGGTACGAGGATGCCATCGAGCTTGTCACCGGCCTGTTCGACAATGTCGATGATATCGTGGTAGCAATAGTGCGTATCCAGGCCATTGATGCGTACCGATACGGATGTGTTTGACCAATCCAGGACATTCAGTGCCTCTATGGCGTTTTTACGTGCTTGTGCCTTGTCATCGGGAGCGACGGCATCTTCTAGGTCGATAAAGACGCAGTCGGCGCCGGCATTTGGCGCTTTTTCTATCATGCGCAGGTTGCTGCCGGGAACAGCCAGTTCACTGCGGTGGAGTCTATGCTTGTTAACCATTTTCACTGGAACCTGTGGTTGTGTTGATTTTTGAGGTGCGTACAAATAACAGACAATGAGGCCGGAAGCAAATCACGGCCCTGTTGAGAATCGAGATTTTTTGGATTTATCGGCAGTTCTGTGTTCAAATATGCGCCGATTTCCCGTTCTATTCAACTAATTCCAGAGGGTTTTGACCATGAGACGTGGTGTATTTTTGTACTTGCTGATGTGTCTTTCGCCGGTGGCAACGGCCGCCGAGAGTCCCAGTATCACGCTGAAAGCCAGTAGTATTTACCTCGGCGGCGGTATTGGATTTAATACGGCTTCAGGCGGCAACGGTACCGGCGCCCAGATTCTGGGTGGCTATCTTTTTGATTTCAAACTCAACGGTAACATCTCGACCGCAATTGAACTGGGCTATATGAACAGTGGGACATTCGACGTCAAGAACTTTAACAATGACGCCACCGCGCGCGTCAATGACGAGGCGAAAGGCCTTTGGCTGAATGTGGTGGAAACCTTTCCAATCGGTAACAGAGTAGAGGGTCTGGTGCGTCTCGGCTTCGATTTTGGCGATGATGACGGTCTGATGGCGGGTACCGGTTTGGGCTATTACTTTAACACCAACTGGTTTTTA
>JABDQW010000284.1 GCA_013042055.1 Gammaproteobacteria bacterium | reverse complement strand
CTATCGAGATATTTCACCGCCTAGGTCTGAGTGTTTTCATCATCGATTATCGCGGCTACGGAAAAAGCGAAGGCAGTCCTGGTGAAAAGGGCCTGTATCGAGATGCCGCTTCCGCCTGGCGATACCTGACCGAACAACGAGGCTACAAGCCCGGGCAGATCCTGGTATTCGGCCGCTCACTCGGCGGTGTTGTCGCGGCGAAATTGGCATCGGAAGTTGAGGCTCGCGGCTTGATCCTGGAATCCACTTTGAGTTCAGCGCATGATTTTGCTCGAGCAGTGTTCACAGTGTTGTCACACCTGGTCGTGCTGCGTTATGACTTCAATACGACGAATTATGTCCAGCAGGTTCACTATCCCCTATTGGTGCTGCACAGCCCTGATGACGAAATTATGCCATTCCATCTGGGTGAAAAAGTCTATCAGGCGGCCAATCAGCCCAAGCAATTCATTCGTCTGCGTGGCGATCACAATAACGGCTTCGTTCAAAGTCAACCTGAATATCAGCAGCAACTCGCTGATTGGTTGCATGCGCTATAGTAGCTCACGCACTTGATGATGGTGTTTCGCTTCACAGACCTGCTGCGCCAGTGCGCGCGCGTCAGCCATATCGATTTGTTTCACTGTCTGGGCTAGATAGGGTAGCATCACCGGCGCTACTGAAAAAGCGCGGAAGCCCATGCCAAGCAAGATTGGCAATACACCGGGCCGTTGCGACAGCAAGCCACATAGCTGGAGCCTGTCGATATGATCGCCGGCAGCATTGGCTGCCTGCTGCAGAAATAAGAAGAGTTGTGGGGAATAGGCGTCCAGGTAGGGGCTCAATTCGGCAATATCTCGATCGGCAGCAAACAGACATTGCATCAAGTCGTTGCAGCCAATCGCGACGAAATCGGCTATTTCAAACCAGTGCGGCAACGCTAAGATCGCAGCCGGCGACTCAAGCATCGCGCCGATTGACACCTTGTTATGCAAACGTCGTTCCAGCACGCTGCGCCAATAGCGAAATTCTTCCAGCTGCGTCACATACGGCAACAACAGATTGATCGAGTAGGACTTGGCGAGTTCATTAACGGCATCGACAAAAGCATTGATCACGCTTGTTACCGGCTCTTTGTCGAATAGGCGCACGCCCAGCAGACCCAGAGGCGACGCGGCGACTATGGTTTGCTCGAGCCAGGGCACTGGTTTGTCTTGACTGATGTCAGGCAGGCGTAGCGTCACGGAAAGCGGCCGGGCGGCATCACAGAGTGCACTCAACACACTTCGATAGAACGCTGCATCGGGAATCCTGCCCTGATCCGGCACCAGGAATTCGGTGCGAACCAAACCAATGGCCGCAGCGCCGTGGTTGACGGCCTGGCTGGCCTCTTCGCGGCCGCAGATACTGGCCCGTAGCTGCACTTCGCTGCCATCAGAGAGTATTAATGGAGCCGCCGGCGGAGGCGCGGGACCCAGACCTGTGTTCACTTTCGATGGGGGTGGTTGCGTGATCGTACCATTGAGACCATCTACAAACACCGCTTTGCCGTACTCTAAGTGGCGCGCCGTTTGCGCCGAAACCAGTACGGTGGGAACACCCAGCGCGAGCAAACGTATCATCGGGTGCGAGAACGGTGCGCCGCCGGTAACGATGATCGCAGCGGGCTTGAAATCAAGTGCAGTCAGCTCTGTCTGCGTTAGCATACAAACACGGGTACCGGGCTTAGCTTGACTACCACGCTGTAAAATTCCGCAAGCGCAACCCGGAACGTATGGCGTGGCCTGGATCAGGGACATCAAAGGGCCTCTTCGATCACGGAACAAAAGTGAGCTGCCAGCCGTGCTGACTTATCTGTTTTTGATCAATACGAGTTGACATGAAAGCCTCAATCACCGCTATATTGGTCAGCGTATGCAGGCTCGGTTTCATTGTGACAAAACGACCGCCCCCTGCCATCGCCATGAATACCAGTAGCTGATCCGCAAGGTAGCCACTGACGGGCGCACCGCTGGCGGCGCCACAATGCAGCCGCCATCCCCGCGAAGATCGATACCATCTGCAAGGCCGACGCGATTTTTGACGACAGCTGGGATCCAGTGACTCAAGACGCTGGATGCCTGCCTCCGCAGGCAAGACGAACATTAGAGGAATATCAACATACGTCGTGGGTAAGACATTCACGCTCTTTTCAAATCCAAGTATCGAGGCCATTAATATTCATGAAATCACTATATTACTAGCGATATACGAAAATCTATAACTATTTAGTGGAACGGCCATGCACCCGATCAAAAATGTCGTCCTCAGACAGGTGTTCGTGTTTCGATCCCGATTGCATACTCAACACCTACGTATACAATGGATATAGCGACGATCTGATAACTAACACTCAGGAGTGTCATATGGCTTTAAAACTTTCTTCCGCGGCCTTCGAACATGGCGCTGAGATACCGACAAAGTATACCTGCCAGGGCGAGGACATTTCACCACCTTTAAGCTGGCAAGGTATACCCGAAGCGACCAGGAGCCTGGCTTTGATCATTCACGATCCCGATGTCCCGAGTCCCGACAATCCTGTGCGGCTATGGGTGCACTGGGTACTCTACAACCTTCCAGTCGATACCACATCGTTAGCGGAGCATACCACCTCGAGTGAACTGCCAGCTGGAACAGTGGAAGGTTTGAACGACTGGGATCGTACAGGTTATGGTGGGCCCTGTCCCCCGATGGGCCGGCATCGGTATTTTCATAAGCTCTATGCACTGGATCTGGTGCTGGACGACTTGCACGAGCCGACGAAAGATCAGCTCGAGGCGGCCATGCAGGGACATATCCTTGCCGAGGCCGAACTTATCGGCACTTATCAAAAGTAACAAGCTTTGTCCGCATTTCTAACCAAGCCCCGCTTGCTGAGAAATGCAGCTAGCCCGCATTTCTCACCAGGCGGCGTAGGATTCTGATAAGGCATTGGTCTCTTTGAAGAAAACCCGGATGATTAAAATACAGTATGTTTTTCAAGCATGCCTATCACGGTTCAGGCTAGTCTTCGTGTCCGTCAGCTTGCTCTTCACTCAAACCGTAGCTATGGCTACGCTTTTCGCTCCAGAGCGGCGCTTACGAACACCAGCCCGCATGTCTTACCAGGGGGCGAGATGATCGCGCCGAGATTTGGATTCACAGCGCATTTTGCGAAGGAGTGGAATACCACTGTGTATTGCCGACTGAGCAAAATGCGCTGCGGATCCAAAGATCAAGCGAGGGCTCGTCCATCTGGTGAGACATGTGGGCTCCGCCCTGCGCCTGCTCCCGTGATCCTGGTGAGAATTGCGGGCTAAGCGTCTGCACCTGACAAACAGGGGTTTAGTTATGAAAACGATGTTGAAACTACTTCCTGGCGTAACAGGTGCCGTTTGTGCATATCTAGCGCTTAAACTGCTTTCCTGGACCGGATTGACCTACGAATTCGCTGCCTTTCTGATTGTTTATTTGTTAACGACGGTGTTAATGGACAGCGCTATGCGCAGCTACGGGAAATAAACATGATTGAATCAATCGACTCCCCCTATATTATCGCGGCCACTAGTAACACGTTCAAAGCACTAGTCATTGAGAATTCCAAACAAGGACCCGTTCTGGTCAATTTTTGGTCTAAAAAAGCCGGACCAAGTTTGCGCCAATACCCGATCTTGGATCAAATCGTCCATCACTATGATGGTCGCCTATTGCTGATCAACGTCGATGCTGATACGGAAATCGCCGTGACCAACGAGTACGGTATCAGCAGCGTACCCACGTTAAAGCTATTTCGCAATAAACAAGTCGTGAAAACCATGCACGGCTATCAAGCCGAAGAGGATTTGTTTAAGATTTTGGAGCAATATGTTGCGCGCGATTCAGATCTTATCCTCGCCGCTGCGATCAGGCTATACACGGATGGCAAAAAAACCGAAGCCTATGAAACAATTGCCAACGCGATTGTTGACGATCCGGTCAATCCTCGTTTGCCACTAACGTTCTGTAAATTACTCAAACATGAACGGCGTTATGTAGAAGCCATGGCGCTGATAGACAGTTTACCGCCGGATATTCGGAATCATAGAGAAATCGAGCAACTGCATGATTTGCTGACATTTTACCTGGAGTTGGATGACTCAAAAAACATTGACGGTCTCAAAACACAGCTGGAGTTATCACCCAAAGACCTTGACGCACGACAGCAATTGGCTATCCAATATGTCATCAAACAAGAGCATGAAAATGCCCTCGATCAATTGGTGTATATGATGGCTATCGATCCCGGCTACCATAACAATTATGCCCGCAGCGCGATGCTGAAGGTGTTTAACATATTGGGTTCTGAACACGCGCTCGTTAGGGCGTACAGACCCAACTTAAAGCGCTACGCACATTGAATACCTAGGAGTCTGCGCGGTAGAAAGTATCCCTACTGCAAAAGCGCCACAGCGGTCCATTTTTATGTTCTTTTTCGTTGCGTAGTGCCCACTATGCGCCTCAAAAGAACAGAAAACTGTCCTCGCCGTGCC
>JABDQW010000281.1 GCA_013042055.1 Gammaproteobacteria bacterium | reverse complement strand
ATGGCTGCGATTCAACGGGGTGATTACGATTCATTGGCAAACAACTCCAAAATCAAGAAGCTGATGAATAAGGCTGAAATCAAACAAATTACCGGTAACATGGCGCGTTGAGTTTTACCGCCAGCGCCGACAAATCGCCAGAGCCAAGCGATCTTTTCATTTATAACGATATTGCCTGGCCGGGTTTTCAACGCTGTTGCGGGACAGTGTGATTTTTCCAGCCAATAAAAAGCTCGCGCTCCTACAAAACTACCGCCAAAGGGTACAGAGGCGCCTTTTATGCGCCTTTAATCTAGAAAAAACATCCATTTATTTACACACTGCGTGTCACAATACCTCAAAAAGCACATGTTTTAATTAAGTATCTGAATAATTTAATTTTATGACCTTTGCGCTAGATTTACTTTTATTGACATATATCAATTTTACAGCACAATTAGGCATTCCCACACCGCTAAAAGTCAGCATAATGTATTTATATTAAGTCTACTTATATTTTATTTAGTCTGTTTTATATTTTTTGTGTTTTTTATCCCACAAAAACATATTTAGAGGTTAAAGGCGATGTTAATCCAAGTTTTACATTTACCCCAGGGTACGACGGTCGAAGATATCAAGGACTTATTTTGTCGAATGAACATAATTGACAGCATTCACGTGAGCGACACTACGAATCTAGGTGAGTCTGTGGCATGGGTTGGACTTCGATGTAGCCAGGCAGGTGCGAATGCGATATCCGAAAGGCTGGATGGGCGATATTTCAAAGGTCACCCCGTCGCAACCTACACTGCCTTATTCCTGCATTAAATAAACGATTACGACGCACGACATCAAACGCCGAGCGCGGATATCAGTCATCCTGATCGCTTTCGACCATCGACTGCCCGACGTGGAACAAGGCGTAACCTGATAACACCACCTGTGGAACGGCCATACCGATAATCTGGCCACTAACAGGCGCATCGATCTCGTAGCGCGTATCGGTCAACGGATCGACGACGTAACCCAGCCGTGCTCCCAGCGTGACCTTTGTACCGAGTTCGGCCTCTGGAAAGAAGAAACCACCCTGCCCCGGCGGCACCCTAACCCAGGAGGAGCGCTTGAACACCTGGGACAATGGAATCTCCTCTTGAATCCCCGAGATCATACCAAGAAACTCCATGATATTGACGACTCCCCGCTCACCCCGCGCGATTTCCTGCTCCTGAAAACGAAGCGGTTCCCCGGCTTCGTAGATAATGGCCGGTACGCCCGCATCCACGGCTTCTCTGCGTAGACTGCCCGACGGGCCACGCCCATCGATGATAATGCCAACACCGAAATGACGCGCCAGCTCAAACGACGGCTGATGGGTGGTATCTACTCGGATTTGCGGCAGATTGGCACGATGAAACGAGGCTGTGTGCAGATCCACCAACGCATCGCAGTTTACGATCACTTTGTTGAAAACCGCGTTAGCGATGATCGCTGCGATGCTGCCATTCGCCTTACCTGGAAAAGCGCGATTCAGATCTCGCCGATCAGACAGGTAGCGGCGACCCGTGCGAAAACCGTCAGCATTGATGGCCGGCAATACAATCAAGGTGCCGGACAGTCGATCCGGATCGGTCGCCGCAAATACTCGGCGCGCAATCTCGACGCCATTGATCTCATCACCGTGAATCGCGGCGGTGATGCACAACTTCGGCCCCGATCGATTTCCGTGAGCGACCCACAGTGGCGCGTCCAGGTACGACGCTTCAAAGCTGTCGTCCTCGATAACGGAGAATTTTAACGACTCACCCGCTTCAACGGTTCGTCCCAACAGCTCGAGTGGCGCTCTAGGTTCCGCCGCCCGGACCGCGCCAGTCACGATTAGCAGTACCATGAAAACATAGAGATAGCCGTAGCGATCCATAACAACTCCTACCAAGTCATCAATGAGAAAAAAGGCCCCAGTATAATCGCCGATTACGCCGACGTTAAGCAGCCGCGAATCAATTCAATCTAGCTGAACTTACGTAGCAACAAGCGCGTGACCAGCCACGCTAACAGTCCTAGCAACAAGCCTTGCAGGCCTCCAATCGTGATATCCATAGGCGTGTGTACTCGCAAGATCGGCCGCGAATAGCAAACCGCCAATGCCCAAGGCAACAATGCGTAAAACAGCCACAGTTTTTGGAAGCTCAAATACGTTGCGGCCAGCATCAGGAAAAAAGTCGCAAAAAACATCGCGGCAAAAGCGTGGCCAGATGGTAACGAAAAACCCGTCTCTTCGATCCAGTGCGCTTCAATGGACCGACTGAGTGACACCGGGCTAGGTCGACTATTCAACACGTTCGATAGCACTAAACTGCGCGTTTTCTTGTCACCATTCGCGTAGAACTCCTCTGCGGTCATGCCCAATGGACCGGCCCCATTGCCCCCCGCTAACCAGACGATGTTCGGACGGGGTATTTTCAAGCGCGTTTTCAGCACATCTTCATTGAGTGCAGCCCCGCCACCTGCGCAGATCGCGGCAATCGATACTACGATGATGCTTAGCTTCATCTTCTGCTTGGTTGTGATATCACAGCAGGAGACGAGCCGCATCAGCACCACAACAGCAACTAGCGGAGCGCCGTACTTACCGCCGGATTGCGTGAACCAATACGAAAGCTGAGAGATTACCTGTGTCAAATCAAAATATGGCGCCCTCGTGGGATCAACATAAGGGAGCAAGAATGTTAACGGGATGAGTGTCCAGGCGATAGTCACAGGTATACCTGCCCGCACTAACACGCACTGGTTTGAAGCCTCTGAGTATTCTCTCTCAAGCAACAACGTACGAGTTTTGCTGGTGAAGCGAGCGCTGGCGACTCCCGCAATTATTAACAGAAAGAGGCATTGACGATCCTTTGACAACCCGGATATTGCACGAAGGCGGACATGATCTGTTGCTTAGTAATAAATGTATCAAAAAGATTCGCTCGAAATAACAAGGTAATGTTCGGTTACAGCTTGTCCTGTTCGGTTTTACGTACAAGTTGGCGTCACATCTTGAACGATCCCCTTTGATCCATAGCAAAGGCTATGAATCTGCGGGCGGTCGTCCAAGCCGCAAATCCAACTTGCCCCTAACATTCGAATCCTTCATGCAAAATCCGGGCTGTCAACGACGGCGCCCGAACAATGAGCCCATGATCCCGCGTACAATCTGGCGACCGATCTGACTGCCGATACTGCGTGCGGTACTGGTTATCATCGCCTCGACCGGAGTTTGCCGCGTACGGCGACGAGTACTGGTTTTAGCTCGCGCTGATTGCGTGGCCACGGAGGCACTGGCCTGCGCCTGCTGTTCGGCTTTATGTTTCAATATCTCATACGCTGATTCACGATCGACGACTACATCGTAGCGACCCTTATAAGGTGAACGTGATATGTGTTCATTACGCTCATCATCCGTCAGAGGCCCAATACGCGATTCCGGCGGTTTGATGTACACATGTTCCACCGGCGTCGGCCGTCCTTCGGCATCCAGTACCGATACCAATGCCTCTCCGACGCCAAGCTCAGTAATCAGGCGCCCGGTATCGATGTCCGGATTTTGCCGGAATGAAGCTGCAGCCGCTTTTACTGCTTTTTTGTCTTTTGGTGTAAAGGCACGCAGCGCATGCTGAATTTTCATACCGAGTTGCCCGAGAACCGCTTCCGGTATATCCAGCGGGCTTTGACTGATAAAGTACACACCCACGCCTTTGGAACGCACTAGACGCACCACCTGTTCGACTTTATCGAGCAGCGCATCCGGTGCATCATCAAAAATCAAATGCGCCTCGTCAAAGAACAAAACCAGCTTGGGCCTATCCGCATCACCGACTTCAGGAAGGTGTTCAAACAGCTCCGCCAGTAACCAGAGTAGAAAACAGGCATATAACCTGGGCGCTTGATGTATGACCTTGCTCGCATCGAGCACATTAACAACACCGTGACCTGAAAAATCCGTTTTCATCAAATCATCCAGCATTACAACCGGCTCATTGAAAAACTGTTCCGCACCCTGCTCTTCTAGCATCAACAATTTTCGTTGTATTGCACCGACGCTGGCGGCAGATATATTGCCATACTCGGCTTTTAGATCTTTGGCATTCGCAGCCATCCATTTCAACATAGCTTGCAGATCCTTTAAATCGAGAAGCAGCAAGCCATTGGCATCCGCAATTTTGAAACATGAATACAAAATCCCGCTCTGAGTATCATTCAAATCGAGTAAACTCGTGAGTAGCAAGGGGCCCATATCGGAAATCGTTGTTCTGATATTGTGACCGTTTACCCCATATAAATCCCAGAACACCGTTGGCACCGGGCGAAACTGGAACTCACTCAATTGTAGCTGCTTTAACCGCGCGTCAATCTTTGGGTGAGATCCGCCAGCAGCGGCGAGACCGGATAAATCACCCTTAACGTCAGCAAGAAAAACCGGAACACCGATACGCGAAAAACCTTCGGCAAGGTTCTGCAAGGTCACGGTCTTGCCAGTACCCGTCGCACCGGCAATCAAACCGTGCCGATTACTCATGCGCGCATCGAGTACACACAGACCCGCATTGCTGCCGCCAATTAAGAGAGTCGGCGCTTCACTCATATTGAGCCCCGTCGTTTAAATGCGAAAGCACCATTAGAACATATTTACGCTATTCACGCGCCACACCAAACAGGTGTTTGCAATGTTAAAAATTGTTAAATCACTTCTACGTCGGCTGTGCTTCGGATAGACTCTAGTATGCAAAGCAAAAAAAGCCATCCACGATGGGCGTGGAGGCTTCGATGCACACAGCTTTTTCCTAGGGCCTGTTAACACTGTGCGGATACCCAGCGCTCAGTGCGCCTTGTTCTGCAAAAAAATGGCCACCGTCGATGAGTATCCGCATAGTGTTAACAGGCCCTTAAGCTATTGCCCAAACTACCAAGGCATCCGTTACATCATACTTACTTTTAGCATCACTATTGAGGAGAACCACAATGGCATATAAAACGATCGACGGCGTCAAGTACGAGAAAGAACTACTCGACCTTGCCAAAAAACACACCACCGGTGCTGGCGAAGGAAAACTTTCCAAGGATGAGGTGGCCGACCTGTTCAAATCTGCCAGTGACGGCCAGGGCGTCACGGACATAGAAAAGCAGACACTGACTTATATCCGTAACAACTTTGTATTTACCGATGCCGCAGCGAAGGATTTTGATGAAGCTTTTGCCAAACTATAAAGTCGAGAGGCCTTCACCCAAAAAAGAAAACCCGCGCGCGCGGGTTTTCTCGATACAGGTAGACCTTATTCACAGATACATCCTGAGCTATACAAGTGGTCAGCTTACTCGACCTGTGACATCATATATAAAACCGCCAATGCTTACTATCAACACGCATTTTTAGCTACAATGCTGCTGTTTTAAATGATCGTTAATCAATCTCTTCAATGCGACTCTCATGTCCGTGTTTAAACAGCTTGCTTCCAGGTTGTAAAACGACTTCAGCGCCATCGAAATCCATACTCCTACTAACCTATTAGTCACCACCTCTCGAACGAGCATTAGGTATTTCGCGTGAATCTCGAAAAAGAACTACCACGACTACTCCCGCAAGCGATCGCTTGGGCTGAATCGCAGGCGCAACTGATCGCCTCTGAAGGTACAAAACTGCCGAGTAATTTAATCGAGGTCGCGCGTCGTGTGGGCGTACAAAATCCCCATCGTATTAGAACAACACTCGTCAACCGCCTGCCCTTCCCAGAGGAGCCTATGCTTCGACAGGCAGCTATAGAAGCAGGAATGCTTGGGCCTGAAATGGTTGGACTCACCTTAGGCTATAGTATCTTTATCGTTCACGGTCATGATGATGTCCGCCTGATCTCACATGAATGTCGTCACGTCTATCAATACGAGACGCTGGGTTCGATCGAGCAGTTCCTACCTGTCTACCTGCAACAGATTCTAGAAAACGGCTATCACGATGCACCGTTAGAAATTGACGCCCGCGCACATGAAAT
>JABDQW010000276.1 GCA_013042055.1 Gammaproteobacteria bacterium | reverse complement strand
GCGACTGTAAAGAGGTCCGTTTGCGGCGTGACGCAAAATGTATAGCGCTGCATGATCGATTGCGCGGTCACATCGGGGTTACCGTAATAGATTTCGTTGGCGAAATATTCCACGCAGTCCTGCTCGGTAATGCAACCCAGCATGTCGATAGTATTACCAACCTTCTCCACCACCGGCGCGGCAGGTATTTCGTGTTTTAACAACGTGGAGATGACAGTGTCTAGACTGTCATGCGGTGCGACTGTGACGAACTTCGTCATTAACAAGTCCTTGACTTTGGGGGGTACTAGCTTTTTCGGCATAATTCATCTCCCGTGGCAAAATCCGTCACCGCCATTCCCCTGGACGCATGATTCGGATGCATGCTCGACCTCGATATTCGAATATACAGCGCCCGTCTTCCTTCAGGATAACGAGCGGCCTACGTGCCTAGTATAACCCTATTTCGCGTAAGTCAATCAACATCGCTCACAACAGTTTCTTGATCTTGAAAAGCAAAGTGATGATAATGCTAGGGCGTTTCAGTAGCTTCAAATCCTACCAACAATTAACGATGGAGTAGAGTATGAACGAAAACAACGATCAGATCGAAATCACCGAAGATATGATATACAGCTGTTTTGCAGCAGCCAGCCTGTCCGATGAAAGCAGAGAAACCGCTGAATCTTTTGTCGACGTCGAAGAATACGAAAACCAGGTCATGTACCCCGAGTTCGCCCGCTGGGCTGAAAAGGCTGGCTATCCGAAACTCGCCAGCCTGTTCAGAAAAGTCGCTGGCGAGGAAAAGCTGCATGCGGTTTGGCTAAGAGAGCTCTATGACGATATCGGCACGCCCAGCAGAGGTGAAGATACCCAGCGTGCGATCGATGCGCTGCAGACGATACAAAAAAACTGCGACGATCTGATCAGGTTAAATCCCGATGGCGTAGTCGAGAAAGCACTCAAAGTCGCCATTTCCGTAGAAGCACGTGAAGCGACGGATATCTATCCACGTTTTCGCGATCAGGCACTCGAACGCGGTGACCAGGCCACTGCCGATGTCTACCAGCGCGTGGTCGACTCAGAAACTGAACACATGATCTGGTTCCAGTCTGCGCTGAGTGACCTGCAATCAGGCAGAATGGCTGTCGCTTAAATCTTTGGCGAATTCGCAAACCAGTAGATGGCAGGCATTAAATCCTGCCATCTACCTGATTTCGATCCTACCCGGCCTGGCCGTGGTGTTATTGGCCAGGCAACACCCTCCATGGATATTCGGACTTGCACTGGCTACCTTTGCGGTCGTGTTGTTACAGCACGCGATCAATGTATTCAACGATCTCAGCGACTGGCGATTGGGTGCCGATGTCGAAAAGATGGACTCATGGGTACGCTTTCACCAACTCAATCTATCGACAGTCACGGCGCACGGCACCGTTAGTTTTGTTGCGGGTGGCCTGCTCGGGCTGTACGTCTTGCACCGATCCGGTCAGTACTGGATACTGGCGATCGCCGTTCCGCTGGTGATACTTGGCTACCTGTACAATTCCGGCAGCAAGCCCCTTTCCTACAGCAAGGCAGGCGAATGGGTGACAGCCAGCTGTTATGGACCCGGTGTTTTTGGCTGCCTCTGGCTGGTGTCTGGCCAGGCAATCGATTCAACCTATGTGCTGGGTTCGGTAGCGTTCGCGGCATTGTCGCTTTCCTTACTGCTTTCTCATCAGCCACCTCAAATCGACACAGACCGCCTGGCCGGCAAGTTTTCGTTTGCGGTACGACACGGGGGCGACGCAGCCTACCGGGTCGCACGCATCATGCTCGTCATCAGCACGCTGTGCATGTTACTGGGGTTATACCTGGTTTCAGCCAGTCTTCCGCTGCAGCTTGCTTACATGACTGTATCTGGCTTGCTCGTCATTGTGATCTATCGGGTCGATCCCCGACCCAAAATCATCATGCTGGGCAGTAGTGCTGCATTAATCAGCACATTGGTACTCGACGCGGCGATCGGCTAACCCGGATGTTGCACTCGCGTTGCTGTGGATATAGATTTTTCGGGCTAACGTTCCGCGACCAGTATCCAGCCCATGTTTGTCGTCGTTTTTGAGTCGATCTTGTGCATAAAATTACCGCTCTGAACCAAGGTGAAGCCCTCCTGCTCCACCTGGCCGATCAGGTTTTCATACTGAGCGCGTGACAGCGCCGCCTGGGTCAACTCGCTGTAACGCGTTAGCGTGCCTTCGAGCAAACGGCGACGTTTCTTGATCAAGTGCCTTCGATTCTGGGATTTTAACGGTAATCCTTTCGCAAACAGGCGATTCGTACCCTTAATATGTTGCATCAGGAAGTCTCTTAAGGGTGGCGGAAATCCTTCCACCGACCGTTTGATCTGCTGCAGCTTTCGAACGGTCTTTCGATACTCGGGATCAGCCTGTAATTTTTTCACATTCTTTTTTTTGTTCTGGATCTTATCCAGACGAAACAGACCGTCATAGTAACCGCCAGATTGAAAAAGAAATTCGATGCCTCGAGCTGTGTACCCCATCGAACTGAGAATGGCAGACTGCTCATCATGCATGATAAAGGCCAGCTTTGCCTCTGGCTTGAGCACACGCTCCAGTTCAGGAAGCACGGATACGATATCCGAATACTCGATCCCATACTGACTAACGGCGATATCGACAGAATCGGTTTCGAATGGCATGGCAGTGATGGACGTGTCTCCGAAAAAGCTGACTTTCGGATAGTCCCGCCTGTCTTTCTTCAGTGCAGCAAACGGCTCGATGGCCGCCAGATCAATTCCGCAGATTTCTGTGGTCGCTTCAGGCTGATTCACGATCTCATCGACAATCCAGGTCAGCGCGCCGTTACCGCAGCCAAGATCGATGATGCGATCAACCGGTTCGGCGAGTACATCGCGCCAGAACGCGATGAATTCGGGACTGTAATTGTCTGACTGTCCGTAAAAAGCCGTCAGCGAGCCACTGGCCCAAAACTGAGACCATGATGCCTCGTCGGAATCGTCTACCGTCATCCCCTCTCCTCGCCCTAGGCTAACCAGCCTGAGCTCGATCAGCGTTTGCCTGTAAAAAACATTGCAGTATAAAAGTCAAATTTCAATCGAATCAAGCGTTAATTGCGGCACAGATATTAGTGTATCTCGTAAAGACGCCTAGAACGCAAAGGAATGTCGCTGTTTTATCGTGTATCGTGACTATTTGCCGCCTTTGCGATCTCTGCGAGAGTCGAGCCATGGAGCGTCTGGGCTAGCTGATTAGATCTGGTCCACTACGATTGAATAGCTATAACCGTTGGCTTAAAAAGTCGTTTGAATGCCTGCGTGTTTTTCTCCGAGTTGAGATTGTTGAAGAGCGCGGCAAAATCTTCCCTGGCCTGTTGTTGACGCTTCAACAGATCGCCCACCAAAATACCCATAGCCATTAGCGTGCTCGCTGGTGCACCCTGCTCCTGCATCTGCGCCGCGAACGACTCGATTTTTTCTGCCTGTACCTGAAGATCCTGAAAGTCCCCAAGATTATCCAGCAGTACCTTGATCAATTTGATCAGAACGGTGATCTCCCGTTTCGGATAGAGACTTTGAAAATACTCCATCAGGTAACGCAGCTTTTTGCAGTCCTTACGCAGATCGTGCAATAACTCCGCTGGCGAGTCAGGTTCGATTGCATTGCCTTGCTTGATCACGCGTTTGTAGATCTTGTAGATGCGTTGGTCGGCAAGTTCGGCAACCGGCCGCATCGCATTAGCTTGCAATGAAGGCTCGGTGGCAGCCTGTTCGAGCCACTCCCGCCACGCCTTGATCAAATCGCGAAATTGCTTCGAGTTAAGTTTTCGTACCAGAGCAGCGTGAGCCTTTTTGTGCTGCAGCTGCAGGAAATCGTGAAAGGGATCCAGATCCGACCTGATTGCTACCGGCAGACTGTGGCGATAATTATCAAACTTCAGCAGATAGACATCCATATCCCGGGTCGGGCCGGTGACTTGTCCAACCCAGGCAAACCCTTGTTTAAACGGCTCCATCTCCTGCTCATCAAATACGCCTTTGATCTGACTCATCGCAGAACGCGTGCGACGTGTTGCCACCCGGAGATCATGCAGGAATTCACTGTCGAAATTGGCTTTTGTACCAACGACATTCGCTTCCAACGTATTCAACAGACTCAGCATGATCTGCTTCGCAGTCGCATCACTGCGCGCGGTCGGATTGAGCTGATAGTTGAGTTTAGACGTGTAGTCGCCGGGAGTTCTGCCGATACCGGCGATAGCCGACTCAAAGAGACTCTGCTTCACCGGTTGCAAGCCGAGCGATTCGCACTCAAGCTGTATTTTCCGGAAAGCATTTTGGTACCCTTTTAGAGGTTTCAGAACAACGCGCACGCCCAAGGAGCCAGACTGCTTGCGATCAGGTGATGAGAACTCGCTGCGCTGTACGATCAGCCGCAGGACTGTCTTGTCATTCTTATTGACAAGGTTGAAGGTTTGAAACTGCTGCTGCACCTGCACCAGCGGGAACAGGGCGCGCAATTGCAGCGCCTCGGTAAGACGTTCACGCAATGCCCCAGCAGGCAATTCAGCGGGAAGTCTGGGTATTTTATCGAACTCAAGCTCTATCTGCTTCGCAGAGTCACGCTCGACCCAACAGAGTCGTTTGCGCTGCTTTGTTTGCTCAAAGCTCAGTTCGGCGCCCGATTGCCAGATCTGCCAATCAAAACTGTCCAAATAGGTCTGTTTCAAGCTTTGGGTGCCGGCGTCAATCAGGCGGTCTTTGATGGCCAAGTTAGCTATCAGCTTATCCTGATCCCAGTCATCGGGTAGTTGGTATTGGATGGGTTGCGGTAACATCTCGTCAGCTCATTTATCTAGCCCGCATTCCTCACCAGGCCACTTACAGCTAAAAACAACAGGCTTTTACCCAACTACTTCATCAGAAAAAGCCCATCTCATCGCCATTGCGCCACTGTTATGTATCGTAAATCAATCGCGCACAGCGCCTTGCTTCACGTACGACCGACACGTTGAACTCTCTCAATTGAATCAGCAACTTCGGCACGTTGTTAACAGATTGTAACACCACTCCAGGTAAGTTAAGCAAGAAATGATTTTTGACGCCACCTAAATCAGGGGGTGAATGCTCGTTGAATAAGGATCGATCAGATCCTGAATATGTGTTGCCTGCCATGGCAATGCATACACGGGTTCGCGATTTTTAGACAACGCGATCACTAGCCCGTATCAACGAATCTGCGTGTTCATGCCTGGGTCAAGCGAATGACGCACTATTTTTTATCGAAAGTCAACACGAAGCTAACGGGAACAGCTTTGCTGATAGTCGAAAGACCTGCCACTTCACGCAATTTCTCCACACCCTCTACTAAATCGTAGTTACCGGCCTGCAATACCAGCGGCTTGCGACTGGAAACCAGCAGTTTATTCGGCCCTAACCGGGCAACGGCCAACTCCGCGGTCACCGGGCCCGACTGACCGTGCAGACTGAGCTTGCCTTCAAAACTGCTGACTATGATATTACCCATATCCAGTTTAAATGCACTCGCATCGACCTTTCCGGTCAAGATCGCACGCGGAAACGCGTTGGTGTTGAATAACATTTCCCGCATACGCTGGTCGCGTATCGGGATTGCGGTGTCGACGCTCGCCAGCTCAATAGTCAATGTGACACTACCGTCAGCATCGACACTACCGTCAAGTTGATCGAAACGGTGCACCTCGGCGATGTCGCCTTTCTTGATGGAAACGAAACTGAGCTGTGACTGGGCGTTGTTCAGAGACCAATCGGCCCACGTGGGTGTCGCAACGAACAACAATGCCAATATCCATGTTTTTACGCACAGTAAGCGCCCGCTGCGATTAGCAACCAAAGAATTACGACGCGTATCGCGGACATGAGTCCATGCTGGCATCGAATTTGCCATATGCTTAGGATTTATACCAGACATCTCTGCTTCCTCCATTTAGAAATATATTTACAAAACGCAGTACTTGTTGCAGCTCTCGAACTGCGCCAGCACACGTGTGAGTTGCCCAGTTATCCCAGAGCTGTTATGACGGACTCATGAGCCTGCACTAGGGCTTGTTAACAGGCCCTAGTATAAGAGCGCTCATCGATAAGAATCAATATGTAGATTTGCGCCAATCCTGTCATCAATTCAATAATTGTATCGCCAGGCATCCAAACGGTGCTATGTATGCGTGCGGTTTGGACTTCAAGTCAAGCATACATTGCTTACGCTTAATTATACGCTAAGCTGCATCTGTCATCAGGCGGACCAGGGGCGCGTCCCTCTGGCGACAGATGAAGGTTAGGAATTTGCATACAATAGCAATATAATCAATGACATGCAGGACAGATCGTCGTGAAAATCAGCCACCGAGTTATACCTATCATCGTTACTGTGATGCTTGTCTTTCCAAGCAACAGCACAGCGACCAGGGATCGCGATATCTGGATCCTCGTGGACACTCAGAAAATGGTCCTGTCTGTGCTTGAAGGCAATAAGATCAGGCGCACATACGACGCGATCGCCATCGGACGCGCCGGTACCACGCCGGACAAAAAGATGGGTGACAATAAAACGCCGCTAGGTGTTTTTCGCCTGGTGCGAATCGCACCGTCGGCATCGTTTCACCGTTTTTTTGGCATAAACTACCCAACTGTTGCACACGCGAGCCGCGCATTTCGGGCGGGTACGATTGGTCGTGATCACTACCTCGACATCCGTCGTGCCGCCAGCACCAACAGCATACCACCACAAGAAACACCGTTGGGGGGGCACATTGGTATCCACGGTGTAGGCGACGGTGATCCAACGATACACAAGAAGTTCAACTGGACACAGGGCTGTGTTGCCCTGACCAATCAACAAATCGATGATCTGTCAAAATGGGTCCATCCAGACATGCGCGTTGTCATTCGCTAGCCCGCATTTCTCACGCAAATCGAGAAAGACTCGCAGCAATATGATTCAAAAAGGTTTTTTCGAAAGAGCGAGCGTACCTAGGGAAGTTACAATAAACGCTTCGTCACTCTCTAACCAGGGCTTGCGTCTCGAATAAGAAAGGCGGGTCTGCGCATTAAATGTGAACTCACTTTATTACACGGAATCCTGTGGTAGTATTGGCCTGCTAGTATCGCTTTATTCATTAAATGTCCTAATTAAGGAGCCACTTATGCTTAATAAAATCGTCCACTTCGCTATCGCACTGGCTGCAATCGCCGTACTCGGCGGCTGTGCGTCAACAGGTGACCTCGAAGCACTGCGCGAAGAAATAAACCAAGCCAACGACACGGCTCAAAGTGCATCAGCCAACTCCGATGCAGCGAGTCAAGAAGCGGCTGAAGCCAAAGCTATCGCAGAAGAAGCTAAAGTCATCGCAGATGAAGCCAACAGCAAAATCGATAACATGTTCAAGAAGTCCATGTATAAATAACGATGATCTGATTTGCTCGCTATGTTGACAGTGCACGACTGAACCCAATGGATTCAGTCGTGCACGCTCCGCCCAATCGCAACAGGCATACCATTTTGCTTTTCTAGCGCCTCCCTCAAAGCCTGGCGATCCAACACCAACGGCCGTCGTTGTTGGATCGTGTAGATCAGATCCGCAGCGGTCTCGACCAGCACAGACGGATCTTGCTGTTTCTCCTCCAGCGGCGGGTGCACCTCGATATACAAGGTATCGAAAAGCCAGCCGAGTTTAACCGGTTGATCCACGATATTAACGGAGGTACCGACCGGTACCATCGGAAAAAACTTTTCGATGTCCTCTGGATACATACGCACGCAACCATGCGTTACCCGCATACCGACACCAAACGGTTTATTAGTGCTGTGAATCAAATATCCGGCTCTAGCAAGACGTATCGCATAGTTGCCGAGAGGATTATTTGGACCCGGCGGTATCATTTCCGGAAGCGGCTCGCCGCTGGCCTCCGCTTCTTCACGAATGGATTGGGGTGGACGCCAGCTCGGATTTTCGGATTTAGAAAGCACCTTTGTTGTTCCGATGGGTGTGGTCCAGTCCATTCGCCCGATACTGACCGGATAGGTCAACATCTGCGCTTGCTGGTCCCTGGTCGAAGGTGGAAAGTAATAAAGACGCATCTCGGGAACATTCAGAACGATTCCGCTGCGCTCAGCACGAGGCAGTATATACCGGCCAGGTATCACAACCTCGGCGCCAGCAGGCGGTAACCAGCGATCGACACCAGGATTAGCGAGCACAATCTCATCCTGGCCGATGTCGAAACGGCGCGCAATATCCAGCAAAGTGTCATCTTGTTGCGCGTTGGTCGTACGAATTTTGCCGACCAGATCGACATCGACCGGGGGTAAATCCAGCGTTTCTGCCTCGGCCTGGATGTTGTACGACAACAGAAGCAACAGCAGAATCCAAGCGTAACAAACGCAGCTAGATCGTGATTGGGTGCAGAAAAACACGCTCATCGGGTCGGCAACATGGCACTTGAGACGGCAGGGCCAAGTGACGACGTAGCGGCTGTTGAGCCATTTCACAATAGCCTCTCCGACAAAAGCTTCATGGTCGATCTGAACATCCCGACTGAACGATGGTGCGCCGACAAATTTACCGTGGTCGTATTGGAACGACCTGCTTGCGATCTCTTGGCAGGTAATTTTGGATGCCCGCGATAGCCGTAACCGGCGGTGTACTGAATCATTTGTTACTCTCCAATAGGCTTGACCTTATCGCTTGTTGAGCCCGGTAAATCCCACATGCAACATCCGGCTTTGACAGATTGATCAAAAGGTCATCCTATGCAAATTCGTATTTTTGCGTCAGGTGGCCAAAATTTCAATCAACCCTCCACGTCCGCCGCCTTCAACCTGCCCTGGGCGTCAGCCATCCAGCCCGTGCGGGCTAGCTACGTCTCAGAAACAATGGTTTTGGCAAAGTTTTTCACCTGATCCCAATCGGTGTATTCATAGTCTTTTGAAATATCAGTACCCTCGCCGGCTTGCCTGGCAATTCGTCGCATGACCCACTTAAGCGGTAACGGGTACTTGGAATAACGCAGCGCCCCGGCCACCATCTCGAAATGGTGGAAAACAACGGGAATCTGCTGTTTGAACTTGCTTTCGGCATCACGCAGCCATGCGTCTCTTAGGGCCTTGTCTTTGGTAGCCGCACTTAATAGAACCAGAAAAAACGAGCGCGGTCTGGCGCTGATCTCAGTTTGATGCCGGCCAATGAATTCTCTGATTTCCTGCTCCAGTCCACCCGCATGCATCGACGCACCGAAGACCAAATGGTCGAAGGCGCGAAGCTCGAGCGAAAATGGCAGGCGTGAGTTATGCACCACGACTTCAGCGCCGCTGTCTTTAAGATGCTCAGCCAGTCTGAAGGCGATTTTCTTAGTTTGCCCCTCTCTAGTGGCGTACACGATTAGCAATTTCATGACTGTACTCAACATCGGCCATTGTTACGCTGTAGGAGCGGCTTCAGCCGCGAATTTGTCGAGTTCGCAAAGTGTTCGCGGCTAAAGCCGCTCCTACATAGCGCCAATAGCATTTGCGCATAGGTAGCTGGCCGATCAACGCACTTTCAGCTCCTCCAGCAATGGGCTTATATCCACCATGCTTCTGCCGTTAGCATCGGTAACCGGCTGCCGGCAGGGAGTGCTGTCGCCATAGGCCGATTGCATCGCCTGCAGCTGCGTTTGAAAATCAGGCCGAGACACATCGTGTAGAAACACACCAACAGCTATGCGTTCCTCGCACTCTTGCGCACGGGCCATGGCTTGGTTGTATACCTGCTGTATCATCGCAACATCTGTATCCGCACTAATTAACGCTTGATAGCCGTCCTCCTGAAGAGAATAAAGCTTACCCGCGTACCAGTCTTTGGTATGCAAGTCATTATATTTGGGACAGGGTTGCAATACATCCAGAAAGGCCATCCCGGGATGCCGCATCGCTGCTGATATCAAAACCGACAACGCCGGCACATCGTAAGCATAACCCCTTCCAATCCAGGTATAGCCTGATACCAGCGCTAGAGCGACTGGGTTCACATACCCCTGAATGTTACTGTGCGCCATGCTTTTGGTTCTCTCGCCGATCCTCAACGTTGGTGCGGGTTGCCCTTTCGTCAAACCATAGACGCCGTTATTGAACATGATATAGAGCATATCCAGGTTACGTCGTCCGCTGTTCACGAAATGCCCGCCCCCGATGGAGAGGCCGTCGCCATCGCCACCGACAGCGATAACGTTAAGCGCAGGATTTGCCAGTTTGGCACCGGCTGCAAACGACAATACCCGGCCGTGTAGCGTATGAATACCGCAGGTATTCAGATAATACGGTGTCTTGCCGGAACAGCCGATACCGCCGAACACGGCTGTTTGATCGCGTGCCAGGCCCAGATCGGCCAAGGCCTTTTGCAGTGCCCGCAGGATGCCATGGTCACCGCAACCCGCGCACCAGTCATTGGCGTAATCCGACCGATAATTTTTAAAGCTCAAGCTGGCTTTGATCGTATCATGCTTCATATTGGTTCCTCATTCGTACGGATTGCGCAGCACGATACGCGACTCGGCCTCACCCGCCTGGATCGATTGTAGTGCCGCGACTAAGGCTTCACCTGAGATCGGTCGCCCACTGTATTTCACCACCTGGTGGTCACAGCCCGCGCCGATCTGTTGCTGGAACAACAGATCCAACTGGGCCGAATAGCTGCATTCGATAATTACCGAGGGTGCCGCAGTCTCGAGCAGCTGTCGCACCGCCTCGGTCGGGAAAGGCCACAACAGACGCAGCTGTACCAGACGAGCTCGAATTCCGGCGGTCGATAAGCGACGGATTGCATCGAGTACGGCTCCTTTATTCGAACCCCAGGTGAATACGGTGAATGCAGCGCGTTCATCGCCCAAGACTTCGAACTGTTCGGACAACGGAATTTCCGCGGCAGCGAGCGCGAGTTTTTGTGCACGTTTCTCCATCATACGTTCTCGCAAGACGGGATCTTCGGTCACCTGCCCCTGCTCTGAATGTTCGACCCCGGTCGACCAATGTTGACCAGCGACCTGACCCAGCAACGGCCGTGGCGACAGCCCAGATGGTGTCAACGCGAAGCGCTCGATCCCCTGCGCGTGCGCAGCGCCGAGCTCGCCCCGTTCGATCCGGCGATTCGGCATCTGAAAAACAGGTACGGTCTGCAGCGTGCTGGTCAAAGCTTTATCCAACATATGGATAACCGGCATTTGATAGCGCTCGGCATAGTCAAAAGCCTGCGCCGCATCGTTGAAACACGAGGCCACATCACCCGAAGCCAAGACAATGCGGGGAAACTCACCGTGACCAGCATGGAGTGCAAACAGCAAATCAGCCTGATCGGTACGGGTCGGCATACCGGTCGACGGCCCGCCACGCTGGTACAGCGTCACGACCAATGGAACTTCGTTCATGCCCGCCCAACCCAGACCCTCAGCCATCAGCGAAAATCCAGGGCCCGACGTCGCGGTGGCACAACGCGCACCGGTCAAGGCTGCGCCGCTAGCCATGTTGATTGCAGCGAGCTCATCCTCTACCTGCAACACCAATGGTCCGACAGCGTCACCATTGGTCAGCCTGATTTCAGCGTGGGCCTCGAGGTAAGTGCTCTCGTCGGTCGCGGGACTGATTGGATAGTAACTCTGAAATCCCATTCCAGCAGCCAGCTTGCCCAGGGCTACGCTCTGAGTTGCATTCAACAACAATCGCCGGCCCGATGAACGGTTTGACGGCATGCTCACGGACGGCTGCTCGAGATGTTCCAGGACGTATTGATAGGCGTTTACTACAACCTGTCGATTCATTCGGATGATCTCTGCCTTGTCGACAAATGTCGTCTCCATTGCATTCAACAGCTGCGGCTCCGACATTTTTAACAGGGCTGCCGAGATCGCGACTGCAAGCATATTGAGCGTTGCGCTGACCCTCTTCTTTGGTAAGCCGAGCTCCTCTCCGATCTCAGACAGCAAGCGCTGATACGGCACGCCGATTGCTGTCACACCGCGTTGTCCCACCATTTGCAACAAGCCTTGTGTACTCGGTGGCAGGCGCTTCGAGCTGAGACGCGCACTGATATGATCCCGCAAACGCTCATCAAGGTAAGGCAATTGATCAAGCTGAATATCGGCATCATGATCTGAATACAGTATCATCCCAGATGCCGTCACACTTTGCGCATGCCGACACAAGGTCTCGGCATCGAAGCTCACTAACACGTCCGTCGATTCACGGTGACAGCTGAGCGGTGACGATGCCATCAAGACATCGTTATAACTGTGCCGGCCCATGATGTTGGAATGGTATTCCCGACGACAGATCACTTCTGCCCCCAGTGATGCACAAGCTCTCGCGAAAAGTCTGGCGATACGGTTGATGCCGCCACCTTGGGGTCCACCGATACGCCAGGCCAGATTGTCAGGGTCTTGGTTCACAATAGTCAAACTTGTTCAGTGCTGCTTTGGCCGATGTACGCCTGTTGTTTAGCCTGTACTCGATCGTAAAGCCTGGCGTTGATGATGTCATTGATGGAATCGAACACGATGCACAGATTTACCACGTCTCCGATAGACCTTAGTTGAAATCCCATTGCAGCAAGATCATCTTGCGCCTTGAGCAATAATCCTAAATTCCGCAGTTGACCGCGGTTACCGCTACTCAATTCTATGATTTCTCGAAGAGTAGTACAGTATTTGGCATTCACCCAACCGGTGAGTCGCTACACAGTTTATCACTGCTCCTCAAACGCCATGGCGGCGTTGCAGCTTTTGCCAAGGACTACGGCCATTAGCTGCAAGTCGCTTCTTGCCCTGTCGCTTGAGGATCAGCGCTAATTCTGTTTTCAACTGTGGAATTTAGGATAATGCAGCTGAACTGCCGATATGCCGGTGGCCTGGTTAACCCATACACTCCACGAAGGCGGGCGCGCAATGATGTAAAATTGTCGTTGTTTCAACCACCTGGACGATGATCAACGAAATATGCTGCGGTAACAGTTTGTCCTATTTGGATTTGACGGGCAAGGTAGTGTAAAACGCTAGCGGGTCAGACGGCTATGCCGTCGCCAAACAATCTAAAATAACGTTTATGGAACAATCAGATACATCATTAGAATTGAAACTGGCAGACCGCGAGGTACTCTCCAATGTATTTCCCGAAGTCAGTTCGATACCGGATCTGGAGCATTATCGTTGGCGAAAAAAAATCTTTACCGTAGATGAAGTTTTATTCAACCCCGGGCAGGCCTGCGATCGTTTTATGTTACTGGGCCGCGGTGTGGTACGGGTCGAGCTGCAAAATCCGCAAGCGCGTTCGATGGTGTTGTATCGCATCGAACCAGGACAACTCTGTATCCATTCATTGATCAACCTGATCAATGACGATGTTTATAGCTTTATTGCAATCGCCGAAACTGACGGCTGGTTTTGCTGGGCAGACAAGGAGAACTTTCAACGCTGGATGAAGCAGTCAGACCAGTTTCAACGCTGGGTCTTCAACAACATCGGCTTCCGCTTCAAACAGGTCGTCGACCGCTACGCACAGCATGCCTTCCTCAGCGTTGAATCCAGACTGGCCGGCCTTCTGATCGAAAAGATGGGACCGGATCAGATGGTTCACAGGAAGCAATCGGAGATGGCAGCCGAACTAGGCACCGCGAGAGAAATCATTTCACGCCACCTGTCCCGTTGGCAAAAACAGCATCTACTCGAAACACACCGTGGCGGTATAAAGATCCTGGATGTTCAGACATTGGTCGACATCGCGGTATAACATGCTCTTGAGGCGCCATCTTCATGCAGTTGAATAAAGCGCACATTGCAACCATACTCGCCAACACGATCCTGTGCCAGACCGTGTATTCTGCCGAGATCGACAGTGTTACGACAAGAGGCCTGCAGTTGGGCAACAGCATCGAGCTGATCAATCAGATCGTCAATCAACGCCTACATGAAGGGGTGAGGAATGCCAACAACCGGCAAGTGTTCGATATCAACCTGGATGATTTCGAGGATATCGTCTTGAGCGAGACATGCGATGCCGAGACGCTTTACGCGGAGATCAGAAAAGCACTTTATCAATCCTATACCGCATCCTGGGGACTCAAGGGATTTGATCTGGACCGGCAATTACGCAGACTGCTGGCCAAGCACAGTTATTCGTTGTCATTGAATGACTCGATCTATCGTGACATGGGTTATCTGGAAGGATTCTCGCTGAAACTCAAAGAGCTGAGCGATGTTGTCAATATCAACGGTCACCTGGTCGGGTTGGACAAGATCGGCCATTTCTTTGCCGAGGGATGGGAATACTTCGAGCGGACCAACGACGCTGGCTATGAGTTCGATCAGGCGCTCGATTGGGGAAGGCGCCAGGAGGCCGGAATATTCGGTTACCATACGACCGGCATATATTCCTTCGCCGATCTGGCTGCGAACCTGAATGGCTGGCGTTTCTGGAACCGGGTACTGCACAAGCAGAACGATCCTTTGAAAAGCGTGTTGGCGAATTGGTTGACTTCTCCGTACGTGTCCTGTGATATCCAGTATATCGAATCGATAAAAATGCGGAAAATCGTCAGGGCCTGGGAAATCAATATGCGGTTCGACCTGTCGGACTACGTCGACGGTGCCTGGGACGAAGCGAATAACTGCAACAGTTACGCTGATCCGATCATCGAAGCCAAGGTGGCGGCACGTATACGAATCGTGGCTCCGGGCTATACCTGCCCCGATAGACCGGCGCACTGTATTGAAGCCCGCAAGAAGTATCGCGAATACGCAAAATTCGTGTTGCACCCCCACTGCATGAGAGCCGGCAGCACCTGAAACGACGCAGCAGTGCACGCTTGTGAGAAATGCGGGTTAGCTGTAAAAGCTAAAATCCTCGATTGGTGTACGCGGTTTTTATTCAGATGAGGATGGTATTGGGAAGGAATTCGTCATCGAGGCTGGGAGCATGGTTATGTCTTGCTGCGAAAAAGCAGTTGACCTTCCAGTAACAGGACCTTTTTTTTTCCTGTAAGCTGTCTTAACGTAGTATTCAGGGCTGGATTTTGCCGGTCGTTGCACCAAATCCATGAGAGCACTGGAATGTTTGGTCACTTTTGGTGCATGATGTATCACTAAACTATCATAGGTCCCTGGTGTTTCTACTAAATCATGGTGGCCTGGTTTTTGCACGGGAAAATGAATTCTCTACAGCAGGAGTGTGCCGGGAGAGAACCGCTTTAACAAGAGGAAAGCAGTCTCCTTGCATAGTTCAGATCAAAGATCTGTTCGACTGTTGTATCGTTTGACAAAAAGCCTCACCGATGTGTTAGGCAGAAAATGAACCAAAGAGAGTCGCACCATGACCACTAAACATGACGGTGCCACACGCACCAGCAACCGTACATTACTTCACTGGGTCGATGTTATAGCCGAACTCTGTAACCCGGACCGCATTCACTGGTGTGACGGTTCCCAGCAAGAATATGACCGTTTATGTGCAGAGCTGGAGGAAAAAGGCACCTTTACCCGGCTGAATCCTGACAAGCGCCCCAACAGTTTTCTGGCGCGTTCACATCCCAGTGATGTAGCCAGAGTCGAAGAGCGAACGTTCATCTGCTCGGAAAAGGAAGAGGATGCCGGACCCACGAATAACTGGATGCACCCCAAAAAGATGAGATCTATACTGCATGGCCTGTTCGAGGGCTGCATGCAGGGACGAACGATGTATGTCATCCCGTTCAGCATGGGCCCACTGGGTTCTTCCATCGCACACATCGGGGTGGAGATCACCGATTCACCCTACGTGGTTGTCAATCAGCGCATCATGACCCGTATGGGTCAGCAGGTGCTGGATGTGCTGGGTAACAAAGGTGAATTCGTGCCCTGCGTGCATTCTGTAGGTGCACCCCTCGCGCCCGGTGAACAGGATGTGTCCTGGCCCTGTGCAGGCAATATCGAGGACAAATACATCACGCATTTTCCGGAGACCCGGGAGATCTGGTCCTTCGGCAGTGGTTATGGGGGCAATGCCCTGCTGGGTAAAAAATGCTTTGCTCTGCGCATCGCCTCAGTCATGGCCCGGGATGAGGGCTGGCTGGCGGAACATATGCTGATCATGGGCGTGGAATCGCCGCAGCACGACAAGATGTATGTAGCGGCTGCCTTTCCCAGTGCCTGCGGCAAGACCAACTTTGCCATGCTGGTTCCTCCGGAAAGTTACGAAGGATGGAAGGTCACGACCATTGGTGATGATATCGCCTGGATCAAACCCAATCCCAAAGATGGCAGGCTTTATGCCATTAATCCGGAATACGGCCTGTTCGGCGTCGCACCGGGCACCAACGAATCCTCCAATCCCAATGCCCTCGCTGCATTGCGGAAAAATTGTATCTTTACCAACTGCGGGTTGACGGATGATGGGGATATCTGGTGGGAAGGTCTGACACCCGAGCCCCCTGAGCATCTGATCGACTGGAAGGGACATCACTGGTATCCAAACACAGACACCCCGGCAGCCCATCCTAACGCGCGTTTTACAGCACCCGCCGGCGCCTGTCCTTCCATCGATCCGGAATGGGAGAACCCTGAAGGCGTACCCATCAGCGCCTTTCTGTTCGGTGGCCGGGTCAGTCATAACTTTCCGCTGGCCTATCAGAGTTATAACTGGGAACACGGTGTTTATATGGCGGCAACCATGGGTTCTGAAGCCACCGCCGCTGCCATTGGTCAGGAGGCGATGCGCCGCGATCCGATGGCCATGCTGCCCTTCTGTGGCTACAACATGGCCGATTATTGGAAACACTGGTTACGCCTTGGCCGCCGTTGTATATCCACCCCTCCCCGCATCTTTCGCGTCAACTGGTTTCGCAAGGATAAACACGGGCATTTCATCTGGCCAGGCTTCGGTGAAAACATGCGAGTACTCAGATGGATAGTGGAACGTTGTAACGGCAGTGGTTATGCCATTGAAAGTCCGCTTGGTTGGGTTCCCAGTTACCAGTCAATCGACTGGGAAGGTCTGGATTTCAGCATAGAGGCTTTCCATCAAATCATGGATATCGACCGGGAGATCGCGCGTCACGAAACCAACAATCAGGAAGAGCTGTTCACCCGGTTTGGAGATCATCTGCCGCGGGAAATGGAACTGGAACGCGAACTCCAGTTGGCTCGCCTGTTTCACTCGCCAGCTCACTGGGAGTTATCAGCAACCTGTGAACCTTTGATTAGGCTGATTAGTTCTACTTCGTTAGATGAGATATCCCAACAACTATCCGAAAAGCCTGAAATAAAACGCGTGATTCGCGAACCGCTTGAACAAGGAGAAGAAATCACCTGACAATCACAAAGGTCATTTGAATTGATCAATGGGCATATAAATAAATTAGATTACGTAGTCGATCAATCAAGCCCGACATTTTGCCCAGTCGGTTAATTACCGGCTTGTGCATCGCCATGTGCGCCAGCAGCGCTGCGCTCGCTCAAACCGCAGCGCAGATCGATGCGCTGGTACGCGATGAAATGGCCAAACAAAACATCGTCGGTATGGCGATCGCAATCGTCAAAAATGGCGCGATTGCCTACGCCAAGGGTTACGGCCATACCGATCTCGGGCGCACACAAGTCGTGACCACTGATACGATTTTCCGCTGGGCCTCGGTGTCGAAGACGCTGACAGCCGCGGCAACTTTGAAACTCGCAGAAGAAAACGCAGACATTGATCTTGACGATAAAGTCGCAAAACACGTCGTCTACTGGCCGAGATTCGGCACCAAAGGCGACATTCGTATCAGACATCTGTTGTCGAACCGCTCCGGAATCATTCACTACAAAAACAAAAAGCACTGCCGCGACAACAGGTCACCCAATTACGAGCGCGACCGGCACACCAGCAAGTTTTACCATGCCGAGCAGGGCGTCGATGTGTTCGAGCGCCAGCCGCTTTGTTTCCCGCCTGGCACCGACTTCAAATACTCGACGTTTGGCTTTAGCCTGCTGGGAGCCGCCGTCGAAGGCGCTTCGGGCCAGAGCTACGCGAGTTGGGTCAGCAGCAACATTCAGATTCCTTTGGGAATGAGCTCGCTGCGACAGGCGACCGGCAGCCGAGCAGGCTTCGACCAGCGATGTCATATATTAAGGCCTGTGCTCGCTGGAAACGCCGCCTGGAAGTTGCCGGGTAGCGGCTGGGAGTCGAATATCATAGACTTAGCCAAATTCGCCAATGCGCTGCTCCAAGGCAGTCTGCTCGACGACACCGCTCGCTTATGGACCGACGTGCCGGGAAATCCGGGCTATGGCTATGGCGTCATGCACTCACCCGATGGAAGTCGGGTCTGGCATCGAGGTAGAAACGAAAACAGTCGCACTGGGCTCTACCTGTATCCCGAGTCCAGTGATCACCTCGGAATCGTACTGATGATCAATGGGGTGCATAGCAAAGATAAGCGGATCGCCCACCATCTGGCCGATCTATTTGGCCGTAACAACTATGACAGTCGTGCACCCGTGGTAGACGAATGCAGGGATCGCTGTTACGGCAAGCTCTCTGTGCTATGGCAACAGGGCGACAAGGATATCCTGTTGCGTCGAGGATATTCCAGCAAGCACCTGCTCGCGGAATGGACATTCCTGCGTCAAGCCGGCTATTACAGCAACGACATCGAGCCCTATTTAATCGGCGGTGAAATCTACTGGGACGCACTTTTTAGCAAGGGCACTGCAGAAAACGCGATCTGGCTCGATCTCGATGATGCCCACTTTGCACAGAAATTACACGAACTCAGCAACACGGGATTGCGCCCAATTGATGTTGAGTCCTACAAGATAGGTGGGAAACGTCGTTGGGCTATTTTGTTTCGTCACGGCAGCGACACAACGATTAGCCCGAATTTCTCACCAGGGTCACGGGAGCAGGCGCAGGATTAACCGATTGGGAACCGAAATAGCCCGCATTTCTCACCAGGATCACGGGAGCAGGCGCAGGATTCGTGTTCGTAAGCGCCGCTCTGGAGCGAAAAGCGTAGCAATGGCTACGGTTTGAGTGAAGAGCAAGCATACGGACAGGAAGACTAGCCTGAGCCGTGATAGGCATGCGTGAATAACGTACTGTACTTTTGATCATGCTGAATATTCTGCAACGAGCAATAACTTAACAGTATTTCCCGCCGCCTGGTGAGAAATGCGGGATAACCATCAATCTGATGAACGCACGAAGTCTGCGATGAACACATTGGTTTCACCTTCGACTTTACCGAGGCGATTCGACGCGAACACCAACTTGCGGCCATCGTGGGAGAACATCGGAAAGCCGTCGAAACCTTCATAGTGGGTGATGCGTTCGATCTTACGGCTGTCGATATTGATCAAATAAAGATCGAAATTCCGCCCCTTTGGGTCGTGCATGTTGGACGAGAATATGATGTGCTTGCCGTCAGGATGCCAGTACGGGCCGAAATTCGCGGCTCTGTTGTCGGTCAACTGAACGGGCTTGCGCTCCGTCAGATTCATAATAAACAGCTCCAACTGACCCGGCCGGATCAAACCCTGTTTCAGCAACGACTGGTAGTCTTTTAGCGCCTCGCCGCTGGGCCGCGAAGCGCGCCAGACCACCCATTCGCCATCGAGTGAGAAGAACGCGCCGCCATCATACCCGGGTTCATCAGTGAGCTGTTCGACCTCACTACCATCCGGCTTCATTAGATAGAGCTCGAGGTCACCGCTACGCAACGACGTAAACACGATGCGGTCACCTTTGGGTGAGAACACCGCTTCGGCGTCATAACTGGGACTGTCTGTCAGGCGCTGCGGATTTTCACCCTCGGGACCGGCCTTGAAGATGTCATAGGCGGCGTGCAACGGCCAGACATAGCCCTTGGAATAGTCCGGTTTCGGCGGACATTGCCGATGCTGCAAATGCGTCGAGGCGTAGATGATCGAACGATTGTCGGGCGCGATGAAGGCGCAGGTCGTAACGCCTTGCCCCGATGAAACTTGACGCACATCACTGCCATCCGCGTTCATGCGGAAGATGGCATCGCATTCCAAATCGTCGCGTGTCGATTGAAAAATTAGCTGGTTGCCATCGTAGGAAAAATAAGCTTCCGCATTCTGACCGCCAAAGGTCAATTGCTGTAAATTCTCTAAATATTTTTCTGTCGGCAGTGGATCGACGCTAACGCCGGGTCCCGCCGGACCTGCAGCATGTGCGTAGCCGGCAACGACCAGCAGAACAACAGCAGACAAGAGTTTGTAGCAGTGTTTTTTCATAATGATATCCTTCGGGTAAAAGGTTCAGCGCGCGGTCACCTGGGTCGCGGCTGTTTTCTGAACGCCATCACGCAGGTAACGAACGCGTATTTCATCGCCTGGCGCGAGTTTCTTCAAGGCCTCCGAGTAGCCGCGCATGCCGTCGACGGGCTCCCCGTTAACCCGAATGATGATATCACCCGGGCGCAGACCCGCTCGTGCAGCGGGCGTGGCCGAGCGCACATCCTCCAGACGCACGCCCTCACCCGAGTAACTGAAATCCGGAACCGTACCGAAACTGACGCGCCGTGACGAGGGCTGGCCGAGTCTGGCCGGCGTTTGCTTGCCAGTCAGCGTCGACTGTAGACGATCCGGACGCTCGCCGAGGTAACGCAGAGTTTCATTGAGCACTTTGGCAACCTTGACCAGACCAGCATAATCGATCTTGTCCGCGGTATCACCTGGACGGTGGAAATCTTCGTGTTGACCGGAAAAAAACTGCACCGCCGGTATACCGGCTTCGATAAAGCCCGTCTGATCACTGGAACCGAAATCATCGGCTACCGTTTTAACCGCAACGCCGGTGACATAGCCGGCACCGCGAAAAATGTGCACCCATTCTTCGGCCGTACCGGTACCGAACAGAATCAGTGGCCGCTCACCCAATCGCCCGACCGTATCCAGGTTCAACATGGCGATGGTTTTGTCAATTGGATAGCGTTCTGCTTCAGCGACATAATGCCGCGATCCGAGTAGGCCGGTCTCTTCCGCCGTAAAGGCGGCAAACACAACACTGCGCGGTAGTGCTTTTGCATTCAGGCTGCGCGCCAACTCCAACATCACGGCAACACCGCTGGCATTATCATCAGCGCCCGGGTGGACCTGACCACGAGATTCGTAGCGCGCGTCATGCTCACCCAGTCCGAGGTGATCGTAGTGCGCGCCAACGACCACACTTTGTCCGGCATAATTCGGATCGCTGCCCGGTAATACGGCGATGACGTTTTTCATCGTAATGCGGTCACCGGGCGCTTCGACCTGTTGTTGCCAGCTCTGAAAATAACTCTCGCCGTTTCCACCCGGCTGCAAACCAGCCAATTCGAACTGCCGAGCGATATAGTCTGCGGCTCGGTCCAATTGCGTCGTACCCAAGCCTCGCCCTGCGAGATCCGAATCAGCCAGGTATTCGATGTCGCGACGCATGCGCTCGACCGAGTAGAGCTGCTCGGCCGCCACCAGCGGCAGACGCGGCGCCAATGACGCCGGCGTCGAACTGAGCACGACACCATCCGCCTGGCGAATATGTACCGACATCGGCGAGTCAACCACAGGCCATTGTCCTTTGAGCACATTATCCGGTCCGGTACCAGTAAAACCTAAATAGCTATAACGGCCATAGTGCGGCAATTTACGGCCGAGACCACTGACCGCTGCGGCGGTATCGGCTGCCAGCCAGCCTAGCGCAAGATCGGGTGAGTCCGTCCGTCTGCCGATCACAGCCAAGGAGTGTGTTTTCGGTGTCAACAGGGTGTCAGCAATGCGCACACCGTCGTCACTCACAGCAAAGTCATAATGATCGAGCGAGGCATCGAGATGCTGGCGGAAGTGATTGCGCCATCCGAATAACCACACGGCTTGATTAGCAGGTAGTGCGTCGATCTGATTATCACTGACGATCTCCACCTGACCCGGCCGGGTCGTTTGCCAGCGCTTGGCGAGCGCGCGGTAGGCCTCGAGCAAGTCCGCCGGCGCCTCGCCAGGAAGGACGAGGAGCACCTGCTCGGCACCCATCACCTGGCTGATAGCGGGCGGAATTTCGCTGCGGTGCAGGCGGCGGAAGACATCGAACTCGGGATCCACATCGACACGTAGCGGTCGAGCGTTTAGTTTCAAGCTGACGGTCTCCCGCTTATCCGCTAGCTCGACCATGGTCTGGTAAGCCTGACTGGCTCCGTGCAGATGCACGGCGACAGGGACGCGCAGATGATAGGCTGGTCCTGTCTGCGTCTGCTCAATCAATGCTGTAAGGCGATAGTGCTGGCCATCGAATTCCGTGCGTGCATCGCTTATTCTCAGTTGTGGCGCACCACTGCGATGCACCCACTGGCGAAAAAACGTATCCATTGATTCGTCGCTGACTGTTTCAAAACTGCTCTGCAGATCGACGTAATCAGCCAATTGGAAACGCTGTTGCTTGTAAAAGGCTTGCAGTCCCCGTTTAAATGCATCATCACCCAATTGCAGGCGCAGCATGTGAAACAGCATCATCGTCTTGCCGTAACCAATAGCTTCGGTTCGCGCGCTATGCCGGCCACGGAAATGACTCAGCGGAAAGTCCTCCGCCTTGCCGACGTAATCAGCGTACTTCTGCAGGGTATCTCGTCGGTACGCGCTGGCGCTACCGCGTTGTTCCTTGATCAAATGATCGGCGAGATAACTGGTGAGTCCTTCAGCCCAATTGCCACTGCTGAAATCGATATAGACGTTATTGCCCCACCAGTTGTGCAAAATTTCGTGCGGGTAAGACGAATACAGAATGAAGGGAAGCCGAATGACGCGTGAACCCAGCAACGTAAACGACGGCATGCCGTAGCCCGTCTCCCAGAAATTTTCAACCATGGCAAACTTTGTAAACGGATACGGGCCAATTATCGTGCTGTAGAGATCGATATACTGATGTGTGTGGTCGAGATATTTTTCGGCAAGTGTCGTATCGGGTTCGCGTAGCAATACCATTGCCGTTATATTGTTCTCGGTGCTGGTGTACGCCGTAAACGGACCGGCGATCAGATAGATTTCTTCCTGAGGTGTCATTGCACGCCAGTGTTCGACGGTACGTTTGCCAATCTCGATTAACTGACCCTGGCTCATACTTTTCCACCCATCCGGCAAGTGCAGCTTCAGATCAAAGCTGAGCAAACCGCCATCGATCTGCGGGTACCATGCACTCGATCCCGATAAAAATACGCCCGTCGGCGAGACCAGACCCGGTGTCTGTTCAAAGCTGCGCGCATATTCTTCACCATGACTTTGCAATGCGTGCGCGATGTTTCCCTGATAGCGCAGGGTAAACTGCCGGGTGGCGCCGATAAAATCAACCCGATAACGCCGTGGGATGATGGTGTTTGCCTGTTGTGAATCAAGATCATCGATATCGCTTTGCTGGCTTATTTCTGTCAGTTTGGCACTGTCGCTGAGCAACTTTACCTGCAGTGCCGGGTGCAGCGTGAACATCAATGAGGAGGAATGATCCTGCGACAATTTGATCGTGTCGCGCACATCGATCGCCGCGTTCTTCAGATCAAGATGCACTTCGATGTCATGATGCGGTACTGCCAGCGCAAACCACGGCAGCCAGAGCGCCAACAACAGTCCGATAATAAGATTGGGCTTCATATGCATGCTGTTGTGACATCGTTTTCCAGTGCAGGTTCATGCGTCTTTGCCAAGCGGAGGCGTCACCACTTGCACAGCAGCAACTAGAAAAAAGATCGGGTCTTCACCAAATAGAGTGGGTAAGTTCAAGATATGCCCTGGCCGGATACAAGGCAAATTTGTCCGCAAAAAACGCCAAAAACGCGAAGAAGAACGCCGGTGTACTAACCCGCGCTTGCTCTATCGCCCGTAGAATGATGACCCTGGCTGGCGTATGCCAATCAGATGACGGTTGGACTTTTCACGCACCTTCGCGTGTTTTGCGTTTTTCGCGGACACGGATGTTGCTTTTATTGCGAGCCTGGGATGATTATTTAACACCATGGTTGACGCCCTATTTCGACTTCTCTGTTTTTCTTACCAGACCATCCAACTGCATTTTCAGTTCAGACAAGTCATCTCTGATCAAGTCAATGTCCTCCTTGCTGGAGAGCTGATGATGCCGGCTGGAATTATCTTGTTCCTTCACAGTCGCAATCGCATCCACAATAATGCCGATGAAAAGATTCAACACGGTGAAAGTGGTAACGGTGATAAACGGGATAAAAAAAATCCAGGCGTAAGGGTTATGCTCCATCACCGGACGAACGATCCCCATCGACCACGACTCCAACGTCATTATCTGAAACAACGTGTACATTGAACGGCCAAGATTTCCGAACCATTGCGGGAAATCTTGACCAAATAAGGTCGTTGTGATAACCGCACCGATATAAAAAACGATTACCAACAGTCCGCCCACAGAACCGACACCGGGTATTGCAATCAGCATACCGGAAACAACGCGCCGTATGGAATCGACGGTAGTAACTAATCTCAATACCCTGAATATACGGAATGCACGCAAAATTGATAGCTGATCGGTAGCCGGTACCAGCGCGATGGCCACAATCAGGAAATCAAATACATTCCATCCTTGTTTAAAGAACGAAAGCCGATATACCCAGAGTTTCAACACCAATTCGACGACAAAAATAAGTAAACACAGTTGATCGATCCCATGCAGCAAGCTCATTACCGTAGTGCTCAATCCTTTGACAGTTTCGATGCCGAGTACGACACCATTGAGCAAAATTACGCCTATCACAAAATTATGAAACCATCGTGACTCGACCATTTGTTTAATCATGCTGCTGTCTCTTACATTGTGAGCTGAAAGGATCGAAATTTTAAACCGAATAGCGGCTCATTTTCAGCTGCTAATGTTGCTGCATAAGAGCCTGGTATTTCAGTTCTGCCAGTGATGCCATCGTCACACTAGCCCGCATTTCTCACCAGGATCACGGGAGCAGGCGCAGGTGGTAGCCCGGATGTTTCATGAAGGATTCAGATTTTAGGGGCTTGCGCGATACTTTATTCCCGCAAATAAATAGGTCGCAAAACCAAATAGGGCAATCCGAAACAGCTGATTAGATTATTTGATAATCGCGAGGTGAGTGAAATGCCGATAAATCTTTGACTATCTGTATCCGCCTTGTTGCAGCATCCGGGTTAAGATAGCCACTGTTGTCATTTCCTTCGTGCAAAAACAACTATGAGACCAGTCCTTGTGAAGTGCGTTTTTCGCTTTATTTCGGTGGCGCTACCCGCTCTGATTTCGTGTCGTACAGCTGTCGCGGGCACCGAAAGCGTTCGTCACGAAATCGAAGTATTCTTCTCCACGGCTATGGGCAACATCGTTTTCATACTCTTGCTATTGCTGTTCATGCTGTGGCTTCTGCTCCCACTCGCTATTTTCGGACTCAAACGTAAAATACGTGAGGTCGTCAGAGAAAGTAGAGAGACGAACCGCTTACTCGCTGAGATAAGGGACGAATTAGCCACGATCAGCGAGGACGAAACGGTGACAGCTTACCCAGAGCAAGCACCGAAATCCGCTGATCAGAATATGGCTGAATTATACGATCAAATAAGATTTGATCCTTAGCCCGCCCCGCGACAATCCAAATCCGTCATGCAACATTCGGGTTAGTGCCGGGTCGCGGAACTGTGGAACTGAAGCTCGCTACCCAGCAGTGCGGTGAAAGTGAATAATCGCTCCGCAGGTTCTATTGTCTCTAACAGCTTTTGCTTTTCCTGTTCGCTGAACGGTAACGCCATGCTGAGGCTGTTCATCAGCTTTACAGTGGGCAGCTGTTCGAGGCCGGACCAATCCGTCTCCAGCCCCTTAAGTTCAAAGTAGCGTTTCAGTGTTTCGATCAATTGATCATGTTCACCGCGCAGTTTGACCTCCTGGTCGACGTAGTCGTTCGTGAAGCGTTTCCAGTTCGGCACACTCAGTTGATAACCCCGGGTAGTCGGCAGGATTTGGTCGATATCGTATCGGCAGACACCGCTGAGAACAATCTCAATTCGCCCGTCAGTCGTCTCGCGGTACTGGCTGATGCGTCCCGCACAACCAGTGTCGCAAAGCTCGTTTTCATCGCGCGAATCTGGATCGGGTTGAATCATGCCGATCATATGATGGCTGCTGAGAGCATCGTTGACCATGTTTAGATAACGTGGCTCGAAAATATTCAGGGGCAAATCGCTCCCCGGCATCACTATCGCTCCAGCAAGTGGAAAGATCGGCAGTGTATCGGGCAGCTGATCGTGCGGCATAATAAATGGATTGTGACTCATGAGCATTCTCCCGGGCGCGTACCGCCCGTCCAACCCCCCTGCGTAAGCAGTTAGCGTGTCGTCGGGTGCTATAGTCTAGTAAACTACTATTATCAGACCTCACAACGATCGAATCGTTCGCGTGTGCCTTTGTACACGTAGCGGTTTACTCAAATCACCGATATTCGCTGCTGGCCTTTATAGCGATGCTGTTCACAATAATTTCCGTAAGCGTTCATAGCCTTGACTTATCTCGTCAGCAACCAGCATGGCCGCGGCACCGACATCCTTCGCGACAGCGCCGGTCTCACTGTCGATCTGCTCCAATTGGTTGCGTAAACGTTGCCATTTCTCTTCGGTCTGCTGCCACAGCTCTTTCGCTTCAGCTTTACCCAAGTGCAACAGCAGATTGAGTTCATCACGTCGCTGCTTCAGCGTTTTCAGCAGTTCATCGAGTTCTTTTTCGTTCGCCGTCATATTTACCCTCCTCCGGTGACAAACAATCATCAGCTTAAGTAAACACGACGCAAAGAGCAATCACTACACCTATCACCAGGATCACGGGAGCAGGCGCAGGACGGAGCCCGCATGTCTCACCAGATGGACGAGCCCTCACTTGATCTTTGAATTCACAAAGCATTTTGCTCAGTCGGCAATACACAAGGTTATTCCACTCCTTCGCAAAATCCTTTGTGAATCCAAATCTCGGCGTGATCATCTCGCCCCCTGGTAAGACATGCGGGCTGGTGTT
>JABDQW010000042.1 GCA_013042055.1 Gammaproteobacteria bacterium | reverse complement strand
CGTCTGGCACATGCCGGCACTGGTCACGATCTTCGGCGATGACTCCATGCTGCAGTTCGGTGGCGGAACCCAGGGTCACCCGTGGGGCAACGCTGCCGGTGCTGCTGCTAACCGTGTGGCACTGGAGGCTTCCGTCAAGGCTCGCAACGAGGGTCGCGAGATCGAGAAAGAGGCTCGTGACATCCTTACCGAGGCCGCCCGTACCAGCCCGGAACTGGGTATGGCGATGGAAACCTGGAAAGAAATCGTCTTTGAGTTCGAGACTGTCGACAAGCTGGACGTGGGTTAAACCCCCGTCCATCGGGCCACTTTGATAACGATTTAAATTTACGAGGAAAATACCATGCCGCTACAGAACGAAATAGGCAACTTCGAAACGACTCAGACGCTGGAAACCTTCGGCTTCCTGCCCAAAATGGATCAGAATGAAATTCAGGCACAGGTTGCCTACATCCTCGCCAATGGCTGGTCGCCGGCGATCGAGCATGAGCATCCGAGCAAGGCATCCAATCATTACTGGACTATGTGGAAACTGCCGATGTTCGGCGAAACCGACATGGGACTGGTTTTGTCCGAGCTCGAAGCTTGTCATCGTGCGTTCCCTGATCATCATGTTCGTCTGATCGGCTACGACAACTACACCCAGTCACAGGGTGCATGTTTCGTCGTATTTGAAGGCCGTTCTTAATTTAAAGGAAAGAGCATGCTGTAGCCCGCCCTTTGCGGCGGGCAGCGGTAAAACAATAGTGATCGAATAGATCACACGCAACGGGGTTTACGATGGCACAATCAGCGACCAATCAAAGCACACGCCAGCTGGTGCTCGAACGACGCAGAGCCATGTCTACGACAGGTAAGGCGGCGTTGGCGGCGAACACAGCGCAGGCCACTACGACATCACGTACCAGAACTACAGCCACAGCTTCACCGGTTTCGGCAGTATCTTATTCTTCGGCTGCACGCACGCCGGCATCTTCCGGGCGTGCCGCCTCGTTGGCACGCCGCCTGGCGATGTCGAGCAGCGGTAAAGCGGGGATCCAAAGCAAGGACCGCACGCGTGGCGCGAACGACAAAACCACCCAGTCTGCGGTAGCACCGGTACCAACGCCTGTATCAGCAACGCAAAAGAAGGGGTGCGGTTGTGGATGTGATGGCACCAGAGCCGAATGCAAAACACGTATGACAAAGACAACGGCGCCCATCATGAAGACTTCAGTCAACTCGAAACGTCAAACGATCAATCGTCCGCTGGGTCGAATCGCGTCGCTGGCAAGACGAGAGGCCTTGTCTTCTCGTGGCAAAGCCGGAATCAGCAAGAACGGCATGTCGGTTGCACAGACTGCGCGTGCCGGCAATCCAAACCTGTCTGGCCGTGATCTATCCAAAGCGCTGCGCGAACAGCGCAGCAAGAACGGCGCAGCGGGACAGAAAAAATCGCAACCCAGTGGCCGCCGGCGCCCAAAAGCGTCGGCTGACACCGGTGCTGCCCAGGATGCGCCCTGGAAAGTCGGTGCCAGCGAAACCGTACAGGGTCAGACCGTAACCGGGACCATGGTTGGCCGCAGTCAAAGCGTAACCGGTGATGAGCCGAGCACCTGTCGTGGCATTACCGGTACCGAGTACCTCGGCGCCGACATTTTTCGTGATTTCTGCCAGGCCGACCCGAAGGCGTCACCGGGCAAAGTCACTGTGACGACGACCTCACACGGCAATGCCGTCAGTGGTAACCGCATCGGTCGGGGCACCAATGTGACCGGTGATGAACCCGGAACCTGTAAACTGGTCACGGGCAATGAGTACATGACCGCCGAACAGTCACAGGCGTACTGCGGTGAGTTCCTGACCGAGTCGCCCGCCAAGGTCGGCCTGACCGAAACGTCCAAAGGCAAAGCCATGACCGGTACGCGTGTCGGCCGTTCGGAAAAAGTCACGGGCGATGAGTCGGGTATGAGTCGTGCCCTCACGGGTACCCAATATACAGCGCCGTCCGAAATAGGCTCGGCCCCGGCTAAAGTCGGCGTCAGTACGACAGTGCGGGGCGGTAGTGTTACCGGAACCACGGTCGGACGCCGCGAGCGCATGACGGGTGATGAACCTGGAAGCTGCCGTGACATCACCGGTGATGACTACGTCGGTCAGGAGCAGTTCAGCACGTTCTGCAATACTTCACCTGCACCGCAGGATCGCAAAGTGGGTGTTTCTGCGACCGGTAAGGGTAAGACCGTTACCGGCACGATGACGGATCGTGACAGTAAAGTGACCGGAAACGAACCCGGCACCTGCAAAGCCATAACCGGTACGCCTTATGCAGGCGCGGAGTCGACTGGAAATTTTTGCCCGGCTGAAGTCGCAGCGGTGGCGAATATGCGCAACAAACAATCCAGAAGTACACCCGCCATGCCGTTGACGGGGATCCAGCCCGGCATCGGCGGCACCATGACAGGTGATGGCAAAGGTGCTTGCGAACCGGTTTCGGGTACACCTTACGTCGGTGCTGATCAGTATGCTGAAGTCTGTCCGGCAACACCGGCTGATACGGCCAGTGCTGACTTTCCACAGGCCCTGGCCGGCAGTGCACCCTGGCAGGAGTTCAGCGTGACATCGCCGTCGGGCGGTGCGCAACAAGCGCTGGGGCCGTCCGGTATTACCGGCAGCCAGTACGAACAGGGTCACATCACCGGTCCGTTTGGCATGGCGACAGGTAAAGTCACCGGCACTGAAGAGGCGCGCTTTGGCAATGGACCTGCGATTGCAGAGCCGAGTCCCGTCGTCGCTGAGGAAGTCGAAGGGCGCACCAAATCCCGCATTACCGGCGAAGGCCAGGATGCTGGATTGAAGATAACCGGCGATGACTGGGATCGTGGCAATCACGTTACCGGTACCGAAGGCGTATCCGCGAAAGGACGTAATCCGACAATTCGCGTCAGTCCTGCTGCGGCAATGGCGGTCGTGCAGAAACGCAACGAAGAAGTACCGGTGCCGAGCAGTAAAGTGACTGGCGGCAGCGGTAACACCGAGCGCGGTTCCCTGATCACGTATTCCGGAGGCGCTCGCGGCTAGCACGCGACGGGATTGCCCATTATCATGTTGAGCACGCGTAACAGACAGAAACGCTCCAGACAGCCGCTGGGTACAGCCCCGCTAGGCCGTCCTGGCGCTAGGAATGTTAGTGGCAACGGTGTCGGATCACCTGTGGCGGGTGCTGCAACTGCGCGCGCGATTTATGCGGTCGCTCATCCGTTAGCGAACAGGCAAGAGAATGATCGGCTGTATGCCTATGAACGCAGTGTCAAGGATGCCTTCGATGCGATTGTGCCGACGTTGAAACAGATTTCTGCGGTACAGCACGAAGCCGATTTCCAGATACAGGCGCAACGTCTGGCAAAAGCACATCTTGGCTTCGATCTGCCTGCAGTATTACTGGATGATGCCTGGGTCGATCAACTGGACATGCGCAGTCTGTTCGCCTGGTGTGTGTTCGAGACCTACCATCGTTTTTGTGATGACGTATTCACACGAGACCCGCTGGCTGACAACGATGATAGCCGATTCCAGGCATTTCTCGAAGACTGTGGCTTTCATTTGCTCGACATATCACCCTGTGCCGATGGCCGGCTGGCGCATGTAATCCGTTATGTGCTGCGTTTGCCGTACCGCGCTGTCCGGCGGCGCTCTTTTGCCGGTGCGATGTTCGACATCGAAGACAGCCTGGAAAAATGGACCCGTACCGAACTGGTGCGATATCGCGAAGGTAAGCCCAACACCGCGGACGCACCCACACGCTATTTAAAAGCAGTGGTCTATCACCATAGTTCGGTCGATCCGGAACACGAAGGCTGTGCCGCACACGGATCCGATACGATGAAAGCCGCTCAAGGCGGTGTCGATCGGCTGCTGGGTTTTCAACAGGCGGTTCAGAATACACATTGTTGCGGTGCCTCGATCGATTGTCTGTTGATCGGCATGGATACCGACACCGACGCGATTCGAGTTCACATGCCCGACCGAAACGGCAGCATCGACCTGGGCAATTATGTCGACAGTCTGGAGGTTTTTGATGCGACCGCACATCTCTCGGCAAGCCAGGCGGAACAATGGGTCAACGACCACATCGCACAGAAGGGTGGCGCCAACCTGCCTGCAGGCATGGCGCGGTTTATCGCCTATTTGCTGATCAACAACATCTCGCAAGTGGATTATGTGCGCAATTATTACAACGGTCATTATGACGACATTGGTCACGCGGAACGGTTTATCGGGGCCGGTATCGGCTTCGAAGAAGTGCAACTGCGGAATCTGACCTTCTTCGCTTATCTGAACACGGTCGAGGAAGCGGCTCGCGATCTGGATGTCGGTATCATGATCTTCACCGGCCTAAATGTCTCGCACGGTTTACCCGTGCCGATCGTGGTGCGCTATGACTACCACGGCCATGTGCCAGGTGAGCGAGAACGCGCTGAGGAACATTGTCAGCGCGTCTCGAATGCGCTGCACGACCGCTACCGTGACCTCAGCGAGCGCGGATTGCTGCATACTCTGCAGGTCGTGCGCGATATCAATGCGGCGGCTCGCATCGAAATATTGGATTGTTCCGTGAAAACGCAAGCCTCAGCGGAGGCCCACTGATGAAGATCTGTCAAGTTGAAAAACCGCTGGTATCGACCAACCGCATACCGGGTCTTGAGCACAAACATCTACAAGTGGTACGCGATGGCAGTTCGAAGCTGGTTGCGGTAGACGCCGTTGGCTGTATCCCCGGTGATTGGGTGATCTGTGTGGGCAGTTCGGCCGCGCGCGAAGCCGCTGGCAGCAAGGAATATCCTAGCGATTTAACGATCGTCGGTATCATCGATCACTGGGAACCGCAACAGGAGTCGCAGTGATGGACATATTGCAGGTTGAAGCACCGCTGGTATGTACTCGACGCGTCGACGGTTTGAACAAAATTAGTTTGCGGATATTACGCGATGCCAAGGGCAGACAGCACGTGGCTGTCGATCCCGTCGGTGTTCGTCAAGGCAACTGGGTCTTTACCCTGAGCGGTTCGGCCGCACGATATGCAGCGGGTGATTTTACGATCCTGACCGATCTGACCATCGGCGGCATTATCGATTTCTGGGAGGCTGACTCGAGTCAGTCGGCCACGAAAGCAGTAACAACGGGTTAGTCGTTGTAAACATTTTGAATATTAATACAACCAAGTCAACAACGTAGGAGAAAGTAAAGATGGCTAATGACAACTATGGCATAGCACTGGGTATGATCGAAACCCGCGGGCTTGTCCCCGCAATTGAAGCGGCAGATGCGATGACCAAAGCCGCGGAAGTACGCCTGATCGGGCGTGAATTTGTCGGTGGTGGTTATGTGACCGTTCTGGTCCGTGGCGAAACCGGCGCTGTTAATGCGGCTGTTCGTGCTGGTGCAGATGCGTGCGAGCGTGTCGGTGACGGTCTGGTTGCAGCACACATCATTGCTCGTCCACATCGTGAAGTCGAGCCAGTGTTGCCGACTGGCAGTGCTGATACCTCAGCAGCAGCCTAAAGGTAAAGCAATTTTTACCCAACTGATCTAACAGGAGATACAGACCATGGCCAACGATAAGTATGGCATTGCTCTGGGCATGATTGAGACTCGCGGACTGGTTCCCGCCATTGAGGCGGCGGATGCCATGACAAAAGCCGCGGAAGTGCGCCTGATTGGGCGTGAGTTCGTCGGCGGCGGTTACGTCACCGTGCTTGTGCGCGGTGAAACCGGCGCTGTAAACGCTGCTGTACGCGCAGGGGCGGATGCCTGTGAACGCGTTGGCGATGGACTGGTAGCAGCGCACATCATCGCCCGTCCGCATCGTGAAGTCGAACCCGTGCTCAGCGATTCGGACGGCAATCGTCCGCTGCGCAGTTGAATGACTGGTTGCTCGACGACTGACTGATTTGCCGGTATGCTAGCATCCAACGCCGATCAGCGTGTACTAGGCTACCTCGGCCGGGCCTTGAGCCTCGAGCTGTCTGCGGTGCAGTTGTATATGACCCAGGCAAGACTCGTGGATACTTGGGGTCTGGCCGAAGTCGCTGAAAAGTTTAGTGCTGAAGCCGACGAGGAGAAGACGCATGCTGACCGTATCATCAGTCGTATGCTGGCTCTGGGTGTTGCGCCGAACGCATCGCAATTGCGTCCGGTGCGCCTGGGCCAGAGTCTGCAACAGTTGTTAGAACACGATTACGCTTTCGAGATGGAACTCGTTGGGCTGTACGAAGGTGCCACCCAGCACTGTGCTCGCGTGGGCGACCATGACAATCGTTTGTTGTTCGAGGCATTGCTAGCGGATGAACAGCACCACGCTGCGTCGCTGCAACGCTGGTTGCAACAACTGCAGTCGGCAGGCAACCCAGTGCAAACCAGAAAAGGTACAATCAACGGAGGTTAGCGATGAGTCACCAGTGGCAAGAGCGCAACCGGCCTGTGCGCCTGGAAAGACGTTACGAGTTCCAGGATTACAGCACGTTGCGTGATTTTCTGGACCGGGCGGCGGAATTATCCGAACGCGAGGGTTTCTACCCGGACATGGGTTTTGGCCGCGACTACGTCAACATTACCATTCATCTGAATGAAGGCGATGATTCGCTGGGAGAAAGCCAACACCGTCTCGCACAGCAGCTGGATATTCTGGCTGACGAACTCGTGCACTGAGCGTCGGAATGCCCGTAATCGCCGTAGTCGGCAACAAGGGTGGCGCAGGTAAAACGACCTTGAGCGTTAATCTTGCCGCCGGTTTGACAAAAAAAACCAGCATTGCCGTGGTCGACGCGGATCCACAAGGCTCTGCGTTACGTTGGCGTGCCATTGCGGATGATGATGCCATTCCGGTGTACCAGGCGAGCGAACAGCTCGCTGATCAGGCGTCCGAACTGCAAGCTGATTACGACTACGTCGTCATCGACTGTCCCCCTTCGGTCCATGCGCCACAGACCAATGCGATTCTGCAAGTTGGTGATCTTGCACTGATCCCGGTTCAACCATCGCCGGTCGATTTGTGGGCAACCATCCATATCGAACGGGCAATCGATCAGGCGCATGAGACAAATCCTTCACTCAAGGCCTTACTGGTCATCAATCAGCTAGAGTCCCGTACCACCTTGTCGAGGCTGGTTCGTGAGGCCTTGACGGAAATCGCGATACCAGTAGCCGATACCGCTGTCCGGCGGCGCGCGATCTATCGGAACAGTGCGCTTGAAGGCAAGAGTGTTTTTGACATGGGGCGCCGCGGTGTCGATGCCGCAGCCGAACTCGACCAACTTATCCAGGAGATAATGACATCATGACGAACACCGACAAAACCCGCCAGAAACTGGTGGATTCTATGCGCAAGACCAAAGCCGAGACCGAGGCCGGAACCGAGACCAAAACATCATCGACGAAGGCCAGCGCGCCAAAAGCGGCCAGCGCACCAAAAGCGGCCAGCGCACCAATAACAAAAAAGACACGCGCGCGACGCGTCAGCACAAAATCCACTGGAGGCGCTGGCAGCGTTACGCCAAAGCCCAGCGCCACCTCTACAAAGCCCGAACAGATTCGCAGCGATCCTTACCAGGGTGGGCGTCGCGTTTGGCCGGATTGAGATCGTACACAAATAGACAATAATATATATATATTTTTAAAATATAATCTATGATTGTAAATATTGTATTCGATGGCAGCCATCGGCACAGAGGAAACCGCTAGCCCAGCGCTTATTTATTTCGTGTCGAGCGAACCTTCGGTCAATCGATCAGCACAGTGCGCGCTGCGTATGTCGAGTGCTTGAATAGAGACAGTAGGGGCTCCGGGGAGTCCGATACCCCCGTATCTATGAGACAGTCTAAGCAGGATCATCGGAGGCAGAGACAGTGGTCGGGCGGCTAAGTCTGGCATGTCACACGCATCTACACAGTGCGGCAGGAAGACATCATTGAAACGCCGTCGGTCACTCGATAAAAGCAGTTCCACACCACCATCGGCGATGCCCGACTATCTGATCCGTCACGCGACCTTGCGTCAGCTTCAGGTGTTCGAGGCCATCGTACGCTTGGGCAGTTTTACGCGTGCTGCTGAGGAATTGTTCCTGACGCAGCCAACGGTTTCGATGCAGATCAGAAAATTGGCCGATGCCATTGGACTGCCGTTGTTCGAACATGTAGGACGTAACGTCGAACCGACAGAAGCGGGACTGGAGTTGTACGAGACCTGCAAACTGATGTTTGAGTCGCTGGCGAACCTGGAAATGAAAGTCTCCGATCTGAAGGGGCTGAAACGCGGGCGGCTGAGTATGGGTGTGATTACCACCGCGCAATACCTGGCGCCGGAGATACTCGGCGAATTCAGTAAGTTGTATACCGGCATCGATCTGAAGCTCAAGGTCACTAATCGCGAGAGCATTATCGAGCGAATGCACGCTAATGAAGACGACCTGTATATCATGGGGCAGGCACCACAGGATGAACTCGAAGTAGAGTCATACGAATTTGCGCCGAATCCATTGGTCGTCATGGCGCCTCGAAACCATCCATTGGTTGGCAAGAAGAAAATACCGTTGGCTGCCATCGCTGAACAACCCTTCATTATTCGAGAGCCCGGATCGGGAACACGGGACGTGACGTTACGGACACTGGATGCCAAAGGTTTGCGGCCCAATATTCGTATGGAACTCGGCAGTAACGAAGCCATTAAACATGGGATCGCTGCCGGTCTGGGGTTGTCGGTCATGTCATTGCATACCGTGATGCTGGAAGGAGCCGGCGGGCCCGTTGCGATTCTGGATGTGCAGGGTTTTCCAATAATGCGAAAGTGGTTCATTGTTCATCCCAAGGGCAAGGAGCTTTCATTGGTGGCTCGTACCTTTCTCGAATTCGCGATCGCTCATGAGCCCAAAATACGCAAGCGCATGCAAACGATGTGGCCTGCTTTGAGACTCGTGCTCGATAACAAGAAAAAGACCGCACCGCGCAAGAAACGCGCTGCGAAAAAATGATCCTTTAGCCCGTCAATGTAGACGACTTCCCCGGCTTTCATCGAATCTGACCGTCTGTCGCCAGCGCGGCGTCACCCAATCGCTCTGATCGGCTTGTTCGCAAAAGCATATAGGATAAACTGTACCCGGTATCAATCCTGCAGTGCTCTTGCAGGTGGTTGAAATAGCAAGAAACACACGTCATTCTCTCGCGCTATCTTGGGATATCCGGGTTAGACAGTCCGCGTCAGGAGTCGGAAGACGATGCGTATATTGAACGAAATTCGCTTCAACAATTTACGTGGCGATATCTTCGGTGGTGTCACAGCCGCGGTTATTGCCCTGCCTATGGCGCTCGCGTTTGGTGTGGCTTCCGGTGCTGGCCCTGCAGCGGGGCTGTATGGCGCCATCCTGGTTGGCCTTTTCGCAGCGCTGTTCGGTGGATCACCGACCTTGATCTCCGAACCCACCGGGCCGATGACGGTGATCTTTACTGCCGTAATTGCCAAGCTGACCGCGGCTGATCCGGCGAACGGCATGGCGATGGCATTCACGGTGGTGATCATGGCTGGCCTGTTCCAGATTCTGTTCGGGGCGATGCGTCTGGGCAAATACGTGACCCTGATGCCCTACAGTGTGGTGTCTGGTTTCATGTCGGGCATAGGCATCATCCTGATCATTCTGCAGATCGGTCCATTGTTGGGACAGGCAGCACCGTCGGGCGGTGTCATCGCCATCGTCCAGAGTCTGCCAGCACTGATCGCGGGCGTCCGGCCGGAAGAAACCGTGCTGGCGCTGGTCACGATAGCGATCCTGTTTTTGTTGCCAGCTAAGCTGAAACGCTACCTGCCGCCGCAGTTGCTCGCGCTGATCGTCGGTACGATCATCTCGATCATGTTGCTCGAGGCAGCAGAAATTCGCCGTATCGGCGAAATACCCATGGGGCTGCCGGCTCTGCAAACGCCGATTTTCAGTATAGAGCAATGGCAGATCATGGTCCTCGATGCGGCAGTGCTCGGTATGTTGGGCTGCATCGACGCGCTGCTGACCTCGGTGGTTGCGGACAGTCTGACGCGCAAGCGGCACAACTCCGACAAGGAATTGATCGGGCAGGGTATCGGTAACGTCATGTCGGGCCTGTTTGGCGGCCTGCCCGGAGCCGGTGCTACGATGGGAACCGTCGTCAGCATACAGAGTGGCGCACGCACCGCGCTGTCCGGTCTGGTCAGGGCAGGGATCCTGCTCGTCATCGTACTGTGGGCGGCTGATCTGACCGCGTCGATACCACTCGCCGTGCTCGCAGGTATCGCGTTTAAAGTCGGCATCGATATTATCGACTGGGGTTTCCTCAAGCGTGCTCACAGCCTTTCCGGCAAAGGCGCACTGATCACCTATGGTGTGATCGCGTTGACGGTGTTCGTTGATCTGATCGCAGCAGTCGGTATCGGTCTGTTTGTGGCAAACGTGATGACGATCACGCGTTTGTCCGAATTGCAGGCCGTCGATGTCAAATCGGCAACAGATCCGGACAAGACGGACCTGGAGCTGACGCCCTACGAGCATGATCTGATGGAAACGGCCAACGGCCAGGTGATGCTGCTGCACCTGCGCGGTCACATGATCTTTGGTGCCTCCCGTGCGATCAGTCGCACCAACTCCGAAGTCGAGGGGCGCAAAGCACTGGTCATCGATCTGAAACAGGTAACTCACCTGGGTGTCTCCGCAGCGTTGGCATTGGAAGCCACCATACTGGACATGGTTCGTGCAGAACGTTGTGTTTTTCTGGTAGGCGCTGTCGGCCAGCCACGCGACCGGCTGGAGAAGCTTGGGGTGTTGAAGTTGATACCGGCGGACAATTTGGTGGATCGACGTATCGTTGCACTGGAACGAGCGATTTATCGCTGCGAATCAAACATCTTACCGGACGGTAGTTTAGAGCCGCCTGCACCCGAAGCGGATCGGCAGGTATCGCCGAGTGATGACAGCACGACGCAGCGGGACGCGTAATACCGGCT
>JABDQW010000041.1 GCA_013042055.1 Gammaproteobacteria bacterium | reverse complement strand
CGATTTGAGGCAGATTTTTCGGTCTTTTGAGGCGAATAGCACCGCTATTTAACGAGAAAGATCGGAGAATCTGACCAAATTCGGCTTTTCCGCAGTAGATCAGCGTTAAATCCGACAGGCTCCTAGATTCCGCAGTTGCACACAGATCTAGCGCTACGCCATCTGGTGAGGCGTGTGGTCTAGAAAAATGCACTTCCGTGTGCTTGAAGAGACGGGTTCATCACTTGTAGCACCTCGGTCTTGTTTTCTGTCGAACAAGAACCGACGATATCCCTAATTAAACCGCAAGTGGGTATGGGATTTCTTCCTAATTTTCGAGTTCTATCGAACACTTCAGACGCCGAATCTTGAGTCCGAGCTGTCAGCGGCTTAGTTGTCTGATCGCGTGTACCAGTGCCTGGGTTCCGCTCTGCCCGTGACCAAGACGCTGTAACTGCTGGTACAACTCACTCGCAAGCTCAAGACCCGGCAAGGTCAAACCCATCTGCGCCGCCTCCTGCAACGCGATTCCGAGATCCTTGACAAAATGATCAACCATGAAACCGGGGGCATCATCACCCTGGATGATACGCGGCGCCAGATTGTCCAGCGTCCAACAGCTGGCCGCACCTTTGGATATAACGGATACAAGCTTGTCTAAATCGACTTCGGCACGCGCGGCGTAAACCAATGCCTCACAAACACCGATCATCGTACCCGCGACCACGAGCTGATTAGCCATCTTGGTATGCTGACCATTGCCGACCTCTCCCATCCATGTCACTGTCGTTGCCATGCGATCCAACAACGGCCTGATTGAAGTGACACTGGCTTCGTCACCACCGACCATGACTGACAGGCAGGCATTACGAGCACCGATATCGCCACCAGATACCGGCGCATCCACCGCGTGGGCGTGCAATGCTCGTGCACGTTCGCTTATCTCACCTGTCAGACTGGGTGGTGTCGTACCCATATCGACGACAATCGCACCGGCACCTAACCCAGCAAACACGCCGTGCTCACCGAAATAGACCTCACGCACTTCATCGGGTCTGCCGACCATCGTAAAGATGATGTCTGATCCTGCGGCGACCTGCGCCGCCGACTCGCACCATACAGCCCCTTGCTTCAGCAACGAATCAGCCTTGCCTCGGGTACGGCTATTGAGGCGGACCGCATAATCCGCCGAAAGTAAGTGACCGCACATCGGCTGACCCATGACCCCAGTACCGATCCAACCAAGCGTTGGTTTGCTCATGCTGAAAACTCCGGGTAGTCAAAAAAATAAGTTCACAGATTAAACGATTTGGTAAGATGCGTCGCCATGAAAACAGAACTCAAAGCGTTGCTATTCGATGTTGACGGTACGCTCGCTGATACCGAACGTGACGGACACCGCGTTGCCTTCAATGCTGCGTTCGACGAATATGAAACCGGTTGGTATTGGGATGTCGACCTGTACGGTAAGTTGCTCGCGGTCACCGGTGGCAAAGAGCGAATCAAGTTCTACGCCGCTGAGTTTTTAAACAACGAAAATCTACCGGCTAATTTCGAGCAGCTGGTACCCGAATTACATGCGGCTAAAACCCGCCATTACACCCAATTGTTGAGTACCGGTGCCATACCACTAAGGCCGGGCATCGAGCGTCTACTAAAGGAAGCGCGAAATGATGGCTTACGTCTAGCCATCGCCACCACAACCACGCCGGACAACGTCAGCGCATTGCTGGAACATACCCTGGGTCGGGATTCTCTGGACTGGTTTGAGGTCATCGCCGCCGGCGATATCGTGCCGGCTAAAAAGCCCGCCAGTGATATATTTGATTTTGCACTAAATGAAATGAAGCTCGCACCCTATGAATGCCTGGCATTCGAGGACTCACACAATGGTATCCTATCGTCGATGGGCGCGGGTATACCGACCATCATCACGGTGAATAGCTACACCCGTGATCACGATTTTAATAATGCGTTGCTGGTACTTGACACGCTCGGCGAACCGGACCAGCCTTTCACCATATTAGAAGGAACTGCGAACAACCATACTTATGTCGACTGCGCACTACTGGAGCAACTGCACCACAGATAGCTAGCCCGCATTTCTCACCAGGCGGCGGAGAGTACTGGCACGATATTGTTTTCTTTTGGCAAAACTAGAGTGATCAAAAATACAGTGTGCTATTCAAGTACGCCTATCACGGTTCAAGCTGCGACATCAACGTGCACGTACAACCGAATAGGACAAACTGTAACCGAACAATACCTTGGCATTTCGAGCGTATCTGATTGAAACATCGACTAATCCGCAACATTGCATGGCCGCCTTCGCGCAACATCCGGGTTAGTTGTATTCCAACAGCTGTTGCCCGGCTTGATCGTCATGACTGAAATCGTACTGTACCTGTGCACCGGCGCTGCTGCCGGTCTTGCCGCTGGCTTACTCGGTATTGGTGGAGGCTTGATCATCGTACCGATCCTGTTTTTTATATTCAGCGCTCAAGGCGTTGATTCTGATCATGTCATGCACATGGCCCTGGCAACATCACTAGCCACCATCACGGTGACTTCGGTATCCTCGACGTGGGCACATCACAGACGCGGGGCGGTGTTATGGCCCATCGTAATCCGCTTGTTTCCAGGTATCATACTGGGTGCCTGGCTAGGTGCGAGGTTGGCCAGTGTGCTCGTCAGCGACGTACTCAGGCCGATTTTCGCTGTATTTGAGCTTATCGTAGCGGTCCATCTACTGACCAACATCAAGCCGGTCATGCATTCCACATCGATCCCGCAAACCAGAGCGCTCAGCGGCGGTGTTGTCATCGGTAGCATTTCAGCGATGGTTGGCATCGGCGGCGGCACACTGACTGTACCCTTCCTGCTATGGCATAACGTCACGATCAGAAATGCGGTAGCAAGTTCGGCCGCTTGCGGCTTTCCAATCGCTGTAGTGGGCACCGCTGCCTATGTCATCAGCGGCTGGAATATCGCGGAATCTAGCGAGTATTTACTTGGATATGTCAATTTACCGGCATTTGCCATGATCATTATAACCAGTATATTGACAGCGCCAATCGGAGCTGGCCTCGCACACAGGCTATCCGAGAGAAACCTGCGTACCGTGTTTGCGATACTGCTGCTCTTGCTGAGCCTGAAGATGCTGCTGAGCTAATCCAAATTTCGGGAAATCAACAGCAACTTCACCGACTCTCAGCAAAAATCCAATTCAGACCGATGCCGAGAAACCAGTAATTCTCATCCTCGAAAAGCGGACTATCTTCGTACTGTGCACCACCAAGATACTGATAGCGCACCCAGGCAAAATAAATGAGATCTCTTTTTCGCCAACTGGCGACCAGATCTGTAAACAAACCACTGTAACCACCTGACGCTTTGTACGCTGGTCGCGTCGGTGTCGCATACTGAGGGCCAACACTGTAGTAGTAATCATGATACTTGTCTGTCGCCAAACGCACACCGGCAGTATATTCATAGGCCCAGCCCGCTTTGTGTTTACGCTTCGACTCATACACGAGCCGCGGTTCAAACAACCAGCCAATATTCCGTGTTGAGGAAAAATCAGTGGCAACCGCGAGGCGTACAGGCAGTTCGAGGCGAAATTCACGGGCACCTTGACTGCGCTTGTCAAAGATAATGTCAACAGAAGGACCGAGTTGTAGCACCAAGTCGAGATCAGGCATGCCAGCGCGCGCAATGCTGTCAGCGCTGTTAACAGGCACGCCCAAGCCGCCGCTGAGGCTAAACCTGACCTTGTTGGTCCTGAAGAGATTGCTCTCGATACCCTGGTCGATATCAAGGTATTTTGACTCTAGGCGCAAATAGGGAAACGGTATCAGGTAACCAGCATCCTGTGAAGAACCGGGATACAGCGGCAGATGTATTGCGACTGCGCCGACACCCGCTTCCCAGCGAAAATCCTGGGGACAAGAACTGGCAGAAAAGAACACTGTCAGTAGTAATAGTATGTGCTGTGCTATAGCCTTATGCATAATCTCACTCAAAGAGGGTCAGTATGATGAATGTACCAGAACTCAGGGTGACTGTGTTTAGCGATTACATCTGTCCCTTCTGCTATGTCGGCCATCATCGATTGATGCGGCTTCGTGATACTTATGATTTAAAAATCAACTGGTGCTTCATCGAGATCCATCCTGAAACACCAGCCGAGGGAGAGCCGGTGACCTCCCTGGACTACCCTTCCAAACAATGGAACCAGCTGATGCACAACCTTGAAGTTGTCGCCCGAGAGGAAAGCATCCCGATCGCCGAACACACCTTCACAACGAATTCCAGGGATGCACTGCTGCTAGCGGAGACAGCAAAGGAATCAGGCCGTGAAAAATTCTACGACCTGCACGAAAAATTGTTCACAGCGTTCTTCGTCGATCGTAAAAACATCGGTGACAGGAATATACTGCATGAGATCGCGGACAGCAGCGGTATACACAAAGATGCTGTTGAATCAGCCTGGCAGGATGAAAAATACCAGCAGCGCATCATGTCTAATTATCGTAAGGCGAGAACCTTCGATATACAGGCTGTTCCCAGTTTTATCTTTGGCGAGAGAAAGTTAACCGGCGTCGTATCAGAGGACGTAATGCGTTCGGCCGCGCATGAAGTGCTCGAACAGCATACCGTATGAGACGACGTAATAAGCGTTTAACACTGTCGGACAGGTAAAGCATGCCATGATATGCAAACAGCGATCGTTGCTGTTAAGTCACTGATAGAAACAGTGCGCAAGTTCCCACCTCTCTCTCCCTAAATTCAGACCAAGGATATAAATCCGCAAATAACGCCCGCGCAAAAGAGCCTTTGTTTTTGTATGTCTTATTTGCGTACTTTGCGTTATTTGCGGACACATTCATCTTGATCTGTTTGCACATTTGGTTTCCTTCCTGTATCGATGAAAAGGCGATATGATTGCCGACATAGCTTCTTTCAAGGACGCTGCCGCGCTCTCAAATTCATGACAATGCAACATATCATTTTACCAGCACGTAAAAAAATCCTGGTGTATTTTTTATACATATTCATATCGTGTTTGTTTACTTCTGGTTTGAATATCATTCATGCGAAATACATGCTCGACGTACCGCTGACACCTGAGGCCTTTGTCGTACCCGTGTTTGCCGGTTTGCTGTTCGGATACCTGTTGGCAAGGATTAAACTGCTACAAGAGCAAATGAGCCTGGTGGCTTACACCGACCCACTCACGAATATTTATAACAGATTACATTTTAGTCATTTCCTCGATTCGGAAATCGACAGAGTCAAACGCTATGGCGGAACCTTTTCCCTGATTTTTTTTGATCTTGACCAATTCAAGGGAATCAATGATGAATACGGCCACCCGGTAGGCGATGAGACACTGAGGGAAGTTGCTAACATCGTTCAAAAAGCCAACCGAAGTGCTGACATATTTGCACGATACGGCGGTGAAGAGTTCATCATCCTGACACCGGCGACTGATATATCTGGCGCCACCGTCCATGCTGAGCGCTTACGCAAGGACATCGCTGAACATCGATTCAGCGAGATCGGCAATCTCACCTGCAGTTTCGGAGCAACGGAATACAAAAAGGATCAGGATGATGTGGGAGCGCTGTTCAAACGCGCAGACGCTGCGCTCTACCATGCAAAGAACAAAGGCCGCAACTGTGTCGAATTGGGCTAACAGCTAACCCGGATGTCGCTCGGTTTTCCAAGCCAAATCAAGATTGCGGGCGGCACTGACCTCGTCAAGACGCTGTACCGGCAAGGTGTGCGGAGCAGTCGTTACCAGCTCAGGATCGGTTTTCGCTTCTTCACGAATTTGCTCGAGCGCATCCATGAAACCATCCAGCACTTCTTTGGCCTCCGATTCCGTCGGCTCGATCAATAGGCACTCGGGCACCAGTAGCGGGAAATACGTTGTCGGGGCGTGATAGCCTAGATCAAGCAGACGTTTGGCAAAGTCCATTGCGGTAACATGCAGTTCGCTAGCTTCTTTCTTCAACGTGATAATGAATTCGTGGCTGGCACGGCGTTCTGGTATAGCCAGTTGGAAGCCACGGCGTTTGGCTTCGGCCATCATGTAGTTCGCGTTCAATGTTGCGAACTCTGCTACACGCTCCATGCCGGTTTTACCCAGCAAACGCATATAGATATACGCGCGCAACAACACGCCGGCGTTACCCATAAACGCCGAAAGGTATCCAATTGACTGCGGCGCATCTTGCCCAGTTAAGGAGCGATACTGGTTATTCTCCTTGCTTATCAGGGGCAACGGCAGAAAAGGTTCCAACCTCGCGGCAACACCGACTGCACCTGAGCCAGGACCGCCTCCGCCGTGAGGCGTTGAGAACGTTTTGTGCAAGTTGGTGTGTATGACGTCGAAACCCATATCGCCCGGGCGTATCTTGCCGAGAATCGCATTCAGGTTAGCGCCATCGTAGTAAAGTAGACCACCTGCCTCGTGCACAATCGCCGCAATTTTCTCGATCTGGCGTTCAAACACACCCAGAGTCGAAGGATTGGTCAGCATCAGGGCGGCAGTCTGCGGACCGGTTGCTTGCCGCAACGCATCCAGATTGACGTCACCGTTATCCAGTGTCGGTATCTCCTTGACGGTGAATCCACACATCGTCGCCGTAGCCGGGTTGGTACCGTGCGCCGCGTCTGGAACCAGTACTTCTTTACGCGCGTCGTCTTTGTTCGCTTTGTGGTAGGCACTGATCATCTTGATACCAGCGAATTCGCCCTGTGCGCCGGCCATCGGCGCCAGCGAGAAAGCAGCCATACCCATCGCGTTACATAGCATCGACTGCAATTCGTACATACAGGCAAGAAAACCCTGACTGTATCTATCCGGCGTCAAGGGATGCCTTGACAAAAAGCCAGGCAACATCGCCAGTGAATTACAGGCTCGCGGATTGTATTTCATCGTGCACGAGCCAAGCGGATAAAAATGCGTGTCGATGGAAAAATTCTTCTTCGAGAGACGTGTATAGTGTCTCACCGCTTGCAATTCTGACACTTCAGGTAGTCTAGCGCGCTCCTTACGCACGAATTGTTCGGGGATGTCGCTAATATCCGCTTTGACTACAGGCGCCTGGGGCGCACCAATGCGCCCGGGTTTAGAATGTTCGTGAATCAGCATCAGGCGATTTCCTTGTGTCGGATTTCTACATCCAGAATAGCCTGCAGTGCGCTTCGGTAGGCCATAATGTCTTCTTCGGTCCTGAGTTCGGTGGCGCAGACCAGTATCGCGTTACCCAGCTCTGGATAATCCGCGGCGAGATCATAACCACCCAGAATATCTCGCTCTGCCAGTGCTTCGAGTACTTGATCAGCCGGCCTGTCGAGAAGCAGTACCGACTCATGGAATATCGGGCTGCTGAAAGCCGTTTCGACGCCATCGATCGCATTCAATTGCTCAACCAAAGCGCGCGTATTCGCGTGACAAGCCGCTGCGGTATGTTCCAAACCCCGCGGGCCCAGAATAGCCATATGTATCGTCGATGCAGTTACGACCAATCCCTGGTTAGTACAGATATTCGATGTCGCCTTGGAGCGTCTGATATGCTGTTCGCGTGCCTGCAAGGTCAATACGAACCCCCGAGTACCATTTACATCGGTGGTGCGGCCGACGATACGTCCCGGCATTTGGCGCACGAGTTTTTGACTGCAGCACAGGAAACCATAATAAGGCCCACCAGATGAAAGCGGTGCACCAAGCGGCTGCCCGTCACCACAGGCGATGTCCGCGCCACGTTCACCCCATTGACCGGGCGGTTTTAATATCGCTATGCTCAATGGATTCGTGATCGCTATCATCAACGCATTGTTCTGGTGCGCCCAGTCAGTAATCGCATCGACGTCTTCCAGCGTACCGAAGAAGCTGGGGTGCTGAATGACCACGGCGGTGACATCGTCGCCCGCAGCCTGCTTGATCGCATCCAACGACACGGTCCCGCTTGCACGGTTATAATCGACCTCGACCAGCTCAATATTCTGGCCGCCGACTATGGTATTAGCAGTTTTCCGGTACGCAGGATGAACCGTTCTTGGGATCACAATTTTACGTGATTTAGACTTACGATTGCCCCGGACGGCCATCAATATCGCCTCAGCAAGAGCCGAGGCGCCGTCATAGAGGGAAGCATTCGACACATCCATGTCGGTCAGGGCGGTCATCATACTTTGGTATTCGTATGTCAGCTGCAGCGTCCCTTGCGATGCCTCGGCCTGATACGGTGTGTAGGCCGTATAGTATTCACCTCGTGTGGTAAGCTGCCAAACCGCCGCGGGTATATGATGCTCGTATGCGCCCGCTCCAAGAAAACAGACGGCCTGTTTGTTTTCGGCAGCGCGTTGATGCATCAGGCGGGAAACGTCCATCTCGGTCATTCCCTCTGGAATGCCCTCAAGACCGGACACCCTCAAATGCGATGGAATTTCTGCAAAGAGCGCATCGGTATCCTTAATACCAATGGCCTCCAGCATTTCATCGATTTCCTGATCAGTATGGGGTATGAACGGCATTGCTAGTCTTCTGCTGTCTCAACGTCGTAACTGTCCGCGTCCATCAAGCCGCTGAGTTCATCGGGATTCGACAACTTGATTTTGATAAGCCAGCCATCATCGTATGGCGAATCGTTGATCGTTTCGGGTGCATCTACCAGGCCTTCATTGACCACAACCACTTCACCGCTGACTGGCATATAAACGTCAGACGCTGCCTTGACGGATTCCACCACGCAGACGGCATCCTCAGCTGACATTTCAGTCCCTGTTTCAGGCAACTCGACAAAGACAAGATCACCGAGCAATTCCTGCGCATGATCCGTAATACCGACTGTGACGGTACCATCGCCTTCGTCTCTCACCCATTCGTGTGATTTTGTGTATTTCAGTTCAGAGGGTATTTCGCTCATAACGATAACCTATTATATTCTCGAAAAGATCTGTGGTGATATTACATTGTTCAATGGACGACGAGAATCACTTGTTTCAACTGACACAATCATGACGCGGCTTTACCGTCACGAACAAATACTGGCTTGACAACGAAAGCATTCAATAACTTACCGCGTATCTCTACCTGACACTTATCTCCGGTTTCTTTGGGAACACGAGCAAGTGCAATTGATCGTTTCAATGTAGGCGAGAACGTACCACTGGTGGTCTCGCCTTCGCCCACCCCTTCGACCACCACTTTCTGATGGCCGCGCAATATGCCCTTGCCTTCCAGTATCAGGCCGACCCATTTAGACACAACACCCTGGTCACGTTGCTCTTGCAAAATAGTCCGGCCAATAAATTCACGGTCTTCGGGTTCCCAAGCGACTGTCCATCCCAGACCTGAGATCAAAGGAGAGGTCGACTCGGTCATGTCCGCACCGTATAAGTTCATCCCAGCCTCGAGACGCAACGTATCACGAGCACCCAAACCACAGGGCTTGACACCCGCTTCCGCCAAACCATCCCATAATGCCGGTGCTTCGGTGTCAGGTAGCATGATTTCGAAACCGTCTTCACCAGTGTAACCCGTTCTTCCGACGAACCATTCGCCACAGGCACAACCGAAAAATCTTTCGAGCCCCGACACTGCTTCAACCACATCAACCGGTAATGCTTCTATCGCCTTTTCCCGCGCATGCGGACCCTGTACAGCGATCATCGCCAGATCAGACCGCTCATTGATCTCGACATCATAGCCGGCGGATTGTTCATCGATCCAAGCCAGGTCTTTGTCACGGGTGGCTGCGTTGACGACCATACGATACCAGTCATCATGCATGAAATAAACGATCAAATCATCGATGACACCGCCGTCATGATTCAACATACAGCTGTAGAGCGCCTTTCCAGGCTGTTTTAACCTGACGACGTCATTGGCGAGTAAAACTTGTAGAAACGGCTTCACACCCTCACCTGTCAGATCGATCACCGTCATGTGGGAAACATCGAACATACCCGCATCTTGTCGAACCTGGTGGTGCTCATCGATTTGTGAGCCATAATTCACAGGCATCTGCCATCCAGCAAAATCGACAATTTTGCCCCCATATTCAATATGCTTGTCGTATAGTACGGTTTTGTTACTCATGGCAGATAGCGTTGATTGTGAAGCGCAATCCTACACCTTTCAGAACAATAATATCCAGACATTTCGCGTGACAAATGCGGGCTAGATCCCTCCTAATGCCCGTTTGATCAAGATCTGCTTGACTGGTGCGGCATGGTCAACCAGATTCAAACCGGCGTTGCGCAATTCCGCCAAAAACGGGTTGTCATTACCGAACAGATACTTGAAAGTGGTCATGGATGCCTCCATCAGTTGATTGGCGCCTTTGCGGCTGCGCTCATACTTTCGCAGCGTGTACAGCGCACTCCAACGTCGGCGCGCCTGCAGGGCTTCGCTGATCACCTTAGCCAAGCACGCCGCATCACTAATACCCAGGTTAGCGCCTTGCCCGGCGAGCGGATGAATTGTGTGCGCCGCGTCCCCGAGCAAGGCCAGACCCGGTTGTACGTAACGATCAACATGGCCATGTCCCAGCGGGAACATCGCTCTTGAGGACACGGCTTTTACTGAACCCAAACGGTACTCGAACGCCTGTTCGAGCCTGGCTGCGAAGGCCGCATTATCAAGCGCCAAAATGGTCTCAGCTTCAGCTTGATCCAATGACCAGACTACAGAACACTGGCCATTTTGAAGCGGCAACAACGCCAACGGACCGGTGGGTAAGAAACACTGCCATGCTGTTTGCTGATGATCATATTCTGTAGCGACGGTGCAAACAATAGCCTGTTGTTTATAAGGTCTGCGCAGCAGTACGATGCACATCGCTTGGCGCACGAGCGAGTTCGCACCGTCAGCACCCACCACCAAATGCGCCGTTAAGCTTTTTCCACCGTCCAAGTCGACTCGCTTCAGACTGTGATTCAATTCAAGCGATGCGATTTTGGCAGGACACAGCCAATCGATGGTATCAGCCTGTTCAATCACGGCCAGCAATGCGTGTTGGATGACATTATTTTCTATAATGTAGCCGAGCGTATCCAATCCAAGCTCCGCCGAATCGAAATGTATTTGCCCGACCCCAGTCGAATCCCAGACGTGCATTTCGCGAAACGGGGAAACACGCAGCTTAACCATACCTTCAAAGGCGCCAACCTCATCGAACAGCCGCAAGGCAGCGTGGTTAATCGCGGAAACACGCAACGAGTATTCATCGCTAACAGCGACAGGTTGATTTTGATCGATGATCGCGATGCGCAAGCTTGTGTCGCGCAGGGCCGCGGCCAGCGTCAAACCCGTGATGCCGCCCCCGGCGATAACGACATCGTAGTGTCTGATATCTGATTCAGACACGCCCGGCCCTGCGACCCATTTCAGATGAACGACCACTGAGCCCCATGCTCATACGTGCCAGCTGATGACGCAGGGGTGGTATCAATCCGACCGCGACCAGACCCGCGGCTCTGAGATGGCCCAGTGGTGCATAGTTGTTGGAGAATATTTTTATCAAACTATCGGTAAACCGATAAACGCGTCTAGCGTCATGCTGCCGTTGTTCAACGTAAGTCTGCAGCAACCTGCTGTCACCCACATCTGGTGATGCTGCTACCAGCTCGGAAAGAATAGCGATGTCCCTGAGAGCGAGATTGAAACCCTGCCCTGCAACCGGATGAACAGCATGTGCGGCATTACCGACAATCACTACGCGATTGCGCACGATTTGGGTCGTTTCAATCAGCTTCAGCGGGTAGACATGGCGGCTACCGACTCTGCGTAATTGCCCAAGACGAAAACCGAAACGTTGTTGAAGCAGCAGTAGAAAATCCGCATCATTCATCTGCATCAGTTCCGCAGCCTGAGCAGTCGGTACGGTCCAGACAAGCGAACATCGGTTTTGTGTCATCGGAAGGAGCGCAATTGGGCCCGCATCGGTAAAACGCTCATAGGCGGTATTATTATGCTTGATACCAGGCGTAACATTGGCAATTACCGCGCTCTGGCCATAATCCTGTACGCTGCTACCGATATGCAGCATGTCACGCACCTGTGAAATCACGCCGTCCGCTGCCACCATCAGTCGCGCACGGAATGCCTGCTGGGTTTGGTTCTCGTCGACAATGGCGACTACTGCATCGCCTTGTTGGTCAATTCTGACTAAACGCGCAGGACAATGGAGCCTGAGCCTGCTATTTTGTTGCAAACGCTGGTATAAGGCTTCACCAAGCACGCGGTTTTCTACGACATATCCCAACGCCTCGACCTGCTCTTCTTCGTTGCGTAACCGTGTCGCACCGAAATGGCCCTTATCAGAAATGTGAATCGTGGTGATTGCTTCCGCGCGATCGGCAAGGATCGCCCAAATCCCCATGCCCTCAAAAATACAGCGGCTTCCCCACGACAAGGCGACTGTTCTGTCATCATAACTGGGTTGTACCTGGGACTGTAGCGGAACGGCCTCGACAACTCGGATGGAGAGCCCGCTGTCCTCTAGAGCGCACGCCAAACTGGCGCCGACCAGCCCGCCGCCTATGATCAACACATCACAATCTATCGCTGACTCACTCACATTCACGTTTTTTCAGTCATAGCGCTCAGCCCGCCATAACCGCCTCGATCTCATCACTGGTTCTGGGTAATCCTGCCGAGAGCATTTCATGCCCATCCCTTGTTACCGCCACATCATCCTCGATACGCACGCCGATGTTCCACCAGCGCTTGACACCACGTCTCCCGGCAGGAATATACAAACCAGGCTCCACTGTCAGCACCATGCCCTGCTCCAGCAAACGCCACTCATCATCAACCTTGTAATCACCCACATCGTGGACATCCATGCCTAACCAGTGCCCTGTCCTGTGCATATAGAACTTGCTGTACTGCTCCTCTTTGATCAGATTCCTTATACTACCCTTCAACAATCCCAGTTCGACCATGCCCTTGGTCAACACACGCACCGCAGCTTCATGCGGATCGTTCCAGTGATTACCGGGCTTGATCTTCTTCATGGCTGCCTGCTGAGATTCCAACACCAGCTCATAGATTTCCCGTTGCGCATCAGTAAAACGGCCATTTACTGGAAAGGTGCGCGTGATATCTGCGGCATATCCCTTGTATTCAGCACCCGCATCGATCAACACCATGTCCCCATCATTCAAAATCTGGTTGTTTTCGGTGTAGTGCAGAATGCAGCTGTTGGCGCCACCGCCAACAATCGACTGATAGGCCCAACCGGCACCCTGTCGATTAAAGCGATATAATAACTCTGCTTCGAGCTGGTATTCGTACACTCCAGGCTCGCAAGCTTGCATCGCGTCTATGTGCGCCTGTACCGATATCTTTGCCGCCTTACGCATCAACCGAAGTTCATCGCGGTGTTTGTACAGACGCATATCATGCAACAGGTAATCAAGCGATACGAACTCGTAAGGCACATGCGTACCCCCGCGTGCCTTGCTGCGCAGATTATTGACACAGTTCATCACATGTTTGTCGAACTCGGGATTCAGCCCGATGGTGTAATACACGCTTTCGCAATGCTCCATCAGACCGGGAAGGATGTCTTCGAGATCGGTGATCGGATAAGCCTGATCCGCACCGAACTGCTCGACTGCGCCCTCCGGGCCGTAACGCCTGCCATCCCAAGTTTCTTTTTTCTTGTCTCGGTCCCGCACGAACAGAATAAACTGCCCCTGCTTACGGCCAGGCACGAGCACGATGACTGACTCCGGCTCTGGAAACCCGCTCAAATAATAAAAGTCACTGTCTTGGCGAAAGCCATGTTCGACATCTCGGTTACGCAAAAGAACCGGGGCCGCTGGTAATACGGCAATAGAGTTTTCACCCATCATGCGCATTAATTGCCGACGGTGCTGTGCGTAAATCTTGATGTTCATTAATCTTGATTCTTGCTCGTTTACCCTAGGGCCTGTTAACAGGCCCTAATGGATCGTTTGAGTCGACTGTAGTGGCTGTAGTTCCTCATAGATCAGCAGTGTACCCATACGCACATATTCCTCGATTTCCATATAAGCAACTTCGTCCTCTTCCTCGATCTCTACCGCCATATTATCCACCTCATGACTAGCACGGGAAATTTCGACCATATCCTTCAACAGTTCCGCTGCATCATCGGGCAACTCACTGTTCTGTCGGATACCACCCGCTGCGAGCCCATAAATAAACCCCTGACACCACGCCGCCAGTGTCTCCACTCGCTCCGCCAAGGCATCATCGTCATCGAGTAACAACAGCCTGAATTCACCGCCTGCATCATTTATCATTTCAAGCGTCGATTGATGCAGTTCCGACAACTCATGAACGACATCGTGTAACAATCGGCCACCGTGATCCTGCTCTCCAATGACGTGATCGACCCATTCAGACAGTTCGACAGTCCCGCGGGCACAAAGCATACCACAGAGCGCTCCATGGGCCTCTGCAGCGCCCATGTTGGCGTCAATTCTGTAAAGCAATTCTTCTACGGCGGCGATTTCCGGCAACTGATGCATACACTGATTCTATCACGACAGTTATCGTAGGGCCTGTTAACAGGCCCTAGCTTAGTCAGTAAAAGCAACAGGCAGTTTCATTTGACCCAAGGGCGTTGTCGTCCTAGTATTAGGACTGATGTGTTTGCATCCAGCGGATGCTTATGCGATTTATTTAATCCAGCGACCGGCACCACCCCGATAACAATTAGAAAAAGCTATGAACGATACCACCGCAAGAATCCAGCGTCTCGAAGAGCAAGTCAACCAACTACTTGATATCTGCAAACGTTTAGGAAAAGATAACATCGATCTGCGCGCGCAAATGCAGGCTCTATCTGGCGAACGCGCGACCTTGCTTGAACAGAAGGAGCAGGTCAGATCACAAGTCGAGGCCATGATTACTCGTCTGCGCTCCATGGAATCTGCATGATAGTCATCCAGTAATTGAGCAAGTCCGCCGATGAAAAATCAGGAATCCCTCAGCATCACTATTCTTGACAAAGAATACCGGATCGCATGCCCCGCTGGAGAACAGGACAGCCTGCGCGCTTCAGCTGAAGAACTAAATAGAAAACTCAATGAAATCAAAAATAAAGGCTCTGTTATCGGTACCGAGCGAATCGCGATCATAACAGCGCTCAATCTTTGCCACGAGTTGCTAAACGGTAGAGCAATGCAAGCCGAACACTCTGAACTCAATGATCGCATAGACTCTCTATCAGAAAAAATTGACAGCAGCATACGAGAAATTAAGTTATCATAAAGTATCAAGGAGGAGTGCTGATGACCGTTTCAGCCCTCCGCAAGAATTAGGTTTGGGTGTCTCTAGGGTGTGCGTAAGCAAACTGAAAAACCCTTGAGCCTTAACTACTAACCAGGGGAGTCGCGCTGGTTATACTATGTGCAATACCGCCATGAGCGGGAAGCCTGAGGTATGATCGCTGTCCCCACCTGAACCTCTGGTTCAAGGTTAGCAGTAGTTGCTACGGCACTTTTGGAGGCACCTTCTATTCATTTCGCTGCTATGCCCTCAAACAACAGCCTGATTCGGCATCGTAACCGCCAACGTCGTAAACAACTCACAGCGCTTCAACAATCCAACCACGCGGCGACTCTTGGTACGCAGGTCTGTCGTCAGACCGCCTTTCTGCGCAGTAATCGCATCGCCTGTTACCTTGCCAATGACGGTGAGATTGATCCGGAAGACATTGTAAAAACGGCATGGAAATTACGCAAACAAGTGTACCTGCCTGTTCTTTCACCGTTTCAAAGCAAGCTTTACTTCGCGCCCTACTCAGCGGGCATGGACATGACCATCAACCGTTTTGGTATTCACGAGCCAGCTTGCAGGCCACTGCATTGGATCTGCGCCTGGCAGCTCGATTTGATGCTATTACCGCTGGTCGCCTTCGACGAAAACGGGAACCGTCTTGGCATGGGTGGCGGCTTCTATGACCGTTCGCTGGCCTACAGACGTTCTCGAACACATTCCAAGCCAACGCTGATCGGTCTTGCACACGAGCTTCAACGCGAAGATGAACTGACAATGAACAGCTGGGATATACCATTGGACATGATCGCAACCGAACAACGCGTCATCAGAACTTCGCGATGATGGCAAACACGTCCGCAAATAACGCAAAGCACGCAAACAGAAAACCACAAAAACAAAGGCCCTTTTGCGTTATTGGCGTTTTTCGCGGCCTCCTATCCCCATTCAGTAATCAGGGGGCTAAAGAAAAATCCTGTATGCCGGATTATCCGTTTCCTCCCAATAGCGATATCCCAACTTATCCAGATAACTTACCAACTCCTGGCGTTGCTCATCAGGTGTCTGCAAGCCGACGAGTACGCGACCGTAGGCTGCACCGTGATTTCGATAATGAAACAGACTGATATTCCAGCGCTTACCGATGCGGGTTAGAAAATCCAGCAGTGCGCCCGGCCTTTCTGGAAACTCAAAACGATACAGCACTTCATTACTGACATCGGGGAAACGACCGCCGACCATATAGCGGACATGATTCTTAGCCATTTCATTATCGGTCATATCAACAACCGGATAACCGGCTGCCTGCAACTTGTCGATCAACTCCTCCTTTTCCACCATGCCTTTGACCAGCTTCACGCCAGCGAAAATCTGAGCATCATCGGTATCAGAGTAACGATAATTGAACTCAGTGATGCCGCGCTTACCTATGGTTTTACAAAAAGTTCTAAAGCTGCCTGGCCGCTCCGGAATCGTAGCTGCGAGCAAGGCTTCGCGCTGCTCACCGAGTTCGGCTCGCTCAGAAACATGCCGCAGACGGTCGAAATTCATATTGGCGCCACTGTTGATCACAACCAAGGTTTGATCGACGATTTCGGCTTCTTCGACATATTTCTTCATCCCTGCTACAGCCAGTGCACCGGCTGGTTCCATGATCGTACGCGTGTCGTCAAAAATATCTTTGATCGCAGCACAGATCTCGTCGGTTGAAACACAGACGACATCATCGACGCACTGCCTGGCAATGCGAAATGTTTCACTCCCCACTTGTTTGACTGCAACACCATCGGCAAACAGACCGACACTGTCGAGTACCACGCGTCGTTTCATACGCAAGGCTTCGGCCATGCTCGCCGCATCTTCCGGCTCCACGCCGATAATCTTGGTGCTTGGTCGCAAGTATTTGATATAGGCACCGACACCAGCGATCAATCCGCCACCACCGACAGGTACGAATACGGCATGGATGCCGTCATTATGTTGGCGCAGGATTTCCATGCCGATGGTTCCCTGCCCAGCAATTGTGTCGGGATGGTCGTAGGGATGGATAAATTCGAGGTTTTTCTGTCCCGCAAGCTTGATCGCATGTTGATAAGCATCATCATAGGCATCTCCCACCAGCACCGTTTTGCCGCCCCTGGCCTGGACTGCCTTTACCTTGATATCCGGTGTGGTTTTAGGCATGACGATGGTTGCATCGATTCCGAGCCGGGTTGCAGCCAGTGCGACACCCTGTGCGTGATTACCGGCCGACGCCGCAATTACGCCCTCGACCTTTTGCTGCTTCAGCAGCTGGTAGATACGATTGTATGCGCCACGACACTTAAATGAAAACACACTTTGCAGATCTTCGCGCTTCATCAGCACGCGATTGTTCAGACGCTTGCTCAGATTGAGCGCGTTATCCAGCGGCGTTTCCTCAGCCACATCGTACACATGCGCCTCAAGAATCTTTTTGATGTATTTGGTCGTCATACATTGCTATCGCAGTGTGGTGCGCGATCACGCGGTGATAATCGGACTATAGCAGATATGAAAGTGGCGAGGGACGAGTAACAAGGTGCGAGGAAAATCTTCCAATCGATGTTTTCTAAGATTGCAACATCGGTGTAGGAGCGGCTTCAGCCGCGAATTCGATACACATCAACGCGAGCAGCCAATCGCGGCTCAAGCCGCGCCTACCAAATAAGAAAAACCTTTGCGTTGTTCGCGCCTTTGCGTCCTTTGCGTAAAAAACACCTGCCTATTTAGAATACACAGTCTTCGCGCCATCAGGCGCACCCAGGATTAACACATCCGCCGGGCGATTGGCAAAGATGCCAACAGTAACCACGCCAGGTAATTTGTTGATCTCGGCCTCTGTTTTCATCGGTTGCAGAATCTCAAAATCGTGCACATCGAGTATGATATTGCCATTATCGGTGATGAAGTTATCGCGCCACACCGGTCGACCACCGAGCTTGACCAATTCACGCGCGATAAAGCTGCGTGCCATCGGAATGACTTCAACCGGCAATGGGAATGTGCCTAAGACGTCGACCAACTTGCTTTCATCGGCGATGCAGACAAACTTGTCACTGGCGCCGGCAATGATTTTTTCACGTGTCAGTGCGCCACCGCCACCCTTGATCAGATTCAGATAGTGATCCGACTCGTCAGCACCATCGATGTATACGGGTAGCTCGTTGACTGCATTGAGATCGTAGACACGAATACCGTGTTGTTTCATGCGTTCGGTCGAGGCCTCGGAACTGGAGACCGCACCTTCGATCTTGTGCTTGATTTCCGCCAGCAGGTCGATGAAGAAGTTGACGGTGGAACCGGTACCCACACCGACGATGGAATCCGTCACCACATACTCGAGCGCAGCTTCGGCTGCTTTTTTCTTCATTTCATCCTGCGTCATAGTGTGCGCCTCTCACTCGCTTGAATTGACTCGTATTATCTTGGAGGGAAATTGTACCTGTCTAATCCACACATTGCATGCTGGATTCAAATATTGCATTAGCCGCGAAAAACGCAAATAACGCGAAAGTGTAATGTATTGCGGTCGCAAACACCGAACAGTTCCCCGCAGTTGGTCCATGCAGACCCAGTTCGTCGCGCTCGGTGCTCCCAACCGCACGTGACAGCATTCGTCCAACATGTGCCCGATTCGCTTGGCGACAGTATGCGTTCACGCTCTGAATAGTTTGCGTCCTTTGCGTTTTTCGCGGCTAATATTTGTTATTAATCATCTTTGTGACATTTCCCCCACCGGTGAGAAACGCAGCATTGCCCGGCTTTTAGATAAAAAAAACGGGATCCGAAGATCCCGTTCTTTCAAGCCTGATTACTGATTGATCATTCAGATCAACAATAAATCAGAAGCTCTTGCGGATACCCAGAGTGACTACAGAGCCTTTGTCCGCAGCGTTAGTACCGGCATCATCGAAGTAACCTGTACCTGAGTAGCTGCAAGTTCTTGCACCAGTCGTAGCGTCTGTCAAGCACGTATCAGACTCAACAGAACCGTAACCGATATAGACATTGGACAGTTTGCTCATCTTGTAGACATAGGCCAGTGCGTATGCGGACGAGATGTCTTCCTGCTGTCCAGCAGACAGTGTCACGACATTGTTCTTGTTGATGTTCCACAGACCGTTGGCGAACATGTAGTTACCACCAAGCTGGTCTTCAGTCGCTTCGTACTGGGCAGACACCTGGAAGGCTTTGCCGGTCCACTTACCACCGATCTTGGCGACCGATTCGTCTTTGCCGCCTTGGTCGAACGTAAGGGTGGTAGTGTTGATCTTACCGGTGCTGGCGGCATTCGGATCCAGGTAGTCAAGATAGACCAGGAAGCTCTTGTTCGACCAGCGAATACCGGCGCCGATGGTTTCGTCACAGCCTGCGCCTGCTGCCAGGGCAGCAGTCTGATCACAGTTACCTGCATCAGCAGCTGAAACCGTCGTGTTCAGCACGAGTTCGAAACCAGCCATCTTCGGCGTGGTGTACTGCAGCGTCTGTTCCTGACGACCCTGGCCATCCGTACCGGCACCGCCGTGCAGACCCGATTGCATGTTGAGGATGCCACGCGCTTCAGCAACGGTACGGTACAAGGGGTCGATCTTACCGCCCATCTGCTTGTAGTTGGTGCTCATGGTACCAGCAGCGAGCTTACCCCAGCCGCCTTTCAGACCAACCCAGATGTCACGACGCTGGATACTCTGACCACCGTCGAACGGATCGATCTTGAACTCAGCCTTGTAGATCGCTTTCAGAGCGCCACCGAGGTCTTCAGTGCCTTTCACACCGATCGCAGAGGTGTTGCTCCGCATTTCCGGTGAGTCTGGTTTGACGATCGTACCGTCACCCGTACCCGCGTAGTGCGCATCATTGAAGGTATCGATACTTAAGTGAAGTAGACCGTAGACTGTAGGATCTGCTTGAGCGGCTCCGGTAGCCAGCATACCTGCAGCAACGGCAGTTGCAATTAAAGATTTTTTCATTATGCAAGACTCCTGCATTAGTTAATTTATCATCATAGCTATGATTACAAAATAACCATCCGAAACTTTTTCGCATCTCATTAAACTTCTGCCTGTTTACCAGGTCTTATGTGAGCAAGCAATAATTTTCGAATGAAATCCCACAAGATACACAAAGCGTAGTCTCGGAGGATTAGGTGCAGTATATTCAGATATTGTGAAATTGCAAGAGCGATAATGTTTTTTTTCAGGCATTTGCCGGCAAAAATGCAGGAATTACCTCAATAAATTTGATGCTATACCAAGTTAAGTGACCTGGATCACGTTCTTACAATATTTTTGCAAAAATATCCCTCTGAACGATCGCTGCAAGGTCACGACGCAAAATCGTTCGTCACAAGTAGACAGGCAGTTGATCAAACAGTAAATCGCAGTAATACTAAGTCGGATTTCGTTACATAGGCAGCCCAAACGGCCACTGAACGGGGTGAGGTTATTTGGCTAACATCAGGTAACAGCCACATTTGGTACTACTGGAGTTTTGGCTGGGGAACTAGGATTTGAACCTAGATTGGCGGAGTCAGAGTCCGCTGTCCTGCCGTTAGACGATTCCCCAATTAATACAGGTACAAGTTACAAGTTACAAGGGACGAGTGGAGAGGTTATTCAACTGTTTTTTTATAATGCTTAATCAATCCCCAAATCATGTTTGAGATTTCAACTGTTTCGCATTGCAGCTCTTTGCATATCGCTGAGTCCATAAAACCTGCAGATCGTGCAATCATCAATTAGGTCCAGACTTCGCCACAAGACCCCTAGGCAACATAAAGATACTGGAGTCGTGCACGGACACTGTCTCGCTCATAACCCTCGGCAATGTTTTATGCTATTGAAAGCCCGGCACGCGTTAATTGATCTTTGAAACTATGTTCTTTACAGTTAGCCGTCGCTTTATACAATTCAACAGACAAACGGCAAGCCCGCTTCCATACAGTAAGATTCTTGAGCGCTTCCATTGCTAATAACTTCCATCTGATAGTACCTCTTCCCTAGTGACTTTTCCCTCGCCACTTCTCGGAACGATTTTATCGTTTCGAGAATTGAGTCGCGCGACGAGCCTTGCGCAAACCGACCTTCTTCCGCTCGACTTCACGCGCATCGCGCGTTACAAAGCCCGCTTTACGCAGATCTTTGCGAAGTGCCTCGTCGTATTCGATCAACGCACGCGTAATACCGTGACGAATAGCACCGGCCTGACCAGAGTTACCGCCACCGCTAACCTTGACATTGACATCGAATTTGTCATTCATTTCAACAACATCGAGCGGCTGACGAACGATCATGCGGGTTGTTTGTCGACCAAAGAACACATCAAGGGGCCTGCCATTGATCGTGATGTTGCCACTGCCATTATTCAGGTAGACTCGGGCACTCGAGGATTTGCGACGACCGGTTGCGTAGTAACTATCTGCCATTCTAAATAACCCTTTAAATATCTAATACTTGCGGTTGTTGCGCAGCATGTTTGTGTTCCGTACCCGCGTATACCTTGAGCTTGCGAAACATTGCTCTACCCAGCGGATTCTTGGGCAACATCCCTTTTACCGCTGTCTCGATGACGAGCTCAGGTGCTTTTTGTATCAGGTCTTCGAAGTTGATCTCTTTCATTCCACCCAGGTAACCCGAATGCCGGTAGTAAATCTTGTCTCTAGCCTTGTTGCCGCTGATAGCAACTTTTTCAGCATTAATCACGATAATGTAATCCCCGGTATCGACATGCGGTGTGTATACCGCTTTGTGTTTGCCGCGTAAGCGACGAGCAATCTCGGAGGCTAACCGACCTAACTTTTTGCCCTCGGCATCGATCAGGAACCAATCCCGTTCTACGGTTTCCGCTTTGGCGCTGAATGTTTTCATTGAACAAATCCAATCAAATCAAGGTTGTGAGCACCCAAAGGGCGCGAGACAAAGACGCGCAATGATACAGAAAATAGCCACCAGCGACAAGCGTTTTCAGCATATTTGGGACAAAAAAAGGCGCGGATAAAAATCCGCGCTTAAACCACCAAAGGGAGGATGGAGGAGTAGAAATAGTTACTCATTTCAGAGCGTATTAGAATTATCTAATATAATGATGTCACTGTCAAGCTTTTTTAAGGTTATGTTAAGGTTGGCCAGGTTCGATTCGCAACAATCTAAGATTACTCCTTTTATTTACAGCAACTTATATAATCAATCTGCGCACAACACGGCCATTGATCAGATGCTCGCTAATGATTTCATCGACATCTTCACGATCAAGATAGGTGTACCAAACCTCTTCCGGATAAACGACAATGACGGGGCCCAGTTCGCAGCGATCCAGACATCCAGCCGTATTGATGCGAACATTTCCCGGCCCAGCCAGACCCAATTGCTTGATTCGATCCTTGGCATAATTGCGGATTGCTGTTGCGTTGCATTGTTCGCAGCATTGTTCGCCCTGTTGCCGCTCGTTGGTACAGAAAAATACGTGGTATTGATAGAAAGACATACGCCGCTCCTGTGAGTAAAATAACGGTTATTGTAAGTGCATTCAACGCAAGGCAGAATTGATTCCAACTACCTATTCGAGTTATGAGACACTACAGCCTATTTGACCGATTTCTGATGCATACCGACACCGCATTGCGTACCATTGCCGGCAAACCTGTGGCCACGCATCGCCCTTATCCTGCGCAAAGCATCGAAGAATGCGAGCTCGATGCAGCGGAAAACAGGCACGTCGCCGGATTGATGCGAATTAACCACGCAGGCGAAGTTTCAGCACAAGCCTTGTACCAGGGACAGTCGCTCACTGCGCAGAATGATGCGGTTCGCCAAAAACTGGAACAAGCCGCACTCGAAGAAAACGATCACCTGGTATGGACACAAAACCGATTGCGAGAACTGGGTGAACGAACCAGCCTTCTCAACCCACTATGGTATACCGGCTCTTTTGCCATTGGTGTTTTTGCCGGCGCACTTGGTGACAGATGGAACCTGGGCTTCCTCGCGGAGACAGAGCATCAGGTTGTCCGGCACCTTGATTCGCATCTCGAGAAACTACCTGCTTGTGACGGTCGCAGCCGCGCTATACTCGAGCAAATGAAAATCGATGAGGCCAAACATGCCACAACGGCGCTCGATCATGGCGGAAAATCCTTACCGTTCCCGATGAAAAAGCTGATGCAGGCAATGTCAAAAGTCATGACAGGCAGCACGTATTGGATCTAACCCGTATTTCTCACCAGGCGGCGCAGAAAACAGAGAAAGCATTGGTCCTTTTGGAGAAAAGTCGGGATGATTAAAAATACAGTGTGTAATTCAAGCATGCCTATCTCGGTTCAGGCTAGTCTTCGTGTCCGTAAGCTTGCTCTTCACTCAAACCGTAGCTATGGCTACGCTTTTCGCTCCAGAGCGGCGCTTACGAACACGAATCCTGCGCCTGCTCCCGTGATCCTGATGAGAAATACGGGCTAGCCCGCATGCAGATTGACCCTGCTACCCATCTGCTCAGGCAAGCAGTGTATACCCCGTCTCCGAATATGGATGACAGGCCGAAGCATGCCGAAATTAATTTGCTCGTTATTCATTCGATCAGCCTGCCCCCCGGTGAATACGGTAACGAGCGCGTAACCCAGCTGTTCACCAACACCTTACCGGCCGATGCGCACCCGTATTTTAAGCAGATACATCAATTGGAGGTCTCTGCCCACGCATTGATCCGACGCGATGGCAGTATTATCCAGTTTGTTCCGTTTCACAAGCGTGCCTGGCACGCGGGTGAATCGTGCTATCAAGGCAAACAATGCTGTAATGATTTTTCAATCGGCATTGAGCTAGAGGGTACCGATCACGATTCTTTTGAGAACGGTCAATACCAGACACTGGTCGAACTTGTCAAAGCGCTGTGTAAACAATACCCGTCGCTCACGGCACAACGTATTGCCGGGCATTCAGATATCGCCCCGGGGCGTAAAACTGACCCGGGCACTGGATTTGACTGGGATAAACTTTCTTCTTTACTGAGCTGAAAAACACGCGCAGACAGCTATTATTAGTTGTGTGTAGCGTGGTTAAATCTGTTTGTGTGCCCCTGTCAGCAGGGTTCGAACAAAAATCAACCAGGTCTGAGGCAAAACCAACCAATAACGGGCCAATGAGACGCACAATGCTGAACGAAATCAGGTACAGTCGTCGATGAAGTCGTCAACACCACAATGCTGAACGACCAATGCATTTGGAGAATGGAGCCCTGCAGTGGCTGCAACGTAGCCAGCTGTCGTGCACAACAACAATACACGCGTACTAAAAGGGGGATTGTCCATGTACATTCTGCTCACAGCTGACAGACGACATTGCTAGCTGTTGATTTATGGCACTCATATCTATAATCATTGGTCTTATGTTCGATCGTGCCTTCAGGCACCTGCACGATCTCCGAGACTTGTCCTGGTTTGAATATTACACCAATTCAGTATTGCGCCTGCTTCCTCCTTCAAACGGAGTCGTACAAACCATAGCAGTACTGATACTTCCGGTGCTGGTCATCGCCACCATTCAATACCTGCTCTCGGACATATTCCTGGGTTTTCTCCATCTGTTGTTTGGCATACTCGTCTTTGCTTACTGTCTCGGGCCAGCATGCCTGAGTAGCGATATTGAGTACTACCTGGATGCCCGCCGCCTTGGCGATCAAGATGAAGCGTTGCATTTCGCCAGCGCATTGACAGAGCGTGCCGCATCGTCGGCACCCGATCAACAAACCAATGACGTTACCCGCGCCATATTGTACGTCGCTAATGAACGTATTTTCGCCGTGATCTTCTGGTTTGTCATTATCGGTCCGGTTGGCGCAGTATTGTATCGTTTGACAACTAATCTGAGTAAACACCACGGTCTTGACGATAGCCTGACAGCCGTTTCGATGCTGTTTCAGGCCGTATTGACATGGGTACCGGCTAGAATGCTAGCGCTTGGCTATGCCTTGACCGGACATTTTGATGGCGCCTTACAGGCCTATCGCAACAGGCCATACGAGCCCGATCTTGCGCTCGACAACTACGATGTTCTGGTGAATACCGGAATGGGCGCACTGCGCGACCATGAAGCGACGGATGAAATATCCAGCATAATAACTGCAAAAAACCTGGTCACGCGGTCGATTTTAATCTGGATAGCAGTGCTCGCCTTACTCACTTTAGGCGGCTGGCTAGGGTAACATAGACACTCAATAACATATCAGCATTCTATGACAGATGTAATATGGCCGCTGACATGCAGTAATGCCGCGTAACTGACAATGACTACACGAATAGACGTTATCCGCCACGGCGAGCCAGTAGGAGGCCGCCGATATCGTGGGCACGGTGTTGATGACCCGTTGACGGACGCAGGCTGGCAGCAGATGTGGGATGCTGTTGCCGATCGCACGAGTTGGCGGCACATCACCACTTCGCCCCTCTCACGTTGCCTGGACTTTTCACAAAAGCTGTCGAAAAAGCTCAAAATCGGATACAGCGTCGATGATCGTTTCAAAGAGGTTGGTTTCGGTATATGGGAGGGTTTGAGCCCCGATGAGATCCTCAGCTTGAGCCCCGATGCCCTCGAACATTTTTATAAAGATCCGATCAGAAACCGCCCGGACGGGGCCGAACCATTGGAATCGTTTTCGCACCGGGTCTGGCAGGCTTATCAAGAGATCGTAAAAAGACACACCAACGAAAATGTACTCATTGTTGCTCACGCCGGCATCATCCGCGTCATAACTGCAAATATACTCGGGATGGAGCTCGATCGCGTCTACAGCAGCTTGAAGATAGAATACGGCGGCATACTCACCAGCATTATCGAAGAGGGTGCGGCACCAAAACTGATTGTTGGAAGCCGGTAGTTACACTGTCCCCGCACTTACACAATATTGCCGTGGCGCCAGCTGACTGCTCGAAAAGAGAAACAGAAGAGGCACAAGAACGCATTTCCCTGATACAACAACACCGTTTTCTATTTAAAAAAATTCTCGTAAGGCTGATAACATGTACCGCGTTAGTAGTAACGATGGAACCGTTTCATTGAATCACGATAGTTTTTTGCGAATGTCGCAACTCAAACACTGGTTAAAATCGATTCACGAATATGATTTGACAGATATTCGTCCCGCGTCTGCCGATGCCAGCTTTCGACGTTATTTTCGTGTCACCGACCGTCTTTCAGGGCAGACTTTTGTCGTCATGGATGCGCCAACTGATAAAGAAGATTGTCGGCCTTTCGTTCATATCACCGAACTCCTGCGCGGCGCTAATGTCAACGCGCCTGAGATCATTTGCATGGACCTTGATCGCGGCCTACTGCTACTCGCTGATCTGGGCGACCGGCAGTATCTTGACCACCTCGATGAGGACAGCAGTAACAGATTATACGGCGATGCCCTGACCGCATTGATCAACATGCAAGGCATACAAGATCATTTACCAGACTACAACAGAATGCGCCTGCATGACGAAATGGGACTGTTTGAACCCTGGTACTTGAACAAACACCTGAAAGTCGCGCTCGATAATCAACAGAAATCTGTGCTTGGAGACATCTTCGATCTATTGATCGACTCAGCGCTTCAGCAACCAAGAGTATTCGTCCACCGCGATTACCACTCACGCAACCTGATGCTGGTCGACGATAACAATCCCGGTGTTATTGATTACCAGGACGCAGTCATTGGCCCACTTACTTATGACCTGGTATCGTTGTTCAAGGACTGCTACATTGAATGGCCAAGAGAACGAATCGAAACCTGGCTGGATGAATACCTGGATAAAACATCGATCGAGCTACCTGTTGCACGAGAGTGCTTTATTCGCTGGTTCGATTTGATGGGTGTGCAGCGCCATCTTAAGGTACTGGGAATATTCGCACGTTTAAACTACCGTGATGGCAAATCACAGTATCTACACGATTTACCCTTAACGCTTAAGTATATTGTAAACACCTGCAGCCAATATCAGGATTTATCACCCCTACTCAATCTACTCGAAAAGACGGTATTAAACCATCCGGAAGTCATTTGATGAATACCTCTACACTATTCGATCATTACATTTTGATCAGAAAACTCAGTGGTGAGCACATGAGGATTGGTTGTTTAGATGCATTCCTAGTCCTGGATCCGAACGCCGTGCCAACACAACTTTCGCACATAACGATCGCGTTTGGGAGTATCCATCGATGAAGGCAATGATCCTGGCCGCAGGTCGTGGAGAACGCCTGCGACCACATACTGACATGACACCAAAGCCCTTGATACAAGTGGGTCAACACCGTCTAATCGAATATCACCTGCTCAATCTTGCTAGAGCCGGCATTGAGGATGTGATTATCAATATTTCGTGGCTTGGTAATCAAGTCAGGGACATCTTGGGTGATGGCCGAAACTATCATACGAAGATAAGCTATTCTGACGAGGGTGAAGAAGCCCTTGAAACCGCCGGTGGAATAATCAACGCATTGCCATTGTTAGACACGGACCGCTTCATCGTTATCAATGGTGACATCTGGTGCGATTACGATTTTACTGGACTCACCAACAAACTGCTGGACAAAGTGGCCCACCTCGTCCTGGTTCACAATCCAGAGCATAATACAGGGGGTGATTTCGCCTTAGAGAACGGATTAATTAGCAATATTGGAGAAGATATGCTGACTTACAGCGGCATTGGTTTGTACTCAGCAGAGTTATTCGCTGGTACAAAACCGGGAAAAAGGGCACTTGCACCCATCCTTAGAAAAAAAGCAGAGCAAAATAAAATTAGTGGAGAGATATATAATGGTAAGTGGATCGATATTGGCACCATTGAGCGGCTAGCTCAATTACGATCATTTCTAAGTTAGGTCTATTATCTGGATACGTGGCATGGGTGAAGAAATAAAATATAGTCGTTTCGTAAAAAGCGATTATCACCAATATCAGAAACACCTGAAACAAGAAACAGAAATTCTTGCAGAATGGTTTAACAATCATGCCTTGTCGACAAAAGACCCCGTAGCAGGTTATGAACTGGAAGCATGGCTGATCGATGATGACGCTTCGCCTTGTCCACGAAACGAAGCATTTCTTGAACATGCTAACAATCCTTATTTGTTTCCTGAATTGGCCAAGTTCAACATTGAACTCAATGCAGATCCACAGCCTTTTAATAAGGATCTATTGCGTATTTTTGACGAGCAACTTCGAAAACTGTGGGAACAGTGCAAGCAAACATCAAATGATATCGGCTGCAACATGCTGGGTATCGGTATATTGCCGACATTGACCAACAGCGATCTGTCGCTGCAGAACATTTCTTCGCTGGACCGCTACAAGGCCCTTAACGAGCAGGTCCTGAGGCAACGCAAGGGTAAAACCATCAGCTTGAACATCAATGGCAATGAGCACCTTGAGGTCTTACACAAGGATGTGATGCTCGAAGCTGCGTCAACATCACTGCAAATACATTTACAAACGCCGCAAGATAGAGCGGTGCGTTATTACAATGCATCGATGGTACTCTCGGCGCCCCTAGTTGCAGTTGGTGCTAATGCACCTTTTATGTTCAATCGGGATCTATGGTATGAAACTCGCATACCGGTGTTTGAGCAATCCGTCGACATTGGTGGCATTGGCGGCGCCGCCAGTGGACCGCTACATCGTGTCACTTTTGGTAGTCAGTATGCACGGGAATCCTTATTCGAATGCTTTAGTGAGAATCTTGAGCACTATCCCGTGCTACTTCCGGTGAGCTACGACAGTGATGCTGAGAAATTGAACCACCTACGACTGCACAATGGCACGATATGGCGCTGGAATCGACCGCTCATTGGCTTCGATGACGATGGCACAGCTCACTTGAGAATCGAACATCGCACGATGTCAAGCGCGGCCAGCACGGTCGACAATATTGCGAACATCGCTTTCTATTATGGACTTGTGGAGTACTATGCAACCTGCGTAAACCCGCCCGAATCGACGCTAACATTTGCCGAAACTAAAGATAATTTCTACCGATCAGCACAAGTGGGTCTGAGTAATCGATTGCTTTGGGCAGACGGAAACAAATACACTATTCGAACTCTGGTATTAGACAAACTGTTATCCGAAGCTGAAACCGGACTGAGCAAACTCGGCATATCAGACGCCGACTGCAGTTTCTACCTGGGCATAATCCAAGCGCGCATCGAAAGCGGGCAGACGGGTACACAATGGCAGCGCAAATTCGTCGAGCTTAACGGCCGTGACATGCAGCTACTGACAAAGAGTTACTATCACAATCAACAATCGAACAAGCCCGTACATGAATGGGACTTTGAAAGCTATACATAAATGTTACACGAAACCGATACCCTTCCAAACGGATTGCTCGAAGCCGACGCGACCGAACTAAAACGAATACTTGGCTCGCCTACATTAATACACTTGCCGGGTGAAAAACGGGAACCTTTGTTTATATGCACACTGCTCCATGGCAACGAAACAACCGGCTTTTATGCCATTCAACGCCTGCTGAAGCAATATCAGAACAAACCGCTGCCACGCGCCGTGTCGATATTCATCGGTAATGTTGACGCCGCGGCTGTAGCACAACGAAGACTGGACCAACAGCCCGACTACAATCGCATATGGCCTGGAACTCATCATGATGACTGCGCGGAAACAGATATGATGAAAACCATTGCGAACATCATGTACAAGCGTAAAACGTTCGCCAGTATCGATATTCACAACAATACCGGTCTTAACCCACACTACGCCTGTGTCAACATCCTCAATCCGCACTGTATACAGCTTGCCGGCATGTTTGGCACAACAGTGGTTTATTTCACTAGTCCCAAAGGTGTACAATCCGCCGCATTCTCTGATTTCTGCCCAGCGGTCGTACTCGAGTGCGGCCAGTCAGGCCAAGCTGACGGCGTGACTCACTCTACCCGCTACTTGCAGGCAGTACTAAATACCGACAAACTGCCATCGGAACACCCATCACATATCAATCTGTTTCATACCGTGGCACGTGTGACCGTACCAGAGATATTTTCTTTAGGAACCGATAACAACGCTGATATCCACCTCAGCTATGATCTCGAAAACATGAACTTCGAACAACTGGGCACAGGTTCCATCTTTGCCGGCCTCAAACCTGAAAGTGAGGCACACCTTGTTGTGACAAACGAAAGTAGCGAGGACATTACCAGCGAATTCTTTGAGATCGCGGACTCAAAGATCGTTCTTAGGAAAAATGCCACTCTGTCCATGTATACTACCAACGAGAGAGCCATCAGACAGGACTGTCTGTGTTATCTGATGGAACAGATTCATGTCGGCTGATGACCCAATCCTGTGGAGCCAATAATGGGAAAAACCGACGCAACAGGAATAAGAAGAATCATCAATGCGACAGGCTACTCCTGGCTGGGCCTCAAGGCCGCCTACAAGCATGAATCGGCGTTCAGGCAGGAAGTATGGCTGGCTGTAATCATGATACCGCTGGGTTTTTATCTGGGTCAGGATTGGACAGACAAGGCGGTTCTGATAGGCAGTGTCCTCTTCGTCCTGACAGTAGAACTGCTCAATTCCGGAATTGAAGCAGTCGTTGACCGTGTCGGTGACGAACTCCATAAACTCTCGGGACGTGCAAAAGATATGGGCTCGGCGGCTGTGTTGATCTCTCTGATTATCGCCGCGATGATCTGGACTGCCATCCTCGTCGACAATCCCCCGCCATAGTGAGTTGACCTGTAAAGGATCAGGCTGAGGCAGAATTCAGTGGCTTCTGGTCTAAATGCAAAAACCAGCGATCGGTCACGATCTTCCGAGTGAACCAGTCCGTTTTCATCAGCGTGGAAGCGATCAGCTGTTTGATACCGAGTGGCAGCCGTTCTACCACATTGGGTTCGGGATGACGTTGACCGAAGCGCTGCTCGATGCGTTCCTGATAGGAATGAAGTTGTACCGCCGCAAAGTCACCAGCACAGTCTATGATAACGCCGGCGGCAAGAATTGCCGATTCAACCGCGGGACGAATACCTTCACCGCTCTGAGGGTAGGCAAGGCCGGCGGCATCACCTATCAGGAACACATTGTCGCTGACAATGTTTCTTACCGCGTGAGGATAGAGCAGGTAGGCGTGGCCGTTTAGTTTTTCCGGCATGTCGCGCGGAACCTTGCCCTGTTGTTTGAGGTATCGAATGAAGCCCTGTACATGGCTCGACAGTCTGTGCCTGTCTTCGCGGCCCAGACCAATATTAAGGTAATTCTGTTTGCGGAAAACCCAGCCATAGCCTTTAAGATCGGAAGTGAAGAAAAGCTCGGGCACTCTCGTATCAATGTTACAGGCAGCCAGTTGCTCGGCTGTCATTTCAAACTCAACTTCCTGCGCAGCAACGGCAAGCTCGCTCACACCTTTTGCGCCGATGGCGCGCGCAACCGGGCAGAAATGCCCGCCTGCGCCGACCACCAGCCTTGTCTCGATATCGCCATTCACGCACCACCCGTGGTCAGTGCGTTCCATGCGTTTGAAAGCCTCCCCGGTCCGCAATTCTGCCTGACAGCGTTGCAACAGATAATGATCAAACTCGATGCGACGGATGCCATAACTCACGGGTCCGCCGGGGTAATGTGACTGCACCTGCTTCTGCCCGATTTGACTGATACGAAAACCGTTGACAGGCTGCAGTATCCGGCCGCTGGCATAGTCATCAAGGTCAATTTCCAGCTCCTGCATTACTGCGGGTGTCACCCACCCGGCGCAGACTTTCTGCCGAGGAAAATTCTCTTTGTCCAATATCGCAATTTTCAACCCGGCATGTCGCAAAGCCCACGCCAGAGTCGATCCTGCAGGTCCCCCGCCGATGATCAATACATCAAGCATGAATCGTGTCACCCTCGACAACACTGAGCTTCCGCCTGCTTTCTGATCCATATCGATACAAGTGTGCGCGTGACCACGGCACATCGTTGTTGGTATCTCGGGCAAACACAACTTGGTACAACTGCAGTTCGCCGGCTCTGAATGCAGCAATGGAACCGGCCAGATATAGACGCCAGGCCCTGACAAATTCCTCATCCATCATAGCTGCGACTTCATCCCGATGCTGCTCAAACCTTTGCAGCCAGTAGTCCAGCGTTTTGGCATAATGTAATCTCAGGTTTTCAACATCCAGGACTGACAGCCGTTTAGGCTCGAAAATCTCCATCATTTCCCTCAGACTGGGCGGGTAGGCGCCTGGAAATATTCGACGTTCGATCCATGCGTTCATCGGAGCCGGCTTTATACGGCCAATGGTATGAATCAAACCGCGGCCTTCAGGCTTGAGGCAACGTTCGATCAGCGCGCCCAGAGCAGGGTAATCGCCTCGGCCGACATGCTCAAGCATGCCAACTGATAGGAACACATCAAATTTTCCGGTTATATTGCGATAGTCGTCAAGCAGGAATTCAACCCTGTCCGACAAGCCTTGCTGCTCGGCACATTGACGGGCATAAATTATCTGCTGTTTTGAAATGTTATAGGCCTTGACCTTGACACCATAATGCTTGGCCATGAAAAGTGCCAGCCCGCCCCAGCCGCAACCCGCCTCGACGACCGTATCACCGGGGTTGAGCTGTAATTTTCGGCACACGTGATGCATCTTAGCAAGCTGGGCCTGCTCCAGCGTCATATCAGGGTCCGGAAAATAGCCGCAGGTGTATTGCATCGCTTCGGCATCGAGCCACAGCTTGTAAAAATCATTACCAATATCGTAATGATGATGGATATTCTCTTCTGCCCTGGCTTCGGTATTTGCAATACGGCGATGCCCGAGCCAGACGAGGAAACGATGCAGCCAGCTTCTGTTCTCTCTGGTGCTGTAAAGATGACGGTAGACTGTCTCCAGGAAAACGGCCAGATCACCTTGGAACTGAATCTGGCCATTACAGTAGAGATCGCCCCAGTTCAGTTCAGGATTGATCAGGGTTTTCCACATAGCCAGGCGATTCCCATATTGAATCACTGGCATGGGTTTATCGACATGAGCGCTTACGCTTTGCCCGTCCCACAAACGAAGCGTGCCGTCAGGACTACCAACAACCTCCATCATTGCCCGCGCCAACCAGCGATCAAACCGAGTGACGCGCTCATGAAATAAAGGTGTATTCGTGTATCCAGTGAAGCTGTGGCCGTTTTTCTCCCCAACTTCGGCATGTCTCTCAATGCCTTCGGTCACTTGATGCTTGTTAACATAACTCATCGAACCAACCTCCGAAAAATACGCCGCGTTATCAGATCCCCCAGTTCCAGACAAAACGAGATTTATTGATCATAATGAAAATCTTGTCTGATTTGAAGCCATGATTTCAAGCCGGAACAATGAACTCGACGCGTATCCCCCCTGGCTCGTGGCACATCATGTGCATGGTTGGGCCATTACGCAAGCGCTCAGGCGCAAAATCGCGTCATCGCGAGCGGTAGCGTGGCGATCTTTGCAACTTTGCGTTACCTCATAAGAAATTGCTTCGTTCCTCGCAAGTCTATGTTTTGCTTAAGTGAGCGCCATTCGCCCCAGGCCCCTAATATTTCACGCATTATTCTCGCTCGTTTAACCTAGATTCCGCAGTTGAACGCAGATTTAGCGCTGTACCTCTAGCGTCAGGGCAAAGCGCGACTTGCAGCTAATGGCCATAGTCCTTAGCAAAAGTTGCAACGCCGCTAGAGGGGCGGCGATAAACTGTGTAGCGACTCTCCCGTTGGGTGAACGTCAAATACTGCATAACTTTTCGAATAGTCATAGAGTTGACTAGAAGTAATAGCGATCAACTGCGGAATCTAGGTTTAACGATTGAGCAGATTTTTTAGCTTGTCCTCGGCTTCCTGTTTTTGTTCCTCAAGCACCTCATCGGCTTTCTGTTCTAATTTCGCCCGCTCCTCATCGATGTTTTGTTGCGCTTTGGCCTTGAGTTTGGTGAGCTCTTTGTCGAGACCCTGCTTCTTGATTTCTGCTCTCGCGTGATCGATCAATCGATCAAGTACCTGTTTCGATATCTGTTCGGGTGTTCCCTGTAGGTTAGTCAACACCAGCGCCGGTAATTTGAGGTCATAAGCTTTGTTATCCAAGGGTACCGCCTTGGCGCGTAAACTCGCTTCCTTTAGTTCGAAGCGTGCAATATCCAGTCGTATTGGCGCTGTCTGTTCGGCAGTTGAAGATTCGTCTGGTGCAGATGTCGAACTGCTCGCGCCGCTATCGCTGCCCAGGTTGTCTGCAAGAATATTGAGGCTAGCTTGGCCTTCCGCATTGATCTCGTAGAAAACCTGCGGCGCTGCGATACGAATTGCATCAATCGCAATGAGCTCCTTGTCCGTCTTTTCAAGATTGATATCAACGGCAATCTCTCCTAAAGAAAAGGCATGTGGCAATGAGAATCCGTCGGGATTGGCAACCGTCAAGCCCTGGATAGCTGCCGCACCCTCGGTTAGTTTAATCGCGACTCCTTCGACCTGCACCGAGGTTTTTACCGCTTCTGTGCCGTACTGCTCAATCGCTGCCTCTACAATGGCATCGAGATTGCTGAAGACATAGAATACCGCAACAACGACGACGATTAAAACGACAATCATTGCAATTAACGTCTTTCTCATTTTAGCTTTCCTTTTTGATCGAATATAAAATTAAGGAAACTCTGATTTATTCAGAGTTTCCCTGCGGCACACCAATGTGCCGTCATTTCCAATCACAGATGCGATTGAAAATGAAAAAAAATAAAAATCGCATTTTTTTGCTCTGATAATTCCTGGATGGAATTCATCAGAGATTCCTTAACTTGGCAGACTCCTGCGCTGTCAGTGCTGATCGCTTAGAATCCAAATCTCACCCTTTTGTCAATCCGCTTTGAACGCAAATCTGCCGCTGCCTAAAAAGACGATAGCCAGCGCACCGAACAGGAAGAAGCCCTGTAATTCCAATCGCCAGCCACCATGCTCAGTTAGCGCGAATAAATGATGCATGTGCATCAGCATAATCGCAAACACCATATTGATGACGATGAGGATTGCCCCATATCGAGTGAATATCCCGAAAATGAGCATGAGTGGCGCTATCACTTCACCTAGATAGACGCCATATGCAAGTGCTGACGGAAACATCGAAGCTGAAAGTGTGCTCGCGATGTAATCGACTTTAGCCGGATGTGTAATCTTATCAACACCATGTAACAATATCAGGATACCGACTGTTAAGCGCAGTATCAGTTTGCCCAGCGCCTCATTGTGTAATAGCATGGCTCGCTCCTCACCAGCGTGTATTTGTTGTTAGATCGTTATCAGCCGGCTTGGGATATTGTAATATATGAAGCCGTGCATATTCAGGCATCCGCATAGACATTAACATGTTCGACGGTTCTACCATAAGCGAATCAACTGTCTGGTATCTGGCGGCGTTTTCCGTCGTTAGCTTTTTCGGCACATTGATCGCCATTCCATTTCTGGTTATCAGAATCCCTGAAGACTACTTCAGTGAAAGCAAGCGCCACCGCTGGGAACCCTGGGCCCATGAACACCCGGTTATACGCTGGACACTGCTGATAACAAAAAATTTGCTGGGCTACCTCTTCATCATTCTCGGAATCGCGATGCTGGTCCTACCCGGACAGGGTATACTGACGATCGTGATCGGCATCATGTTTATCAACTTTCCTGGTAAATACCGGCTTGAGCGCTGGGTCATCATGCGTGCCCCGGTGCTGCGGACGATCAATCATCTTCGCCGTCGTGCAGGCCACGCGCCTCTGATCACTTGAAACGTGCCAGGACGATGACGCAAAAAACCAAGCCAAAACTGCCAAAACTCGCTGAAGCCCTCCATGAATGGCCGCACGAATCGTGGAAATCGGCGCTCAAGCGTGAAATCGAGGACCTGCCCAGAGGTAGCCTGCCCCTACAAAAAGCCGTAACGCGCTGCGGTGTCGTTGACGACAACGATGTTTCGGTCACCATAATCAACGCCAGTCAGAACTCAGACAGCATTCAAGCCACGCTGGGGGTATTTTTCACCGAAATCGTGGCCGGCTGTGTTTGCGGCGATGACCCCACGGCGGAAAACGCCTATTGCGAGATACGGGTTCATATCGACAAAACCACGGCCACGGCGGATTTCGCGCTGATCCAGCACTAGAAGGCATTTTATTTCACAGGCTAACGAATATCGTCGGCGATATGCTCAAATTCCAACCATAGAACACCAATTTCTGGCTGTTTACGTACCTAATCACGGCCCTAACCCGCATTTCTCACCAGGCGGCGTCGAAAACTGATAAGGCACTAATCCTATGGAGAATAGCCAGATGATCAAAAATACAGTGTGTTATTCGAGCATGCCTATCACGGTTCAGGCTGGTCTTCGTGTCCGCAAGCTCGCTCTTCACTCAAAGCGTAGCCATTGCTACGCTTTTCGCTCCAGAGCAGCGCTTGTGAACACGAATCCTGCGCCTGCTCCCGTGATCCTGGTGAGAAATGCGGGCTAACCCGTATTTTCTGCCCCAACTGCGAGTTAAATGCCGGTTAATACACGCAAAACTGCCGTAATAAGTCTCCATTTAGTATATAATCCGCGCTCCTGTTTTTTGGCTAGCATGCGCGAACACGGCGATAGCAAAGATGACGGGATTGAGAACAGGCGTATCTGACTGGCAAAGCCAGCCTACCTGCAGCGTGGTCCAGGAACGCCAACCGATTAATCTTGAACTGCATAGAGCAACCAGCACAATGACTGATTTATCCAAATACCGAAATATAGGGATCTTCGCACACGTGGATGCCGGTAAAACAACGACCACGGAGCGCATTCTGAAACTGACCGGAAAAATCCACAAAACCGGCGAAGTCCATGATGGTGAGGCGACCACCGACTTCATGGAACAGGAGGCTGAGCGCGGCATTACCATCCAGTCGGCGGCCACCAGTTGCGAGTGGGATGATCATCGCATGAATATCATCGACACACCGGGCCATGTCGACTTCACCATCGAAGTATATCGCTCGCTGAAGGTACTGGATGGCGGTGTTGGCGTATTCTGCGGTTCAGGCGGGGTTGAGCCCCAGTCTGAGACGAACTGGCGTTATGCAAATGATTCGGAGGTCGCTCGCGTCATTTTCGTCAATAAGCTCGATCGCATCGGCGCGGATTTCTATCGCGTGGTAAAACAGGTCGAAGACGTGCTGGGCGCCAATCCCCTGGTCATGGTGCTGCCAATTGGTGTTGAAGACAATTTCACCGGCGTGGTGGATCTACTGACGCGTAAAGCCTGGGTGTGGGACGATTCCGGCCAGCCGGAAAACTACGAAATACAGGAAGTTCCGGCGGATATGGCGGACACTGTCGAAGAATGGCGCGAAAAACTGATCGAGACCGCGGTCGAGCAGGACGATGAGCTAATGGAAATGTATCTGGAAGGCGAAGAGCCGGCCATCGACGATATCAAACGCTGTATTCGCAAGGGCACGATCAATCTGGATTTTTTCCCGACATATTGCGGCTCGGCATTCAAGAACAAGGGGGTACAGCTGGTGTTAGATGCGGTTGTCGATTTTCTACCCGACCCGACCGAGGTCAAACCGCAGCCCGAAACAGACGATGAAGGCCAGGAAACCGGCGAAGTAGCGATCGTAGATCCGAGTAAGCCGCTACGAGCGCTCGCATTCAAGATCATGGATGACCGTTTTGGTGCCCTGACTTTTATCCGCATCTACTCCGGCAAGCTGAATAAAGGCGACACCGTTTTAAATACATTTACCGGCAAGACCGAGCGCATCGGACGCATTGTAGAAATGCACGCCGATGAGCGTATCGAACTCGATGGCGCGCAAGCTGGTGATATCGTTGCGGTGATTGGTATGAAGAACGTACAGACTGGCCATACGCTGTGCGATCCCAAGGCGCCGGCGACACTCGAGCCAATGATTTTCCCGGATCCGGTTATTTCGATTGCGGTAGCCCCCAAAGACAAGGGTGCTTCGGAGAAGCTCGGTATCGCAATCGGTAAAATGATTCAGGAAGATCCGTCATTCCGTGTTGAAACCGATGAAGATTCCGGTGAAACCATTCTGAAAGGCATGGGCGAGCTGCACCTCGATATCAAGATCGACATCCTGAAACGTACCCATGGTGTCGATGTTGACGTCGGCAAACCCCAGGTCGCCTACCGTGAAACCATCACTCAGCGCATTGAAGACAGCTATACCCACAAAAAGCAGACGGGTGGATCAGGGCAGTACGCCAAAATCGATTACAGCATAGAACCTGGCGAGCCAGGTAGCGGCTTCGAGTTCGAGTCTAAAGTTACCGGCGGCAATGTTCCTCGCGAATTCTGGCCGGCCGTGGAAAAGGGATTCGGTGCCAGCATGGAACGCGGTGTTCTCGCCGGCTTCCCTTGTCTCGATTTCAAGGTAACACTGGCCGATGGCGCCTATCACCCTGTCGACTCGTCCGCGATCGCGTATGAGTTGGCATCGAAGGCGGCCTATCGCCAATCCATGCCGAAGGCTGGCCCGCAGCTGATGGAACCGATCATGAAAGTGGATGTTTTCACGCCCGATGACCACGTGGGGGACGTCATTGGCGACCTGAATCGACACCGCGGCATGATCAAGTCACAAGAGCCAGGTACGACCGGTGTCCGCATCAAAGCCGAGTGCCCGCTGAGTGAGATGTTCGGTTATATTGGCGACCTGCGCACAATGACATCGGGTCGCGGCCAATTTTCTATGGAGTTTTTGCACTACATGCCGTGTCCGAAGAACGTGGCGGAAGAGGTTATCAAGGAAACGCTGGAACGCGAAGGCAGGAAATAGTAAACAACAAGGCCGGTACTACTGGCCTTTTTTATCGATCAATATAATCCTGACTGCCAAATTCGCGAACGAGTTGCTGTACGACGGCCTCTATAAGGTTCAGACATTGATCGGCACTGGCCTGATCCTGCTGCCTGACACAGGCATTCAATCCGGATAGTGCGATATTGACGGCGGCATGATAGTTACCACGATCCACATGCGCCTGAACTTCACTTTGCAATGACTCTATATTCATCCGCTCGCCTTTGCTGGGATAGGTGAAAGCCGCTCAGTATACGCAATGTAAATCTCTAGCGACATCGCGATACGCCGCCTGTTGAGAAATGCGGGCTAAGCACTGGTCAGTACCCGGCATGCATGGTGCGCCACACCGTCACTCTTTCAATCTTAGCGCCACGCCCTCAAAGTTGACGCCCTGCCAGCCTGCTTTCATGAAATTGCGTATGTTGGGATGATCGAGATGATTCGGGTACTTGAGCACATCATCGCGATAATAAGATCCAAAACAATTCAATGCCTGTTCTTCTGTCAAGCGAACGAGCCTGGCAAACGCAAGTATCTTGCATGACCCCAAATTACGGCCCGCCTCATTGACCAGATCACCATTCGTGAATTTCACTGGGGTAAATTCGTACAATTCATCAATTAAAGCCAACACATCATCGTACTCAATTTCACTCGGATTTTCTCTCAGCGACCTCAGCAATTGATCGAAATCCATGACAGATTACCACCTCGTTGATATTGTTCTATACAAGACAGAATTAAGTATAGCCTGTTACATCTAAATTTCTTTTCCCGTTTTTACTAGCCCACATTGCTCACCAGGCGGCGTAGAATACTGATAAGGCATTGGTCCCTTCGGAAAAAGCTAGGATGATCAGAAATACAGTGTGTTATTTGAGCATGCCTATCACGGTTCAGGCTGGTCTTCGTGTCCCTACGCTTGCTCTTCACTCAAACCGCAGCAATGGCTACGCTTTTCGCTCCAGAGCAGCGCTTACGAACACCAGCCCGCATGCTGCGTTATGACTGCACAAGACAATACTCATAACAATAGCACCCTTGAGCTCAAGACTACGGATGCTGTTAGCTTGCAGCTGGTCTTTAGTGGTTCATGGTGTCTGCGAGATGAACTGCCGTCTGTTGAAGCAGTGATGAAGAAATTCGCATCGGCTTCCAAACTCGAGCGGATCACATTTTCCACGGACGGCATCACCCGATGGGACTCAGGGCTGCTAGTATTTCTGTCTAAATTGTATCGCAGCTGCGAGCTCAGCCAGCTTCAGTTCGTCCCAGATGGCTTACCCTCCGGTGTACGCAAATTACTCGACCTGGCGTCATCCTCGTCTGCAAGTAAAGACACGACTAGACGCGACCAAAAGGAAAATCTGCTCAGCCATGTTGGCAATGTCACGCTGGATACTATCGAAGCAGTTCCTGCTGCGCTCCACTTTCTGGGTGAATCACTGAAATCGATGGCACGCCTGGTCACAGGCGAAGCCCAATACACCGTCTCCGAACTTTTGTACATTATTCAACAGGTCGGGCCAAAGGCACTGCCGATCGTCTCGCTCATCAGCTTTCTTGTTGGCCTGATTCTCGCCTACATGGGCGCCTTGCAACTCGAGCGCTTTGGCGCGCAAATATATGTTGCCGACTTGGTCGGCATTGCCATGGTCAGGGAAGTCGGCGCACTAATGACCGCTATCATCATGGCGGGCCGTACCGGAGCTGCTTACGCCGCGGAGCTCGGCACAATGCAGGTCAATGAGGAGATCGATGCTTTCCAGACGCTCGGTATTTCTCCAATGGACTATCTGGTTATGCCACGGTTGCTGGCACTGACTCTAATGATGCCCCTGTTATCCTTGTATGCTGGCCTGGTCGGGATTGCTGCAGGCGTCTTTGTCGCCGTTACCGTATTCGATCTGAGCGTTTACGAGTACTATCAGCAGACCCTGCGCGCGTTGAATTTCACGCACGTTACCGTCGGCATGATGAAAGGAACGCTTTATGGCGTCTTGATAGCTCTGGCTGGCTGCCTGCGGGGCATACAATGTGGCCGCAGTGCTCAGGCTGTGGGCCAAGCAACCACCTCAGCTGTGGTTACGAGTATTGTCAGCATTGTTGTTGCGGCATCATTGACCACAATCATATTGCAAAAGCTGGATATATGAATGCGCCCTATGAAGTCCGATAGGCCAAAACTGACAAACCGGGCTCACATTTCTGTGGTCGGCCTGACCATGATGTACGGTGAGTTTGTCATTCAACAAAATCTCAATTTCTCTGTTCAATATGGCGACATTTTCATCATTATGGGCGGCAGCGGGTGTGGAAAAACAACCCTGCTAAAGCATATGATCGGCCTGAAGCAGCCCGCACTTGGGGATGTGTACTTTAGTGAGGACAACTATTGGAAATCAGATCTGGAAAAGCAGCAAGAGATAAAACAACGTTTTGGTGTTATGTTCCAGGCCGGTGCATTGTGGAGCTCAATGACACTAGCTGAAAACATTGCCTTACCACTGACCGAGTATACACAACTGAACGCTGCCGAAATCAGTGATGTGGTTTCATACAAACTTGCTTTGGTGGGACTGTCCGGCCACGAAGAATACTATCCCGCCGAACTCAGTGGTGGCATGAGAAAGCGCGCCAGCCTGGCACGAGCAATGGCACTGGACCCAGAGATTCTTTTCTTTGATGAACCCAGTGCAGGTCTTGACCCGATCAGCGCCCGCAGACTAGACGATCTGATCATTGAATTACGTGATAGTCTAGGCACCACTGTCGTCGTAGTGACACACGAACTGGCGAGTATATTCGCCATTGGCAATAATTCAGTATTTTTGGATGCAGCAAGCAGAACCATGATAGCAACAGGCGATCCGAAAAAATTACGTATGGAGTCCCCAGACCCGACGGTAAGGACTTTCCTCACAAGGGGTGAACGATGAGCAAGCGTGCGAGCTCGACGCTGATCGGTGCTTTTGTGATCGCTGCGATTGCACTGGCGATAAGCGCATTTCTACTACTCGGTAATGTCGCCCTGTTCAAGGACAGTCAAAAAGCCATTATGTATTTTACTGGCTCGGTCGAAGGCCTGCAGAGAGGCGCTCCAGTCAATGTACGGGGTGTCAAGATCGGTACCGTAATCGATATCGAGGTAAAGTTTCACCCGCTCGATGGCGAGTTTTATATCCCGGTGATCGTCCAATTCGACCCAGACGCAGTCGAGATCGTCAGACAATTACACGTACCCGATCCCGAGGAAGACCGTCTTACCTACATGGTCGAAGAACTGGGATTGCGTGCACAACTGCATTTGCAAAGCATACTGACCTCTCAAATGGCCATTCAACTCGATTACCATCCCAACACGCGCGCGCACTATCTTGGTGACAGTGAATTACCCGAGATACCGACGATCCCGATGACAATCGAAAAGTTCAGCGAACAATTTCAGAGACTACCGATTGAGCAGATCCTGAACGACATCACCTCCTCATTGACGGCAATTAATCAGATCGTCAATTCACCCGATATCATACAAACGGTAAACATACTCAAACAGACACTGCAATCGGTCGACAAACTCACAAAAAACATCGACCGTAACATCCAGCCCATTGCAGATAATGCAACGACGACTCTGCTTGACCTGCAAAACACACTACAAGAAGCAAACACACTTTTGAGTAACACAAAGCAATTATTAAGCGAAGATTCGACCCAGATCTACAACCTCAACATGGCATTGGAAGAAATCGTCAATGCGGCTCGCTCGATACGTATGTTTGCTGAAACCATTGAACGGCAGCCGGAAACACTGTTTAAAGGCAAGAATCCACGGGATTAGCATGATCGCATCAAATTATCGACCTAAACCTGCGCAACTGACGCTACTTTTATTGGTATTAGCGCTCGGCGCATGCGGTACCACACCACCATCAAACTTTTACCTATTGGAGCCAATGTCACAAAATGACACCAGACCAATCCCAGTTAAACAGCATAGTATGATGCACATCGGTATTGGTCCCATCCAGTTCCCGGGATACCTCGATAGAACACAGATGGTTACCCGAAGTGATAGTACACAGCTGAATTTATCAGAAACACACCGCTGGGCTGAGCCTCTACAAAACAACTTCGCTCGTATCCTTGCAGAGAATCTGTCGTTGCTGCTGAATACCGATAAAGTTACCTTGCACCCATCGCGCAACTGGCCAGATATCAACTACCAAATACTGATCGATGTATGGCAACTTGATGCCGACAGACAAGGCAATGCGACGCTTGTCGCCAATTGGAGTATTCGCACCGACAAGGGCACCAGCTTATTATTCATGAAAAAATCGGAATTCACTACCGCCATCAAACCCGCAGCCTCATACACTGAAATTGCTACCGCCTTGAGCAAGACCATCGAAATGCTCAGCCACGAGATCGCTGAGGTCATCAGCAAACTAGGTAAACGTCAAATTGTGAACTAACCCGCAAGGTCATCAAGGACACTAATGACTCATGAAAATATGTCCGCCAAAAACGCAAAACACGCAAATAAGACAGCTAAAAATAAAGGTTCTTTTACTTCATTAGCGTTGTTCGCGGACTCATATCCTTTGTCAGATACCAGGGAGAGAAATGCGGGCTAGTACTCCGAGTACCAGCTACCGTCAGGATTTCGGACAAACCAGTTATGGCTGTACCAGTGAAAACGACCCTTCTCAGGCGACGGCATCGTACAATTGGTCCGATGCCTTCCAGGGCGCAGATCAAAATTTGGCGTGACCGTCAACTGGTCAGGAATATCTCTTGACCAGTTAATCGCGACATCGCTGCTGCCATTGATATAACATTGTAATTCCGCTTTCGAATAGGCACCTGCAACGAGCTTGAGCTTCAATGTTGGACGTCGCTGCTGTAAAACCAGCAGTGGGTCTTTCGGCCATAGCCCGACAACGGGTAATGGTAATGTGTTCACTTTAATCCTGAAATTCTTTAGTTCGGCGTACTTGGCCGCCATGGGGAAACGCGGTAGTGCAGCAAAATCCGCCCCCGACCAAGCCGGCCCAGACTGCTGACCAAAACCAACAAGACCCATTGCATCAATAATTTCTGCTGTGGCGGGACTGAATTCACCATACGGATAAGCAAATAGCTGTGGCGCATCACCAATTTCTTCGCTAATTCTTCGCTGCGCTGTATTGACGTCATTCGTTATCCTTTGTCGCCAATCCTGATCGCTTTCAGCACTATTTTTGCGAATCATGTGGATATGACCATGACCGTGATTTTCAAAAACCACACCCTGTGATGATAATTCGCGCATCTGATCCCATGTCATGTATGAAGCAAGCCCCCGGTCGACGGCCTCGGAATTGACAAATACTGTCAGCGGCCAACCCAGCTTCTGCAATCGTGGAAATGCATTGGTATAAACAGACTGGTAAGCATCATCAACGGTTAGGCTGACGCAACGATCCGGCAGCGTCTTATTTTGCCTGAGCGCGGCTACAACCTGACGTAACGGCAGAACATTGAACTTGTGTGTCGATAGATAGGCCAAATGATCATCAAACTGTGCCGGACTGACGCTCGTTATGGCAGGTGTCTGATCACTGAAGTGATGATATTGCAGGATTACACAATGAGTAGTCGCCTGTGAGGGCACCCAGACCAGCAGAAGCACCAGAAATGACAATATTCTTGTCATACAGTAGAACTCGCTCTCATAAGCCGCTTGCGTCCGGTGACTCATTTGCGCTTGTCCCACGATTCCGGTTTTAAAAACTGAACTTTTTTATCACCTTGCCCATCACGGTGCTCTTTGTTGCATCGTTCGCGTGCTCGGCGAATGACGGACTATCCGCCAGTAACCAGCCTGATAACAACAAAGTCAAGGTAGCAAGCGCAATACTCGCGTGACTTAAGCGTAGCTATCCCCCCATATCATCGCGCGCCAACGTGTTTAATTCCGATTTGTATTAAGGTTTCGGCAAATGCGATTTCCACTGATCGATCTTGACACCATCTTTGCTTTCACTGAAGGTATAGTCCAATCCGACACATAGGTCAGGATATTTTTCATGTATCTCTTTGCACAACTGGAGAGCTTCTTCATTGCTCTCCAGCATTGTCAGGTGCTTGGCTAGCAGCCGCATTTTTCTTTCGTTATTCGCGTTACTGCGGCTGACCAGAATAATCACAACTGTGATCACGACTGTAATAACGACAGCCGAGAAGGTTAAAGCATCATAAGACATATTGGACCATCACTAATGGATTCATTGACTCTGAGAAATCATGTAGTCGACTGCGAGTTTAAGGTCGTCGTCGCTACAGGCATTGCAAGTTCCTCTCGCCAACATTGCGGTTCCAGGAATGCCATTGATCGCCGAATTTACGAGTGCATCAGCACCTTGTGAAATACGGTCTGCCCATGCAGCTTTATCACCGATCTTGGGTGCGTCAGCCGCACCTGTCATATGGCAGCCTGCACATGCCCTGTTGTATACCGATTCACCCGTATTGGTGGCGGCTACCTGTTCCGCAGGTGTAGCCGAAGTTACCTTTGCTGACACTGGGAGTTCGGGTATTGCGGTCCGGTTCTCCCCTGTCTCGACGATATCTTGCGTAGTTTCACTGACTGTGCTTGCCTTATCTGTAGTATCGTCACTCCCAGTGCAGGAAATCAGGCTCAGAAAAAACACAGATGCCGTAAATATTCTTGATTTCATGCCTCGCTCCCGCTGCTAATCACTAGTCGTTTGTGGTGAATCGCCGCATTTATATATGTCAAAAGTCATCGAACCATCGGTAGCAGGCCCAGCCGCGACAATTGAGTCCCCGCCCATATCTGCCGCACGATTTTTCGCAAGAGTCACCAGTTCTTCCCTAACTTTGTCTTCACTTCTCGTGATTGGCCCAATTTCATGCTTGACCGTCGATCTCGTTGATCCGAGGTGCTGACAGGATTGCACATTGTAGGATTTGACAAGAAACACCTCGCCACCTTCTTTAGTGGTTTCAACCCAAGTACACCCAGACAGCCATAGCATGATGATGCACAGGAAATATTGATTCAACTTCATATTGTCAACGTTTTTGATCACACGGATGTTAATTAGGAACATGTGTATAGCCACTGGAAATGACAATAATTTACATTTAATCGCCCGGTCCAGCTTGTTGCGTATTTTAACGTAAATAACGCCAAGACAATCATACATTTCGCCCGTAGATTACATAAATCAACAACTGAACCGAGTGATGAACACTCGACGTTAATCAGCCAAACGATTTTTCTCAACTTCTATATTCGATTGTCGTGCGATATAATTCGCCCACCGCATGCGATAACCAAGGCATAATGGCCACGTGTTCTATGATCGTATCTTAGTTGGCTGTTTGAAACATTGTAAGTAGCTGGTAAAGATGGACGATTGCTTTCGTTACAGGCCAGCTCAGGCACATAAAGACGTTGCGTTTCATAAGCGCGAATGTTCATCATCTTGCAGCAACATAGCGCATAAACCATGCTATGGTCCGACCTGATTTCGCGCTGCGCAGACGACGAATTCCTGTAATCAAACGTTTGCTAGCCAATCCATATCGGGCACGGTGAGTGCTGAGGCTGGATCAATGTATACGAGATGCCATCGTACGGTCGTCATAAATGGACCAAATTATCCTAGATTCCGCAGTTGAACACAGATTTAGCGCTGCACCTCTAGCGTCAGGGCAAGGCGCGACTTGCAGCTAATGGCCGTCGTCCTTGGCAAAAGTTGCAACGCCGCCATGGCGCTAGCGGGGCGGCGATAAACTGTGTAGCGACTCACCCATTGGGTGAACGTCAAATACTGCATAACTGTGCAATAATCATAGAATTGACTAGAAGTAATAGCGATCAACTGCGGAATCTAGGATTATAGCTCAACAAACAAATAGGAGGTTGAATCGTGCACCTGACAAAATTACTGACACTATTTCTCGTCTCGTTACCGGCAATGGCTCCTGCTGATCCTTCACTGGAGCGAGTTGAAGACAACATCGTCTCGTCCATCGAACAGCTCGACAAAATAAGTCATCTCCCCACCCTGCTTCCGGTCATAATAAAAAACAAGGATTTTATTGGATTGACCGACGAACAGGCTGCCGAGCTTTATCGCTGGCGCGACCAGAGTGCAACGCCGATGCTAGCCGCGATGAAGAAAATCGCACGTAAGCGTATCGCAATCAAGGAAGCAGCTATATCCCCGACAGTCTCCTCCGCAAGATTGCAGCAGATGCAAAACGAAATATTCCGGCTACAACGGGAAGTCCTACAATACAAGCTTTCATGCCGTGATCATATCATGCAGACTTTTAACGATGAAAACTGGGCTAGCTTATTCATGTTACTTGCAGATGGTGACACTGGCGTTTCAATACCGCTAAATTACGCTGAACGGTAAAGCTTCACTGGTCGAAACCACTGGAATAACGGCATGTAGACGATGCGGTGGTTTGACACCGAGGGTTCATGCAATCGTTGATGGCTTTTTGCAACAAATACCACTGGTATCAGCCCGCATTTCTCACCAGGCGGCGTAGGACATTGATAAGTTATTGCTTAATGTCAAAAAGCTCGAATGATCATAAAAACACGGTGTAATTAAAGCATGCCTATCACGGTTCAGGCTGGTCTTCGTGTCCGTAAGCTTGCTCTTCACTCAAACCGTAGCTGTGGCTACGTTTTTCGCTCCAGAGCGGCGCTTACGAACACCAGCCCGCAGGTCTTGCCTGGGGGCGAGATGATCACGCCGAGATTTGGATTCACAGACCATTTTGGGAGGGAGTGGAATAACCTTGTGTATTGCCGACTGAGCAAAATGGTCTGTGGATTCAAAGATCAAGTGAGGGCTCGTTCATCTGGTGAGACCTGGGGGCTCGTTCCGGCGCCTGCTCCCGTGATCCTGGTGAGAAATGCGGGCTAGGCCACCAACCCAATATGCTGCTGTAAGACGTGCCGATTTAGTCACTGCTCAAACTGCGCACCAAGGGATACAAGTGTTCAGTTTCATCCTGAATACGCTGCAGTACGATCTCAAACAACTCGTCGGTATCTTGCAGAAATTGGGCATGATCCTTTATATGCAGTGAGTCTCTTTTCTTCGACGCTGGACACCACCGGTGAGTAAATTCGCGTAGTATCTTTTTGACTTCTACGGAACCGGACATGAAATTCTTTGCTACATTGGTGACTTTATCATCCGGACTGGCGAGCAGATCTTTGTACATTTCTTTATCAACAATTTCGACATGCTCTTTGACCAGATCGACATAACGGTAGAAAAGGTCGCAACACGAACCCGTATCACACATAGACCGATCCTTGAACAGGTAATGGAGTACGTTGGACAGTTCTGTGATGCGGTGGTTTTGTGCGTTTAATTCCTCGTAAGTAATCATGTTCTACTCCAGCGTTTTAATTGTTGATCGCATTTTTACCTTTACTGTTGCAGCAATGCAAGGACATCGGCATCCACCAAACACCAGGATCTCAGCGGGGATGACCAGCGCGGCCACGCCCGTTAAGCCGCTGATCGCTGAAAGGTTCTGTATTTTGCCTGTTCGCGGCAAATGCTGGATGCGCTCAAACTCGGGCTACATTCTCAGCGTTACCTTCTTGCCCAAAAAGCGTGTAGCCAAAAATCGGAGGACTGCGGCGAAATGCTTGGAACTTTGCAGCAAGCCACGAAGCAAGGATAGCTTGCTCGCTCCAGTTTTCACTTCGCGTGGCTCACCTTTAGATTAACTGTCAAGGCCGCAGATGCCGCCGCTGCAACAACTGGGTGCTGTGCAAGCGGGGGTTGGCGAGGGCGCACCCGTGGCTACGTAGCCACCACTGATAATTTTATGTACCGGGCTATCTTTCGGTGTTTTTCCGGTTTCGATTCCAGCAAGCGCACATAGCTGGCCCCATGTTTTGACAGTCTCATTCATGGAATGGGTGACTTCGACGGTCTGATGGTTAAGCTCGCAGCGATAATCGTACTTGGGCATTTATCTCTCTCATTTTCGTCTGTTTAGCCAGGATTTCTCAGCCGATGGAAACGCTATCCACGCCGGGAGAGAAGGCCAGGCCGGTTTAAAAAGCATAATTATAGAATATTAATCGACAAGTCATCGCTTGTTGCTGAACATTGCTCATTTCTGGTGACCCACTACTAACGAAATCTTACGCTCGCATAACAGGACGCACGCTGACTAGCCATTTTGCGGATCACAGCATTGTGTTGCGATAACCATTCCTATCATGGTGACATTTGCAAAATTTTCAACTACCCTGACCCCGATATGACACAAGACTGCATTTCTCACCAAAATCACGGGAGCAGGCGCAGGAGTAGCCCGCAGCCAAGTTGAATACCACAACAACAGCGGAGAAAAAATGTCAGGACGAATCGGCGACAACCTGACTTATTCTAAAGCGTTGTCGCTGAAAGAAACGTAATTGCCTGATCATAGACCGAATCTCCTCGACATATTTTTGACGTCGCTCGGAATAGAACATTAAGCCATCAACCAACTCGTCACCTTCAACAGCCTGGCCTTTTTGCCTCAGGCTCTGACGTATTTCTCTCAAATTACCATATCGGTAGTGTGAATTCAGGTTATGTATATAACTGCGAATCGCGTCACTGACGCTGTCAAACTTGCGAACCTCATGTCTGGCACCAGCAGGCCTTTCCTTCGGAACGACACCGCATCCTTGCCTAAAACACCATTGGCCAAAGATATTGTTGCTTTGGACCGCATACCTCGAGCGTCCCCAGGAAGATTCTTTCGCGGCCTGTACCAGCGCGAGTTGCAGTGGAACGATATCCACCCGGTTGAGCAGCTCAGCGGTGACAGCCGCGGTGTCTTGCGGATTCCAGCCAACATTATATTTTTGCGCGAGTTCATGCAACCATCTGGATTGCGAGCGAGCCAGCGTTTTGTCATCTTCTACGGCACGGTGAATCTTCTGCAAACGTTTTCTCTCATGAAGCACTTGTACGTTGTGATATTCTACAATAGGCGTCAGATAATCGAGAAAAGCGGCCTTCATGTCTTTAACCTGATCATAAGCGGCGAAATCCGGCAGCGGCGGAAATCTCACCGCCCATCGATTACTGTGGAAACCAAACATGGCCAAAAACAGAAGAAGTGCAACGCAGGTCGCCAAGGTGCCATAACCGATGCTAGCATGTCGCTGTTGTCTCGCTACCGACATGATATCGATCCGAGGCTTATTGACAGTGCACACAGCGTTTTAGCGTCAGGATAGCCGTCAGCAATCATGCCTTTAGCAGCCTGAAAACGGCGCAAAGCTGCCTGTGTCGACGCCCCCATCAGACCATCGATATTACCGGCATCGTAACCCAGCTCATTCAGTTGCCGCTGCAACCGTTCAATCGTACCGCGACTTAACGCTGGCTCGCGGGTCGAAGGAGGTCGAACCAGCGGTCCGGCGCCGACAAGCCGATCTGCCAACAAGGCGACAGCCAGTGCATAGAATTCACTACGGTTCCAACGCATAATCACATCGAAATTCGCAAACACCAGGAATGCTGGCCCTGAGTGACCTGCCGGCACCAGCACGGATGCCTTTGTAGCGAAATCGTTGATCGTCGCTCCATTGGCGGCCCTGACACCCAGATCATGCCAGTAGCGCAATGGTTGGCGGTTAGTAAGTCCAGTTTCACTGTATGGAAATTGTTGCGGCAACACGACCTCGTATCCCCAGCGCTGGCCGCGTTGCCAGCCGAGTTCGTGCAGGTAATTTGCGCCGCTAGCGAGTGCATCCTGTTTACTGCGCCACAAATTGACCTTACCGTCGCCGTCACCGTCAATGGCAAATCGATTGTATGCCGAGGGCATGAACTGCGTATGTCCCATGGCGCCAGCCCAGGAACCTCGCATTTCCTCCGGTGTGAGCGATTCACGATCCAGCAAAAACAATGCCTGAATCAGTTCATCGGTAAAAAACTCTCGTCGGCGTTGATCGCAGGCTAATGTCGCCAGGCAATCGAGGGTCGGCATGCTGCCGAGATAACTACCGTAATTGGTTTCTAAACCCCAAAATGCAACCAGATAGGCGCCGGGTACACCATACTCATCATGTAAACGCGATAGCAGTTTATGATGCTGTTCGAGCAATACCTGACCGCGTGAAATTCGTTGTGGAGTAATGCGACGATTAACGTAACTGGCAAAGGTCTGTGTGAATTCGGGTTGTGCACGGTCGAGTTCAATTACGCGAGGCTGCAGCTGCAGCTTGCCCAGCACCTCATCAATGATCCTCGATGGCAGCTCTTCTTGTTTAGCCCTGTGTTTTAACTGGGTAATGCAGCGAGAAAATTCAGTATCCTGCGCCATTGCAGCCTGTACGTAGATAAGCATACACAACAACATCCCCATATATCTGTGCATAAAATACCGTTTCTCAGTCAATTCAGTGGTTACAGGACAACCTAACGCATCGGTATGACATTTCACTACAGGATTTTGTCCGCTGGCCAAGCAGATGCTGATTGTACGATCGATCATTTAGCGTTCGCCTCCGTGTGTACCGCGAACAGGCCTTTAGCCTGGATATCGCACGAACGCAGACTCAATAATGTTGTGAATTCATTCGCATTTCACTCACTTAATAATAGGAGACAGACTAGGGTTTATGAAGTGCGGGCGCTGATTTTTGTTGCTTTTTGTATACAATTCGATTCCTCTCCAGCATGCATGAAACGATTGAAATTGCTGCTAGATTGTAGCGCCTTAGACCTTGACGCTTCGATAGACAACACGCCAAAAACGCTCTTAGCGAGATAACAGCCACTTCAGCCATCACCGGCCTTGCTGAATAACCAAAAGCCGATTGTTTACCTTCGCTGTGAAATTCACAAATACTCCTCCGAATGTGCTAAAGATTAGTAGCATGATGCCGATGATTGAGTGAGATAAAAAACAACAAGAAATCACACCACGTGACGCAATGAGGTCATAACTTATGAACGAAGCGACGCAAGCATTTAATTGCGGATTTGAGTTTGTCACAAACCTGGGCGAGGAGTTGAACAGTGGCAACTTAGAAATCCCCGCATTTCCCGATGTTGCGGTACGCATTAAGAATGCACTGGCCGATCCTGAGGTAACCGCCGAGCATGTTGCACGTGTTGTGGGATCTGATCCCATATTCAGCGCACGCCTGTTAAAAGTCGCCAATTCAGCGATGGTCAATGGCGCCGGCTCCAGAATCACTGATATTCGCATGGCTGTAACGCGCATGGGATTCAAAATGGCATACAACACAGCCGTTGCGATTGCTGTAGACCAATTGCTGCATTCCAGTTCGGTGGAAGTGCTGCGGCCGTATCTGGAAGACTTGTGGCACCACAGCATGAATGTGGGTGCTTTATCGTATGTCATTGCAAAAAAACTGACAAAGATCAACCCGGACGAAGCCATGCTCGCAGGCTTGCTCCATGACATCGGCAAATACTACATTCTGACACGTTCCGAACAGTATCCGGTATTATTCAGCGAACCCCGTATGCTGGATGATATTATGAAGAAGTGGCACAGCAGCATCGGGCGCAAAATTCTTGAGACCTGGAATTTTAATGAAGACACAATTAAAGCAGCCCACGAACATGAGATACTCGATCGCATGCATTTTGGCCCAGCCAATCTCAGTGATGTAGTTATGATTGCCAATCTGTTTTCTCAAAACGAAGAGCCACATCCCCCGACTGACCTGGATTGGGAGACTATACCTGCGATGAAGCGACTCGAAATTACAGACGAGACTGCCTCAGAAATCATCGAAGAATCCAGACAACAGATACAGTCGATTATACAGGCACTGGAGAGCCCAGGCGCTTCCTAGCCCGCATTGCTCACCAGGCGGCGTAGGATTCTGATAAGGCATTGGTCTCTTTGAAGAATACCTGGATGATCAAAATACATTGCGTTTTCCAGCATGCCTATCACGGTTCAGGCTAGTCTTCGTGTCCGTGAGCTTGCTCTTCACTCAAACCGTAGCTATTGCTACGCTTTTCGCTCCAGAGCGGCGCTTACGAACACGAATCCTGCGCCTGCTCCCGTGATCCTAGTGAGAAATGCGGGCTAGCCCGATGACTGGCGGTCTTATTTCTTTTCCGTGAAGTATAGGCCGGGTATCCAACTTTTTGTTATCTTGTCGGTCTTCTCGAAGTCACGCTGATTTTCGTCGATAAAAACAAAATGATTCCAGCCAACACGAATGATGTCCTTGTGGTGGAGCGGCTGACATTCCACTTTTTGATCGTTCAAGAATGTACCATTGGTACTGCCAACGTCATGGATAAGGTATGTCAGTTTACCTTCCTTGTTTCGCTCGATCAGAATTTCGGCGTGGTTGCTACTGACGGCAGTATCGTCAATCTGTACCTGATTGTTGGCTGAACGCCCAAAACTCAAACCGGCCGGATCGACATCAAACTGGTTCACGATAACGCCATCAACGGTCTGAATAACGGTAGCCATGGAACATCCTCTTGATGAATTTGGTACACCAAGAGTATAGGAAAGAACGAGCCCGAAGCCGAAATTGCAGGAAAAGCCTTTATTTTTTTTCCCAAAAACAACAAAATACGCCCTCCAAATTACGCGCGCAGGCACGCTGAAACCGTGCTGCACAACTATTGCTATAAACTCCGAGGAATTACCATGAAACTCATACTCTTAGGTGCCCCTGGTGCCGGCAAAGGCACCGTTGCAAAACTTTTGACCAAAATGGATGGTTCCGTTCAAATTTCTACCGGCGACATCCTGCGTGGTGCAGTCGCTGCCGGCACCGAACTGGGTAAAAAAGCTGAGGCGGCAATGAAGGCCGGCGATTTGGTTTCCGATGATTTGATTATGGGTATCATGGAAGAACGCCTAAAAGAAGACGATTGCAAGGCCGGCTACCTTTTAGACGGTTTCCCACGTACAATTCCCCAGGCCGATGCATTGAAAGTCCTGCTGGAGAAAATGGGCGAGAAACTCGATTTTGCTGTTGAAATCGACGTGCCGCGGGAGGTCATTCTCGATCGATTGACCACACGCCGCACCTGTTCAGATTGCGGTGAAATCTACAACGTCAAATCCAACCCACCCAAAGTCGAAGGTGTTTGCGATAAATGCGGCGGCGCTGTGGTCCAGCGTGACGATGAAACAGAAGAAGCCATCAACAACCGACTGAACGTCTACAACGAGCAGACAGCCCCCCTTGTCGACTTTTACAAAAACGAGGGCATGCTGTTATCCGTAAAAGCGACCTCATCCGATACGGTGATTGAAGCAATCAAAGAAAAACTGAATGATTAATTATCGCTATTCGCTTGGATCCGACGGTTCGACAGGACCGTCGGCTACATCGCAGAGATCATTAGATCTCACAGCTACCTGCATAGGTAGGCAACGCCATAACCTACGACTTCTGTCCCAGCAAGAGTAGTATTGGCCAACCACACCGCATCGGCGCCATATTCCAGGTACGCTTTCTCACGAATATCCCGCTTCATGACTTCAGCTGGACAGGGCGTGGTATTTGCACACACACTTGCCGTCACCTCACCCAGCTCTTCACAATCAGTCGGCACGGCATCTCGATCATCGTACAATGCCACTTTCTCGGCAGTAGGAGAGGTCACTGACATGGAACAGCCGCCGGTTAAGGCGGCTGCGCAGATCAGGAATATTAAACATCGCATATTCTGATTATATGCGAAGTTTGATGCGAATTGCGGGTTGTCAATGACTTCGAGAACGCCCAGCGCTCGGCGCGTCGCCTCTACATTTAAAAAGCCGGCCGCTTGATTCTGAGGCCGGCTTGTTATCTCCGAAATTTTATTCGGTGCAACCAGTTCGTTCCGGTATCATGCTCATTGCCCGACCCGTTCGTTCTTTAGTTGTCGACAGCGGCTTGAATATCAATAACGTCGCCCAGAACAGGGTCAGGATAGAGAGTACAACCATTACCAGCAAATACGCCATAAGGAACAAATTAATGATTATGCTCATTTCGCTACCTCCATATAATTCAGCTCATTTCACATAATTAGAGGCAGGATCCGTGCCTGAAATTCATAGGACTTATATAAATCAGTAGCTTAGGCGATATCACGACTGATTCCAGTGGGGCTAAAGTGTAAAACCAGGCTTACATTTTTCAGAAAACTTTACACCTCGATCCAGCCGGAGGATGGTGATGATTTCTATACAAACACGGCCTGATGGCCATCTGCTAACCCGGATACTGCATGAAGGATTTGGGTTTTACGTGCAATATCAGGGCTAACAACATTTCTCACCAAAATCTTGGGCTTGCCAGAGTAGTCCGCATTTCTCGCCAGGATCACGGGAGAAATGCGGGCTAAACCTCAACAACGCGAGCGACACCGGCGCGGCGCAGATCGCCGGCACCGCTAAACTGGCCCAGGTGCTCGGAAACCGCATGCACACCGCCGAAAAACATGTTTTGCTGCTGCCAGATCTTGTGATTTTCGTGTTCTGCCAGCAGGGTCTGGATGGTATCGCCATTAAAGCCGGGCTCAATGCTGATCAAATCATTCTCATAGTGTAATCGCGGGTGGTTAACAGCATCGTATAATGGCATGTTGAAATCGATGAGGTTGACCAAGACTTGCAATATTGCCGTTCGTAAGCGGTTTGAACCACCCGACCCCAGGCTGATCTTTTTGCCCTGGGGTGAAATCACCAGTGTCGGCGCCATCATCGAAGTCATGCGCTGATTGACCGGCCAACAATAAAAACCATCGGGATTCAGATCTTCCTCACCAAGCATATTATTCAGCATGACGCCGGTATCGGGAACCATGTGCCCACAACCTTCGCCATTGCTTGCCGTCAGTCCTGCAACATTGCCGTTGCAGTCCATCACGCTCATGTGTGTCGTGCCGCGTAGACTGCGACTGTTACCGCTGATTTTCTCCCGATATTCGTTCAATAGCCTGGCGTCTAGTAAATGTTGCAGCGCAATGGATTCAGACGAGGTTGAATGCGCCCGGAAACGTGCCTCGTTCGTCAGTCGCATGACCTTGGCCAGCACCTGTAAATGTCCCGCTGAGCCAAATTCAGAACGGTTGATACCAACGTGCTCCAACAAACTCAAGGCGAAGGCGATCAAGGTGCCGCCACAGGACGGTGCGGGATTGGTCAATACATGGTGCTGTTGATAGCGTAGTCGGACTGGGCGACGCAGCTCGACCTGGTACTTGGCCAAATCCTGTCGAGTCAACTGGCCGCCACCATGCGTGCACATATCCGATATCGCCTGGGCTATCTCACCCTGATAGAAAAGTTCGCTACCTTCTCTGGCTAGCGCCTCTAGAAAATACGCAAGCTGTGACTGTTTGAATAATTCACCCTTATTAACCAGCGAGCCCGACTGCTCCGGACCCTGATACTGCTGTCGCACTGGTTCAGTCGCGGTCAAAATGGGCGCGATAATTTTCAGTATCGAGGCTTGGAAAGCACTCATGGTCACGCCATAACGTGCCGCCTCCACTGCAGGCTGGACAAGTTCTGTCATGGGTAGAGTACCCAAGTCCTGGTGAATTCTGAATATGCCCCGGACTGCACCGGGTGTGGCAACCGATGCCAGGCCTATGTGGAATTCCTGAGTCGTCGCTCCAAAATCAGCCTGGATGGGATAGAAATCGAGCCTGTCCGATGCTAAAGGATTTCGCGGTGTCTGGGCAAAAAAGTCATAAATGACATCGCGCCGTTCAGCGGTATGAGCCAGCATAAAACCACCACCACCGAGTGAGGCCAACACAGGTTCGACAACACATGACATCAGGAATGCCGCGATTATGGCATCAAATGCATTCCCACCTTCTTTTAGAATCAATTCCGCTGCTTCTGCGGTTTGCGGATGGCCACAGGCAACCGCACCCAGGGATTTCATATTTCGTTTTCACCAGACTATACGGCTTTTTCTTCATACCGACCAACGCGAGCGATGTTCTGACAAAGCGCTCGAGTAAGACTATTGAATCTTATCAGCAACTGGCGTGTTCGTGTCGACGGACTCGACCTTCGGTAAATCGACGTTTTGTTCCGGTGTTGTCTCGGTTGTCGTCTCTGCTTCAGAGCTCGCCTGCTGTTCGGGCGCTGACTCACCTGCCGGTGCAGCTTCAGGGCTGGCTTCGAGCGCAGGTGTTGCGTTCGATTCAGAATCCTCTGCGGTTTCAGCGACGTCAGAACTTGCGACCTCGACACAGCCCCAGCCCCAGGATTCGAGCTTGACGACGAACTCACGTGCTTTTTGCTCACAATAGCCTTGCTCATTAGAGGCAGACCATAGCACCTGATCGGCAAAACCTTCCATGGCTTTCTTGTAAACGACATTACAGGGGACGGCACCGCCCTCGGGATATTCAATTAGCACTTCCCTGACGAGATCGGTATGGCTGCAGTTCCAGCCATCTGCGCCGGCAGCCGAAGAAATGGATAAAGCACAGAACAGAAAGACGGACGTGTTGTAGGTAGACGATTTCATAAATATTCACCGAGAAATTATTATTATGGTCATGTTGCTGGCACCGACCCCGAGCATCGCGGTCCGATAGGTCGATCGATTTCACGATCACAGCTTTGCATTTCGCCGGAAAGACAGGGGTCGTTACCAATAAGCTTCAGCAAATACCGTTTTGCTAGAGCCTGTTGGAGTGTAGTACATTTATCTAGCCGATGTTTTTATGACAAACCGGTCAGAAAGCTGAGGCTACCGAAAGCGAGGGCGTAACATAGCAGCTTTCGAGCACTGGCATTTAACTGCCATGCTCACTCAAACACTTGCTGTCGGGTTAAGTCCGAGTCACTACGGTATTGAATTCACAGTATGTTGGCTTTACCCTGAATATCCAGCGGCATCTTATAATTCCGGAACATCTCGAAATCGCTGTCCAGTGTCATGCCACCGGTGAGCTGATATTCCAGCGTTTCTCTGGCCGAAAGTAAGCGATAGGCAGTTTGCCCCAAACTTGCGACGTTCAGCTTGACTGGCACTTCAATCATTCCTTTGCTCTTCTTTGGAATACGGCTACTTTTATTTATGCTACCCTGCCCCCACGGCTGCTGATTTACATTTAGTCGATAATCGAAGTCACTGAAGCCGAGATCAAAGACATTGGGATTCTCAATTTCCACCTGAGCAACCAGCTCTGCCGTCAGCAAACTGAGACTCTTCAGCTGTATGTTCGCGATTCGTATTACGGGTAATTTTGGCACCGGCAGCTCTCCCTTTTTCGATACCGGTATTGTATAAGGACCGATAACCGGCAGATCGACAACAAACGCTGAATCAAGCTGGTAGGTAAAGTGATCCTGTTGCCAGATTTCACCAGGTAGTTTTCTGAGATCATCGAATTTTAGCGTCACCGGTAACTGCACGGTACTGGTAGACACCGGCTTGATTTGCAGCCCTTGGGCTGTGACGCCACTGAGCAATGCCTGATCCTCAATCTTTAAATCATAATCCAGTCTTGCCACGTTGATCGCTATTGGATTCTGATTTTCTATCGCCAGGTCAAATACCAGGTCAGCTTGGTCAAAATTGATATTTGCCAGTCGCGTTGCTGTGAGTTCAGCATTTGGCTTGATAGTTTCGGCGTGTTTGGCTAATTCAGCACAACCCGCGACTAACAAGATCCCCAATACCAAGAATAGTTGATATATTGATGGCTTCATTATTATTTCTTTTGTCTTAGCTGTTGGTTTTGACATCGTTGTCAAAAGAATGGGGGCACAAGCCCCCATTTATTGATCAGTGCGGTTTGACTTGCTACCAACGTGGATAATGACGTGGTGGTGGCGGTTCAGGTGCACGGCGCATACGGTAATCATCACCCCGACCGAAATCATCATCAAATCCCATCCGACCGAATTCCTCACGCATTGGCGGCGGTTCAGGCGCACGACGCATACGGTAATCATGGTGCCGGCCAAAGTCATCATTAAAATCCATACGACCAAATTCCTCACGCCTCGGTGGCGGTGGTTCCGGCAAACCGCTCATTCGCATTTCACGCTTGCTGATACCGCCGTCATCGTTGCGGTCTATGCGATCGAATTTCTCACTGGCAAAGGCTTGTTCCCTGCGTGATATAAAGCCATCATCGTCGCGGTCGACATAGTTGAGAAACTTGTTTGCACGTGCTTTTTCGGCCTCACTGATTTTACCGTCGCGATTATAATCCACTTCTTCATACACCCAGGTGGCGAAGGTTTCCTCTTGATAGCTGACGCGCCCATCACCATCGATATCAATCTGCTTGTAAACGCTGATCGCGCGATCGCGTTCACGGTCGCTGATACGTCCATCATCATTTTTATCAACCCAGTTGATTATCTTCATCACACGTTGTTTTTCATAATCGCTGACTTTTCCATCCCAGTCCTGGTCAACAATCCGCTGTAGCTGGCGGGCATAGGCTTGCTCTCTTCTATTTAGCTTTCCATCTCCGTCGCGATCGATGGACTGCTTTACCTTGGATTCAATCGCTTGTTCAGCTGACCTTGCCTGAACTGGTGCAGAAACGGCAAGTGTCGCTGTAACCGCAAACAGGCTGAGTGTTAGTGAGATCTTGCGATGCATACTTGGCCTCCTATGTGCTTATGATATCGCTAGAATGTAGCCCAATAATTGAGTTAGTCTTGATGAAGCCCTACTCTATTCCGACTTCAGACTAAATGTCCAGTAAATATCCGGTTTTTATAACGATTCACTTGTATTCTTAAGTTTCGGTTAAGATTATTAGCCCGGAGCTTGCGCGAAGGATTTGGATTTTTGGAGCAAATAGAAAACTGTGCGCGTCCGCCTTCGTGCAACATCCGGGTTAGTTGGCGTCGATAACGGCGCCCAATCAGATCGAAAATGTATCAACGGTGCAGCACACGATAACGGCACTATTGACTATTCCGCTGTGAAACCAAACGCCCTCTCGTGCACATAAACCAACTTGCATTCATCGAGGTATTTAGCATCATGAATCCGCCCTGCCTGAATATAGCCTGTATCGCCTTTGTTGAGCACAATCTGCTCGCCATCGGCGACGAGGCCATCGGCCGATCGAGAATAAAACTGGATGGCCATCCTGCCCTCTACCACAATCGTCATATCATCACCAGGATGTGAATGTGGCGGTTCTTCAGAACCAGCTTCCCAGCGCTCAAGCATCACTTCGACACCATTCGGATTACCCGGGTATGTGGTTCTAACGGTAAAGCCTTCTGGGGTCTCTGGAACAGATACGTGATTCTGCCAGACCGCGCTGGTCTCACTGGCTAACGCTGTTGTCTTTTGCTCACTCATGTCTAGCCCGCCTATTGAATAAAAAATTTGGATTTCAGGAATATGCTGGTTATGCAGTTGAAACGGTCAGCCATCGATTCACAGCCCCGCCAATCGACCGCATGTGTTCGCTCAATATGCAGCACCAACTTATTGGTTCCAAAAGCAAGACGAATTATAGCGGGAATACGCTGCAAATACGCATTCAGGAATATTTAGGACGATAAATTTACATTCCTGTGCGGAAATTTACACATGAGCGACGGGCTAATCCGCTAACCCGGATCTTGCATGAAGGCGGACGTGCAACATCCTGGTTAACGAGTGGTTGTCGAGCCGGGAGTTCAAATCCCACCACCGCCGCGCAACAAGGGCGTAAAGAAAATCAATTGACTACTTCGTCGAACACATGAAAGGAAACAATACTAAACGCATGGTATAACAAGCCGTTCTCATCGCTACCAAAACGTATTGTATACAATAGTATTTCGTGATTTAGCTGCTATATTCAATCAATATAAAATCTATTCTAATGAGGGAAGCTCTGTATAATTCCATGCCGGAATTATCAGCGCACAAAAAATGATAATGCGATTTTTTATTTTTTCCCATTTTCAATCACATAGGTGATTGAAAATGGCGGCACATCCGTGAGCCGCCGGTGAACTCTGAAAATCAGCGTTTCCTAAACATAAAAATAATAACAGTAGTGACGTGACTCACTCCACAACGAAGTGGGATTAGTATGAAAACACCCGATTTTCCTGCAAATGAAGCGAACCGACTGAAGACACTGGAGTCGCTCGATGTACTCGATACCGAGGCTGAAGAGCGGTTTGACCGCGTAACTCGCATGTCCAAACGATTGTTCGGCGTTCCGATTGCGCTGGTCAGTCTGGTTGATGCGAATCGTCAGTGGTTCAAGTCCTGCGTTGGCCTCAGCGCGAGCGAAACACCCCGGGATATCTCCTTCTGTGGACACGCGATACTCGGTGACGATATCTTCATCATCCCTGACGCAGCCGATGATGAGCGCTTTGTAGACAATCCATTGGTCGTTGATGATCCGCATATCCGGTTCTACGCTGGGTGTCCATTGAGCTCCAATAACGGCAGCAAACTAGGGACGTTGTGCATCATCGACAGAAAGCCCAGAAGCCTGTCAGAAGAAGATCTAGCCACATTGAAAGATTTGGCCATGATGGTTGAACGCGAGCTCGAAGCGGCTCAACTAGCAACGCTGGACGATTTGACAAAAATTTCCAACCGCAGAGGTTTTATGACGCTCGCCCAGCACACGCTGAACCTGTGCTCCCGACAAGAGACCTGCGCCTCTTTGGTTTTTATTGATCTTAATGGATTCAAGCCGGTCAATGATAATTTTGGACACGCCGAGGGCGACAGGGCATTGATCGCTTTCAGCGAGCAAATAAAAGGCTTTTTTCGAACGACGGATCTATTCGCACGGCTCGGCGGCGACGAATTCGTTATTCTGTTCTCCAATACGACAAAGCCAATGGCCACAGAGCTCATGGAGAATTTCAGGGGCGAATTAGATAACTATAATCAGCAGGCCAATCGTGGCTATGATATTTCGTTCTCCTATGGTGTCGTTGAACATGATCCAACCAAGCACGACAACGTGGAAACTCTGCTGGCGGAGGGCGACAAATTAATGTACGAATACAAAAAAGAGCTGCGCGATACTGTAGACAAACCATTGTCGGCGAACAACGTCTAACATCGAAGCAATTTAGCCCGCATTTAGCTTGACATACTAAGTACGCAGCTAAATCGAAGACCAATGGCTATCGCGGATAAGTCGAAAGACGAGATCGGGATGGAGATCAACGATGTGAAAGACGATCAGTCTCTGCTTCATCCGTAGCAATCTTGTTTGAACTGCTGCTGAATCTTTTCTATCTCTTCAACATTCTCCAGGAGCGCTTTGACACAATCCTGATCAAGCTTTTCACCTGCAAGCTGGTGCAATGCGTGAAATGCCGCTTCATTTGTCCACGCATGTTTATAAACCCTACGGCTTGTTAGCGCATCAAATATATCGGCGACGGCAACAATGCGAGCTTCTAGTGGAATTTCATCACCTATCTTACCAGCAGGATATCCAGCGCCGTTGACCGACTCATGATGGAATTCGGCAATGTTCCTCAGAATATTGACATAGTCGACCGCATCCAGGCCGAAATTGTGAAGAATTTCATCGATAATTTCTCGACCTTTTACTGTATGGGACTTCATGATTTCCATCTCATTCGGCTCGAGCCTGGCCGGCTTCATCAGGATATCATCAGGGATACCGATTTTGCCGATATCATGCAACGGCGAAAACATGAAAATGTGTTCGATGTAATCATCTTCGAGTTGGTATTTATCGGCCAAAGCACTGGCAATTAATCGACTGTAACGTGACATGCGGTCCAGATGCGAACCTGTTTCAGGATCTCGCAAATGGGTAATTTTTCCACTGGTTTTGAGTGCGGCTGCTAGCGTTTGAATATTCGATATTTCACTTATGATCAACAGCGAAATCAAATGGCCGAATACATCGAGCTGACTGAGCGCATGCTCGTCGAAAACGCCGGACTGAAACGAATTGAAAAAGACAAATCCGACGAAGTCGCCGTTGTTGAATATCGGCATGGTGTAACTGGCTGCATACCCCGCTCGACCCAACCGCTTATTGTGCTCGTTGTCGTTGTGATCAAAGGTCAGAAAATTATTGATTACTCGAGGTCGGCCCTGGTTAAGAATGCCCTTCAGCGATGGTGCATCATCGATGAGTGCATGATAGTTTTCCAGCGGTGTTGTTTCATCACTGCTGTGGATGAAGGTCTTCAACACACGGGTATCTTGATCGTATATAGCGATTGCAATCCGTGCAACGAACGGCAGTTTCTTTTTGATGACCTGATGGGCACTGGTCAGTTTTTGTTTCAGTGGTATGTGTTTATTCAGGTCATCGAGTGTATCTATATGATCGGACATATAGCCTTCCGCCAAGTATTACTTTCTCCATCAGAATTTAGCCAGAAGAGTCGAATCTGTCCATAAAAGCGCGACCATCAACCGTAAATTTTTGTCAACCCCTGGTGACCATTTAGCATCGAATATTGGCCAGTGCCAATGCCTTTTCAGTGTGCTTCGCCGCCTGGCAAAAAATGCAGGACAGGCACTATTTATCTCGCGATTGCGTTCTAGCTTCGAATGCCTTGAAAATTTCTAGCGGCAGCGGAAACACGATTGTCGACGCATTTTCACTTGAGATATCATTCAGTGTTTGCAGGTAGCGCAACTGCAGCGTTTGTGGATTTGCCGACATCACCTCTGCGGCTTCGAACAGCTTTCTAGACGCCTGTAATTCACCCTCGGCGTGAATGACCTTTGCACGACGCTCGCGTTCAGCTTCGGCCTGTTTGGCGATGGCGCGAATCATACTCTCATTCAGATCAATATGCTTGATCTCCACGTTGGTCACCTTGATTCCCCACGACGCGGTTTGTTCATCGAGAATATTCTGGATATCGGCATTCAGCCTTTCGCGTTGTGACAGCATTTCGTCGAGGTCATGCTGACCCAATACGGAACGCAAGGTGGTCTGTGCCAACTGATTGGTTGCATTGAAGTACTGTTCGACCTGGATAATCGCACGTTCGGGATCGATTACGCGAAAATACAACACCGCACTGACACGAACAGTGACATTATCTTGAGATATCAGATCCTGCGTGGGTATATCATAGGTGACGACACGCAGATCGACTCGTACCATTTTCTGAATAACCGGGATGACGATGATCAAGCCCGGCCCTTTAACCTTCTGAAAGCGCCCGAGGAAAAAGATTACACCACGTTCGTATTCTCGCAAGACGCGAACCGCTGAGATGATAATTGCCAACACCAATAAGGCCGGCGTTATGTATTGCAACAAGTACATGGCTATTCCTCCCCGGTTGTATCGTCAACCGGCTCTATTTTTAGAACGAGTTTGTTAATGGCATCAACACGAATTTTTTGTCCTGCGGTCATAGGTACCTTGCTCTCGGCCAGCCAGGACTCACCGTCGATTTCCACCCGACCCCGCCGTTTGAATCCATCGAGCACTTCGCCGCTGCGGCCTATCATGAACTCGGCTCCGCTGACCACCTGGCTATGCCTGAGCGTGGCGAACTTTCTTAGGATCCAGAGCATGAATCCTGCAGCCACCAGGGCCGTGCCACCGATCAATGGTATCGAAACGGCGATATATTCATCGTCGAATAGCATGATCGAACCGACCGTAAAGGCTACCACACCACCCATGCCGAGTATGCCGCCACTGGTGACAAACAGTTCCGAGACGATAAACGCCAGGCCGATGCCGAGCAATGCCAGGCCAGCGTAGTTGATCGGTAGCACCTGGAAGGCATAAAGAGCGAGCAGCAGGCTGATCGTACCGACGACACCGGGTAATATGCTGCCCGGATTTGAAAATTCCATAATTAGGCCATAGATGCCCACGAGCATCAACACATAGGCGATATTTGGATTGGTGATGATGGCGAGCACGCTGGAACGCCAATCCGGCGTGATGCGTTCAATGATCAAACCATCGGTATCGAGCGTGACACTCCGTCCCTTGACATTGAGTTGACGGCCATCGAGCTGCTTAAGGAGTGCCGTAAGATCGACAGCAACAATGTCAATGACTTGCTTCTCCAGCGCCTCATCTGCAGTCAAGCTGGCAGCTTCGCGCACGGCCTGCTCAGCCCATTCCACATTACGTCCCCTGAGCTCTGCCAGGCCTTTGATGTAGGCCGTCGCATCATTGATGATTTTTTTCTCCATACTGGTCTTGTCATCATCGCCTTTGTCTGCGTCTTGGTTTCCAGTGGGGTCAATCGGTGGGTCGGGCGTTCCACCAAGCTGCACCGGCGTTGCCGCCCCGAGGTTGGTCGCAGGCGCCATCGCTGCAACATGGCTGGCATACAGGATGTAAGTGCCTGCGCTGGCTGCGCGCGAACCCTGCGGCGAGACATAAGTGATCACTGGAACATGCGCATCGAGTATGGCCTGAACGATCTCACGCATGGAGTGATCCAGACCACCGGGTGTGTTCATTTGCAAAATCACCATGGATGCGCCATCGGCTTCCGCATTATCGATAGTGCGCACGATCAGCTCTTGGGTTACGGGACCGATCGCGCCATCGATTTCAACTAGGTAAGCCCGTTTCGTTGCGCTGACCTGTGCCATGGTAGCATGTGTGAACCAAATTAGGCTCAATCCTAAAATTAATCGCAGAACAGGGTGCGTAATCCACATATTGCAATTCAATGGTTTTAGTTCGATCTTGAATGCCTCGATTAGGAACAGTATAAACATAAATCAGAACACGGGGAAATCAGCATTCAGATGACGAAACGATTCGAACGGCATATCATTGCCGAAATCAGCGGTGTCACTGCCATTGAGTTGCTAGCCCCTCCCATCCCGGCACCCTCTATCTTGCGGATTTTGGGGGCAAGTTGGCTAAGCGCTTTGCAAGCGGATTTGTCTCACGATGATGACCGTGAGCAAAGGTAACGCAAAAACCAGCAAGGTGACGGTGATCAGCAAAATACCCAACTCATCGTAATTGGCGGGCACTGTTACTTCACCGGTCACCGGGTCCTTCACTTCACGTGTGATAGTAAAAATCTGGTTGACATACTTGGTTCCCAATTGGCTGGCCGATAACGCCAGGTTGGTAAAGGACGCCATCACCGCGAAAAAGGTCGCCTTGAGCTGCGCCGGCGCGGAATTGGCGATCCAGGCTAACATTGGAATCATTGCAACCTGTCCTAGCGGTGATTCCAGCGCCGTGTCGACGATAGCGATAAAACGCGCATCGACAATGCCACCGGTATGCGCCGCGGTCCATTCGTGAAAGCCGTAATACATACCGACGATCGGAAAGGTTAACGCCGTACTCACGATCGTCAGAAACACGACGATATACGCGATCGACTTTTCCGCCATGAAGCGCCGAAACAGAAACATGACGAATAAGGTTATCGTGGCTGCGATTAGAGACAGCACCGAAAGAAACCGCTGATCAAATTCCAGCACATCAATCATCCACCAGGTTGCACCCGGCCCCGGTGTAGGTACAGCGCGGTAGACGAAAATGATGATGGCCGTACCAACCAGAACCCGACGCGAATCGGCATCCAGCACCTTGGTCAAACGAAACATCAAGAACACGATGATGGTCATCGAGCCAACAAAAATTATCTCCTGGTTATAGGGCATGTCTCCCAGCCCCATGCTCAAGGTAAACACCACGAACACCAGGCTGCCACCGAGGATCCACCAGTTCGGCGCCGGCGCTCGTTCTTGTACATTGATCATGTGCCAGGCTTCGACACGACCGTGTCCTGACAGCCGCAGCTGCTTGAATTGCCCCCATTTGAGGTAATACCCCAGCAGAACACCCAGCACCGAAACCACGGGTATGACCATGGCCAGCTGATAGATGTCCGTATACACTTTCACCTTCTGAGACTCCGCCAGCGTTTCCACATCGCTGAACATGTACACGTTCATCAACGCGACCAGCACACCGCCGCCAATAATTGCGACCCGCCCCAGGGTCTGCATCGTAGTATGCATCAAACGTTTGGTTTCAGCATCGAATGCCTGACCCTGCTTGTCGAACCGTGGCACCGCCTCCACCGTCATCGCATCAGCCACCACGTCCTGTAGCACATAGCCGACTGGGGCGAGTAAGGCGCTGATAACATACCAGGCCTCAGCCGGCATGATCTGTCGCATCATCTCGGGATCGGACAACAGCCCGACCATTATCAACAAACTCGCCGCGATCAGTCCGGCGCCAATGAACACCAATACCGATTTAAATTTCCAGATCAAATCGACCAGGTGACCCAGCGGCATTTTCAAAGCCCACGGGATACCCGCCCAGAATCCCAATGCCGCCAAAAACTCAGCCGATAGACCGAGATATTCTTTGACGAAGAAGGTACCGACGATGCCCGTCAGCCCAGAGACACCGGCCGCGACATAGACCATCAACGGCGGCAGATAAGACAGCCGCATTTCGCGGCCAAGTTCTAAAAAGTTCTTGTCAATCCAGTGATATAGCTTTAGCGAGGCACTCATGAGCACGTCATTTTAGTTTTCGTTTCAAGGCCCGCGTATTTAAGCACATGATGTCGGCGACGTTACCCGAAAGTTATAGATGGGAAACGCGACACCGAAAAAAATCGTTTTATTTTAACTGTATGACGTCATTCGCTGATAGACGTTGGGGACTAATCCAGATCGTTCGCGCAATTGACGAGTCAAGGCGAAAAAGCTGAATTTACCGCAGAGACGCGGAGACGCAGAGTCTAATCTTTGCATCTCTTCGATCAATGATTCCTGGAATTCAGATTTGCTGTAGGCGACTTTAGTCGCGAATTGCTGATGTTCGCGACTAAAGCCGCTCCTACGAAAGCAAACGATGTGCTCCGCGCCTCTGCGGTTTAGCAAGAATTAGGTTTTATACACGAGGGTCCATCAACGAATTGCGTAATACAGACAATTAAGTGTCGCGCCAGCACGGAACACCAAAACCGGCAACTAAGGCGAATCAACCAAAAACCTATCAAGGCATAAACCGGTTAACACTGGACATGGCCGGTGATACCGTACGCGACATGTTATAGACGTCGTACCTCATGTTACCAACGGTCGCATTCATGTTACCGATGTTCCCGTTCATGGTTTCCATCTGCGCATTCATGTTACCGACGTTCCCGTTCATGGTCTCCATCTGCGCATTCATTTCAGCCGTGTTAGCTGTCATCTTGGTCGTGTTGGCTGTCAAAGAATGAGTATCATGGCTCATCGAGTCCATGTAGGCCGTGATCTGATGCATATCCTGTGACATACTGGTCATCGAGGTTTCCATCACGCGCACCACGTAAAACAAGTACACCACCGCAATCATCGACAGTGCCGCCACCGGTATCGATAGCAGCTTGACGCGCTTCAACTGGTAGCTTTGAGTGCGATCAATGCTCTTCAGTTTCGCGTCCAACAACTGCTCGCGTTCCTCAAGCTGATCGTGCATATTATTGAAAGCATCCTGCATATGGCTGGCAAATTCTTCCGCGATCTGCTCCTGTGCCCGGTCACGGTTGAGGTTGTCACGATGAATTTTTTCAAAAACGCCTTCCAGGTTCCTCAACAGACCCGGCATGATCTTGTCATCGGCACGTCGATCCTTGATTGCCGTGCGCCGCTCCCCAGTCACTTTGCCCGCAGTCTTTTTTGCCACCTTTTTCTTGACGACTTTCTTGTTTGCTGGTTTATTTTTTTCAGTCATCCGGGTCGACCTCGTGAGTGCGCGGATCAACCGGATGCCCGGCCTGGCACCGTCAGTATTCCCGCCGCTGAAACAGTATATTAGCCATTGATTATATGTAAAATTATGAAAACGTATGTAATTTCGTGTAATTTTTTGGAAAAAA